>NZ_BAAAPH010000008.1:0-312554 GCF_039531045.1 Kribbella hippodromi | reverse complement strand
GCGCGGACAGCGCGGACAGCGCGGACAGCGCGGACAGCGCGGACAGCGCGGACAGCGCGGACAGATGAGAGAGGATCAGCGGGGACTCTGTGGTTCGTCTGCCGCAGGATCTCCCCAGGCGGCGAAGATTGCAGCATCCTCCAGCCAAGCGCGGTCGCCGTACGCGGGTTCACCGTCATCGTGCACCTGCTCCGGCGGGACACCCCAGTACGACGGGACGAAACCGCCTCCACCATCAACCGAAGCACCGTGATCGTCTGCGTGTACATCACGCACGCCGTACCCACGCCCGGTCGCCGGCAACTCACCCCAGATGGCAAGAGTCGCGGCCTCCCGCGCCGACAAGGCCGCATCCTCGCCCTCAGGCGCTGCACGCCCATCACCACCATCGCCCAACAATCCGCCATCACCCGCCAACCCGTCATCACCCGCCAACCCATCACCACCCGGCGGCTCGTCATCGCGCGGCAGCCCGTCACCACCCGGCAACCAGTCATCACTCGCCAATCCGTCACCACCCGGCGCCTCGTCATCACCCAGCAACCCGTTATCACCCGGGGGCTTGTCATCACCCGGCAACCAGTCATCACTCGCCAATCCGTCACCACCCGGCGCCTCGTCATCACCCAGCAACCCGTTATCACCCGGGGGCTTGTCATCACCCGGCAAGTCGCCGTTGCCCGGCGAGCCGTTGTCACTCGACTGTCGGACGTCGCCGGATGCATCGTCATCGTGTGGGAACCCGACGCCCCATGACCCGCTGTCTCTCGGCAGCCCGCCATCGCTTGACGCGACGCGGTCAACCGATGAACGACCGTGGAAGAACGAGTCGCCGTGTGGCGAGCTGCTGTCCGTTAGCAGTGGACCGGCTGACAGAAGCACGCTTCCGGGCACGGTCTCGTCGTCCGGCGCAGCTCCATCAGGCAGAGCTCCGTTGTCAGGCAGAGCTTCGTTGTCGGACAGAGCTCGGCTGTCCCGCAGGACCGCGTTGTCGGGCAGAGCTCCGTTGTCAGGCAGAGCTTCGTTGGCACGCAGGACCTCGTTGACGGGCAGGGCTCTGTTGTCAGGGAGGGCTTCGTTGTCGGGCAGGGCTCTGGTGTCGGGTAGGGATTGGTTGTTCGTGTGGGTGGGCGTTCGGGGTGCGTGGTCGTTTTCGGGCGTGGGGGTGATTGGGGTGGCTGGTTGGAGGGATGGGTGGGGTTGGCGGCGTGGGGTTGGTTTGTGGGTTGGGTCTGCCCAGGGTGGGCGGGATACCTGGGGTTTGCCGTTGGTGATCTTGATGGTCCAGTCGCCGGCGTGGAGGTCGGCGTGGTGGCGGCGGCAGAGGAGTACGAGGTTGGTCACCTTTGTGTCGCCGCCGTCGAGCCAGGACTGCAGGTGGTGGGCGTCGCACATGATGGGTGGGGCTGCGCAGATGACGCAGCCATTGTCGCGGGCGTTCAGAGCTCGACGCATGGCTCTGGTGACCAAGCGTTCGGAACGGCCGACGTCCAAGGGTTCGGAGTTGGTACCGAGTACGAGCGGGATGATCTTTGCGTCGCAGGCAATGCGGCGGATGGTGGCCGCGGAGAGACCGTCGCCGTACACCATGGTGCCGATCGCGTCCGCCGTTGCCGACTTCAGGTCCTGCAGGTCGATCGTCACTGTGATCGTCGCCTTCGCGCCGAACCCGGGAACCCAGTTGGAGGTGGGGGTGGACTCGGCGGGGGCGGCGGCTTTCGTGCTGGGCGCCGCGCCGGGTGACACGCTCAGCGCTTCGGGGTGGTCGGCGTCGGCATCCGATGTGTACGGGCGCGTGCTCGTACCGAATGGGCTGGTCGTCGGGTCGGCGCTTGAAGTGTTCGAGGTTGCCGTGGGGGCGTTTGATGTGGCTGCGGTGGGGGTTGGGGAGTTCTTGGTTGTGGAAGTCGCGTCCAGGGTGGTGGCGGCGATTGTCAGGGCTGTGGTCAGGGCATCGGCTTGGCGCTTTTCGCGGGAGCGGGGGTCTGGTTCGCCGTCGGTGGTTTTGTGGGGGCGGGCGCCGGCATGGATCAGGGCGCGGAGGAGCTCGGCATTTTCGTTGGCCAGGTAGCCGCGGAACTTTACGCCGCGGTCGGCTGAGTTGAGGGTGAGGGATTCGCGGGCGTACGCCTTGTGTTCTTCGGGTTCGGGGCCGTCTGTGTCGAGGATGTCGCGGATGCGCTGGGCGGCTTTGCGGAGCTCGGCGGGTGAGAGGTGGCGGGCCAGGCCGACCAGCTCGCGTTCGGCCACGTCGAGGTTTTCGATGGGTACGGTCGAGGGGACGCGTTCCAGGGCGGAGACGATCGCTTCTGCTTGCGCTGGGCGTAGGTATTGCGGCGTCGCCGCATCCGCGTCTGGCTCGGCTGAGTACGGATCGTGTGGCGGGGTTGGAGTTGTGTCAGGGAGGGCAGTGGAGACGGAGTTGTATTTGGGGAGGGCTTGGGCCAGGCGCACGTCTCGGCGGGCTTCGGCGCGGTCTTGGCGGTAGCGGAACGACAGTAGTTGGACGGTGTCGTGGGCTCCTAGTTCTTGCGCGTACCCGATGGATTCCAGGCCGGCGATCAGGTGGAGGCGGCGGGTATGGATGCGGGCCAGCTCAGCGTCCAGCGTGTCGAGAGCGGACAGCATTTCACTGCCGCTCATCGTGCACACTGGGCGCTCGCTGACCTCTTCCATGCACCAACTCTAGGCAGCGCCACCGACAGTTTCAAGCTGGATTCCCTTGAAAATAAGGGAAAATAGTTATCCACAGATTTCGCAGACTTTATCGTTGCCTTAGGCCCCTTATCGGCTGGAGCTCAGCGTTGATGGACGAAGTGGGTGGTGGCTTGGGATGCAGCGGAGAAGTCAGTTCACGGTCCTTTCGAGTTGCCGGTCTGACCCGCGGTTTCGCTACAGTGCCGCACAGGACAGGCGCTCGGCGGATCGTCGGCGCGTCTCGCGGTCAGGTGAGAGGGATGCTCTTCATGCGGGAAATCAGGTTCAGCCGTGCCGTCGCTGCTGTGGCGGGCGTCGTGGCTGTCGTCTGGGCTAGTTCGTGCTCTGCGGGGGCGCCTGAAGTGAAGCCGATCGAGAAGCCGACGATCAGTCTGCCGAGCACACCGGCGTCGGGCAGTCCCAGCGGCCGGCCGGCCTCGTCGGAGCCGATCCGTCCGAGCCGGACTCCGGGAGCCTGGACCCCGTCGCCGCGCCCGCGGACCGGAAACCTCGATCTCTCGGCGATGCGGGACTGCGCCGCGCTGGACCGGGTCCCTGTTACCAAGTGGCAGGTGAAGCCGGGGAAGCCGGTCGCGGAGTACCTCGAGGGGACCCGCACCTTGACCTGCACCTGGGCGTACAAACAACCGCCGTATTCGCTCTCCGTCATCGTGTACCAGAAGAGCGTGTACGGAAGCTACATCTTCAGCGACACTGAGCCGCGGGAGATCAAGGTCGGCGGATTTCCTGCCTGGTCCGGCGCGCGGATGCAGGTGCGGCCGACCTGCGAGGTCGTGATCGATATCCACGACGGGCAGCGCGCGGTCGTCGACTACAACGTCACCGGTCCGGTCGACGGCAGGACCGTGAACTGCGATTTCATGCCTGGGATCGCGACGGACCTGATCGCGGCGCTGCGCTGAGCCGGACGGATTCCGCCTGACCGGGCCGGAAGTCAGCCCTTCGGTATAAAAGCGCTCGCTTCGTCAGGCGTTCCTCGCCGGGCCCCGGTCCGCGCAGCAGTCGTGCGGGCCGAGTAGTGACGATGCAATCGTCCATCTTGCCCCGACGATTGGCGCAGCTCGGACTACGTTGTGGCGATTACATGGCGCAGGTCGCCCGCCTTGCTCGGCGTCGAGAGCGTCGAGAGCGTCGAGAGCGTCGAGAGCGGACGGTAGTTTGCTGCTGCTCATCGCGCACGCTCAGTTGTCCACGGGTTTCTGATGAACAGTTGTTGCCCTGGGCAGATTTATCGGCGAGGACCGAGCGTCTGGTGGAAGAAGTGGGCGGCGGCTTGGGCTACGGCGTGCCAGACCGGGCTGTCGTACGGCGCGTTCGGGTCGGGGAGGAGGTTGTGGTGGCCGCCGATGATCGGCAGGAGACGGGCATTTGCGCGGGGTGACGCGGCGCGGTGGGGCCCGGCGGCGCGGTGCGGTGAGTCCGGGGAGTCCGGGGAGTCCGGGGAGTGCGGTGAGTCCGGGGAGTCCGGGGAGTCCGGGGAGTCCGGGGAGTCCGGGGAGTCCGGGGAGTGCGGTGAGCCGGCGCCGGGAGATGTGTCGGCGGAGTGGGGTGAGTTTGGGGAGTGCGGGGAGGCGAGGGAGGTGGTGGGTGGGGTCGGTTGGTTGGTGAGTGCGTGGTGGAGGCGTACGGCTTGCTCGTACGGGACTGTTTCGTCGGCGGTGCCGTGGATGATGAGGAAGGGCGGGGCGTTGGGGGTTACGTGAGCTAGGGGGCTGGCGGCGCGTAGGCGTTCGGGGTCGGTGCTGCCGACCAGGGCGGTTACGGGTGAGGGGCGGTCGATTCGCATGGCGCCGCCTGGGCGGGTGAGGTCGGTTGGGGCGCTGATGATGACGACCGCCTGAACGTCGGCTCGAAGCTGAGCTTGAGCGGTGGATGCACGCCTGTCTTCAAGGGCGTTCTGTACGGGCGCCTGGGTGTCGCCCGCCGGTGGGAGATGTTCGGCGAACCTGGCGTCGTACGAGGAGTGGGCCTCGCGCGAACGGTCGAGGTCGTCGGAGGGACGGGCGTCGCACGAGGGGTGGGAATCCCTTGTGGGGTGTGGTTGTGGGGGTGTTGGGATGGGTGGGGACAGGGCGGTCAGGGCTGCTAGGTGGCCGGCGGCGGAGTGGCCCCAGAGGGCGATTTTGGTGGGGTTGATTGGGAGGTTGAGGGGGTTGGTTCGGAGCCAGGTCAGGGCGGATCGGATGTCTTCCAGTTGGGCGGGGAAGATGGCTTGGGTGCTGGTGCGTACGGAGATGGCGACTGTTATGAAGCCGGCGTTCGCCAGGGCGGGGTTCGCGAACGGGAGTTGGGCGGCGTAGCGGTCGCCGGGGCCCCAGGCGGGGCAGCCGTCGATGCGTACGACGGTTGGGGTGGGGGTTTGCGGTAGCGGGGACGGGGCAACCACGTCCAAGTGCAGGTCGATGCCGCCGGGGCTTGCGTAGCGGATGTTCATCAGGCGGGTCAATTGGCGGGGCATGGTCGGCTCCTTGGTTCAGGTTGCTTGAACCGTGGCAGGAGGATGCCGGGGTGGGCCAGAGCAGGTGGCGCGGCAAATCAAGTGGCGCGGAACGGCAAGTGGTGAGGCGGGGCAGGTGCGCGGCAGGTGGCGGTGCAGGCGGGGCGGGTGCGGCAGGTGGTAGTGCAGGGGGCAGGGTGGGGTTTAGGGGGTGATGATGGTTACCCCGGGTGGGGTGGTGGTGGTGGAGAGGGCGCCGAGGGCTGCTGGGGTTTGGGGTAGGGGGATGGTGCGGGTGACCAGCTGGGCTGGGTTCAGGTTGCCGGAGGCTACCAAGGCGAGCATTTCGGGGTAGGCGTGGGCGGGCATGCCGTGGCTGCCCAGCCAGGTGAGTTCTTGGGCGATCAGGCGGCCGGCGTTGAGGGTGATGGCTGATGGGAGCAGGCCGATTTGGATGTGGCGGCCGCGGGGGCGGAGGGACTGGAGGGCTTGCTGGGCTATTTCGTTGGAGCCCAGGGCGTCGATGGTGACGTGTGCGCCGCCGAAGTCGTTGATTGCGGCAACGACCGGATCGGCGGCGGCAGTCGGTGTGGCAGTCGGTGTGGCAGTCGGTGTGGCAGTCGGGGCGGCGCGAACCGGGCTGACAGTGGCTGCGGCGGGCGCGGTGGGCGCGGTGGGCGCGGGAGGTGGGGTGGGGGTTTGGAGGGTGTGGGTGGCGCCGTGGGTTGCGGCCAGGGTCAGGGCGGCTGGGTTGGGGTCGATGGCTATTACTTCGGCGCCCAGGGCGGCGGCGATCATGATGGCGGAGAGGCCTACGCCGCCGCAGCCGAAGATGGCTACGCGTTCGCCTGCCTTGACCTGGGCTACCTGGTGGACCGCGCGGAAGGACGTTGCGAAGCGGCAGCCCAGGCCCGCGGCGGTTGCGAAGGTCATGTCGTCGGGGAGGCGGACCAGGTTGACCGACGCGTACGGGACCGCGACGTACTCGGCGAACGAGCCCCAATAGTTGAAACCAGGTTGTAGCTGGTTCGGGCAGACCTGCTGGTTGCCCTCCAAACACTGCTCACACTGGCCACAGGCACAGATGAATGGCGTGGTGACCCGATCGCCGACGGCCCACCCGGTCACCCCGGCGCCGACAGCGGCGATGGTGCCTGCGAACTCGTGCCCGGGGACATGCGGCAGCACGATGTCCGAGTCGTGCCCCATCCACCCGTGCCAGTCGCTGCGGCACAAGCCGGTCGCCTCGACCCGAAGTACTACCGAGCCAGCGTCCACAGTTGGTTCCGGCATGTCACGGACCTCCGGCAGTACGCCGTACTCCGACACCACCACTGCTCTCATCGCAGCAGCTTAATCAGCCGACACAGAACTCGTTCCCTTCGGGATCGAGCATGACGATGTGGCCGAGTTCCGGGCCGTAGAACTCCTCGCGCACCTGCACGGCGCCGAGCCCAACCAGCTCGGCCGCCTTCGAACGCATTCGCCCGGCGGACAAAGCGTCGCGCGGACCGGGCCCGGCGACGCGGAGATCGAGGTGCAGGCGGTTCTTCGCGGTCTTCGGTTCCGGTACGTGCAGGAAGCCGATCGCGGGGCCGAGGTCGTCGGGGTCCACGATCGACGCGCCGTGCTCGTCGTTCTCGTAGCCCGGTTCGAGGATGTACCCCAGCGCCGCGGCCCAGAACTCAGCCAGCCGCGGCGGATCGGCAGCGTCTGCGCCGATTGTCCACATGGTCGCCATACCGGCGACAGTAGCCCTGGTTCCGGACGAACTGCGACCGGAACCAGGGCCTGAACCCCCTAAAACTAAAGAGATCAGCCGCCGGCGACGGCAGGGATGATCGAGACCTGCCCGCCGTCCTTGATCTCTGTCTGCAGGCCGGAGGCGAATCGGACGTCGTCGTCGTTCACGTACACGTTCACGAAGCGGCGCAGTTCGCCCGACTCGTCCAGTACGCGGCCCTTGATGCCCGGGTACGACGTGTCCAGCGAGTCCAGCACCTCCAGCAGCGTGGCGCCCTCGGCGGACACCTCGGAGACGCCCTGGGTGTACGGACGGAGGATGGTCGGGACGCGCACACTCACACTCACTGCAGGCCTGCCTTCACGAAGGCGTCGTACGACGCGGGGATGGTCACCTTGGGGCCGACCCGGTCGGCCACGGCGTCGAGCGTCTTCAGCCCGTCGCCGGAGTTGATGATCACGGTCTCGGCCTCGGGGTCGAGCTGTCCGGTCGCGATCAGCTTCTTCAGCGTCGCCACCGTCACGCCGCCGGCCGTCTCGGCGAAGATGCCTTCGGTACGGGCCAGCAGCTGGATGCCCTCGACGACCTCTTCGTCGCTGACGTCCTCGATCGCGCCACCGGTCCGCCGGGCGACGTCCAGCACGTACGGACCATCGGCCGGGTTGCCGATCGCCAGCGACTTGGCGATCGTGTCCGGCTTGACCGGCTTCACCACGTCATGCCCGTCACGGAACGCCTGCGCCACCGGAGAGCAGCCGGTCGCCTGCGCGCCGTACACCTTGTAATCGGTGGCGTCGACCAGCCCGAGCTTGCCGAGCTCGGTGAAGCCCTTGTCGATCTTGGTCAGCTGCGAACCCGACGCGACCGGAACGACGATCTGCTGCGGCAGCCGCCAGCCGAGCTGCTCGGCGATCTCGAAGGCCAGCGTCTTGGAGCCTTCGGAGTAGTACGGGCGGACGTTGACGTTGACGAACGCCCAGCCCTCTTCCTCACCGGCGATCTCGGACGCCAGCTTGTTCACGTCGTCGTAGTTGCCCTCGACGGCGACCAGCGTGCCGCCGTACACGGCCGTGGTGATCACCTTCGGGCGCTCGAGGTCGTGCGGGATGAACACGACCGAGCGGATCCCGGCCCGGGCGGCGGCCGCGGCGACGGCGTTGGCCAGGTTGCCGGTGGAGGGGCAGGCGAAGACCTTCATGCCCAGCTCGCGGGTCGCGCTCAGCGCGGAGGCGACAACCCGGTCCTTGAAGGAGTGCGTCGGGTTGCCCGAGTCGTCCTTCACCCACAGCTTGCGCAGGCCCAGCTCACGGGCGAGGTTCTGGGCGTCGACGAGGCGGGTGTACCCCGGCTCGGTGTTCGGGAAGCTGGCCACGTCCACCGGGACGGGCAGCAGCGGCTGGTACCGCCAGATGTTCTTGGGTCCGGCCTCGATC
The DNA here is from genome assembly GCF_039531045.1 of Kribbella hippodromi. Lineage (NCBI taxonomy): Bacteria > Bacillati > Actinomycetota > Actinomycetes > Propionibacteriales > Kribbellaceae > Kribbella > Kribbella hippodromi. Next base: position 304,222 of record NZ_BAAAPH010000008.1, on the reverse strand, counting down.
TGCTCGCGGGTGATCGCCGGGTACTCGTACCCGACTTCGAGCGGACCGAAGCACTCCATACAGGCGTAGAACGGGCCGAGCGGCGATTTCGCCCCGCAGGCGCGACAGCTCAGGTGCGTACCGTTGCCGAAGGCACCGTCCCGGATCGGGTGGGCGGTGGTCAGGCTCATGAGTGAGGTTCCCCTCTCATCTTCCCCGGCACCGGATCTCGGTGGCAGGACGGATTTGGCACCGTTCCACCGCGAAACGCCCCGGACGGGGGCTCGACGGGGAGGGTTGCCGGGACTTCAACGGGCCGTTTCCCTCAGTCCCTCTGGATGAGCTGCCCCCGAGATTACCCAATCGGGTCCATATTGTGTCCTGCGTTCCCGCCATGTGAGACAAGCGATCTCAGCTCAGCGGAGCCGGTGGGTGGCTCCCGGGGTGTGCGTCGGCAGCGATTTGCGCGGTCCGAAGCGGGGATGGCCGATCCCCGCGAGCTCGAGCAGCCGCTGCACCCGGAAGCGATGACCGCGGTACGGCTCGATCAGCTCGGCGGTCCCGTCGTCGTCCAGTTCCTCCCCGATCAGCGCGTACGAAACGTTCCGCGAAACGTGATAGTCCGCGAACGAAAACGCATCCGCATCACCGTGCGCGCGCTGCCGTACCTCAGCCCCTGTCCACACGCCGACTCCGGGCAGCGACCTGAGACGCCGCTCGATCTCCTCGGAATCGGTCAGCTCCAGCGTCCGCTCCAGCGCCTTCGCCCGGGTCGCCGCGGTCGTCACGACACGAGACCGCCGCCCCTCGACGCCCGCCCGCAGCCATTGCCAGGACGGAATCAGCCGCCACTCCTCCGGCGCCGGCGGCACCATCAGCTGCCGCCCGTCCGGTGGCTTCGGCCCCGGCGCAGGCTCACCGTACTCACGCAGCAGCAGCCGCCACGCCCGGAACGCCTCCTTGCCCGTGACGACCTGCTCGATCCCCGCCGCCGCCATCGCCTCGAACACCGCCCGCGACCGCGGCACCCGGACATGGGGGAACCGCCGCGCCGCATCCACCAGCGCCCGATGCTCCGGCAGCGGCACGAACCCGTCCCAGCTGTCCCGCTCGCCCAGCAACTCCGGCACGCCGTCCAGCGCCCAGGCCGCGCCCGGCCCCCACGCCTCGGCCTCGACCTCGCCGCCGCGCGCCCGCAACCGCAACGTCACCGGCCCGTCCGGAGTCCGCGTGGCGCGCCACACCGTCCGCAGTCCGGCATCGAACACGTACGCCGGATCGCCAGGCCCCTTCCGCAGCCCACCGATCACCGAATGCGGATCGACCGCCCGCCCAGGCCGCCAGACCCGCACCACCGAACTCACCCCCCAAGTCTTACCGCACCCCACCGACAGAACCCATACTGATCCGCATGACCGCCTGGCAGTGGGTGAAGGTGATCGGCAACTTCGTCAATCTGTCCACCCTGACCGGCCTGCTCGCCGGCCTGCTCGGCCGGGCGACGTTCACCCGGGGACCACGCGGCCTGATCTTCGCGAACGGGTACAAACTCGGCTTCCCGATCGCGGGCGCGTTCACGATCGGGAACGTCGTACTCAGCAAGCACGACCGCGCGTACTTCGACAACCCCGCGCTGGTACGGCACGAAGAAAGGCACTCCTGGCAGTACTTCTGCCTGATCGGCCTGCCGATGCTGCCCTTGTACGTGATCGGTGTCGTCGTCTCGTTCCTGCTCACCGGCGATCCGGCTTCGCGAAACCCGTTCGAGCGCCTGGCGAATCTCAAGGACGGCGGGTACGTCGAACGTCCGGTTCAGCCGATCGGCAAAACCGTCACGCAGGCGTTCAGCGGGCGGCGATCGCGTCCGAAAGAGCAGTGAGTACGGTCACCGCGCCACTCGGGTCGTCCACCACCACGTCGGCGGCGTCGATCAGTTCGGTCGCGTTCGAGGAGCGGGTCGCGAGCAGCACAGCGCGTACGCCGGTCGCGCGCTGCTCCTGGATCGCCCGGAACGCGGCGAGATCGCCCAGATCGTCCCCGGCGTACAGGATCGACCTTGCACCGGTCGACTCGAGCAGGTGCCGGATCGCGACGCCCTTGTCGATCCCGGGCGGCCGCAGCTCCAGTACGAGATTGCCCGGCTCCAGCCGCAGCTCGGTCTCCTCGGCCAGCGCGGTCAGCGGCCCGCGCAGCAGCTCGAGCGCTCCGGTCGGGTCGTCCAGCCGACGGGTGTGTACGGCCAGTGAACTGTTCTTGTCCTCGACGAACGCATCCGGTACCCCGGCGTCGCTCAGCAGCCCCGGCAACCGGTCCCGTGCTGTCGCGACACCAGCCGGCACCGGGTCGCTGGTGACCTTTCCGGTCGCCGCGTCCCAGCGCTCCAGCCCGTAGTGCCCGAGCACGACCAGCCGCCCGAGCCCCGGGTACCCACTCACACCGGACAGCTCGGTTGCGACCAGCGCCGGGCGGCCGGTGACGATCGCCACCTGGTTGACGGACCGTGCCAACCGGGCCAGGGCGTCCAGCGCGCCGTCGACCGGGCGGGAGCGCGCCGGGTCCTCGACGAGCGGCGAGAGCACGCCGTCGAAGTCGGACGAGATGACCGCGGACGCCGGGTCGGCGACGATGGCTTCCCAGCCGTCCCGGCCGGCTTCGGTCTGCAGAACCGGAGTGCTCATCCTGGGTAGTCCGAGGTGAGGATCACGGTCAGGCGGTCCTTCTTCATGTTGTCCAGCGCGCCCTTGGTCCGGCCGACGCCCAGGTCGTGGGCGAGCTGGTTGGCGGCGTCGAGCATGCCCGGCGGGTAGTACACGGTGCTCTCGGCGACCTTGCCGTGCCAGTTGTCCGGCGAACCGGACACCGTCCAGCCGGCCTGCCGCGCGCGGTTCGCGACCGAGTCGGCCAGGCCCTTGCGCGGGGTGTTGTTGTAGACCTCGATCGCCGGCCGCTCCTCGGCCGGGATCGTCACCGGCTGGCTCGGCCGCGGCGGCTGAGTGGTCTGAGCAGGGGGCTCGGACGTCGGCGGCTCACTCGGCGGCGCCGCGGGTGGCACAGTGGACTGCTCGGTCGGCGGCGCAGCCGGTGTGGACGGCTTCCCGGACGGCCGGGGCACACTCGCCCCAACAGTCGACGGCCCAGCGGACGGCTTGGCCGAGGGCTCAGTGGGCTTCCCGGCCGTTTTCGGCGTACTGGCGGCGGCCGGCTTCTCGTCGGCGTTGCTGTTGTTCCCCCTGGTCCCGAACAGCACCAGCAGACCGGCAACGATCGCGACGACGGCGGCCACGGCGACCAGCGACGACAGCACCTGCCCCTGTTCGCCACGGGTGCGGCGCGACAGGCGTACGGACGCCGGCCACGCCCGGAGGCGGGACATGCTCAGACCTCGATACCCAGTCGGCGTGCGGAGCGGGCGCGCTGCCGGGCGGCGCGGAGGCGGCGCAGGCGCTTGACCAGCAATGGGTCGTGCACGAGGGCCTCGGGCCGGTCGATCAGCGCGTTCAGGACCTGGTAGTACCGGGTCGCGGACATCTGGAACTGGTCCCGGATCGCCTGCTCCTTGGCCCCGGCGTACTTCCACCAATGCCGTTCGAAGGCAAGGATCTGGCCGTCCCGCTCACTGAGCCCCTCGACGACCGGCGGCGCAGCTTCGGCGGGGCCGGAAGAGCTGGCGTTGGCGCTGTCCATCTGCTGCTGACTCCTGTGCGGTCGGTGATCGTCCGTCCGCCTGCCACTGTACGTGCTGAACAACAGCAATGTCATTCACCCGTGACACGACACGAAGCGTGTCGGACGCGGGCGGCCGGACCGGACCAACTCTGGCAGGATCTTTGGGGTGAGCTCAACTTCTTCGAGCCGGGGTGATGGGGTGGGGAAGGAATCCGGCGCCACGGCGCTGGTGAACCAGCTGCAGGCGCGGATGCGGACGGTCGACCCGCTCATCAACGCCATCTGCACCCCCAACCCCAACGCCCTCACCGAAGCCGCCCGCCTCGACACGGAGCGTGACGAGGGACGCGTACGTGGACCGCTCCACGGCGTGCCTGTCCTGGTCAAGGACAACATCGACACCGCCGACCTGCCCACCACGGCCGGATCGCTGGCGCTCGCCGATCAGCCTCCGCCGCCCGAAGACGCTCCGCTCGTACGGCGCCTGCGCGACGCCGGCTGCGTGATCCTCGGCAAGACCAATCTGAGCGAGTGGGCCAACTTCCGCGGCTCGGCCTCGTCATCCGGCTGGAGCGCGTACGGCGGGCTGACGCGCAACCCGTACGCCCTGAACCGGTCCGCCGGTGGCTCGTCGAGCGGCTCCGGCGCCGCGGTGGCGGCCGGGCTCGCCGACTACGCGATCGGTACGGAGACCAACGGCTCGATCGTCTGCCCAGCCGCACTGAACGGTGTGGTCGGGATCAAACCCACCGTCGGCCTGATCCCCCAGCAGGGCATCGTCCCGATCTCGCACTCCCAAGACACCGCCGGCCCGATGACCCGTACGGTCGAGCAGGCCGCCGCGCTGTTGACAGTCCTCTCCGGCAGCAGCACGGAGTACGCGGACAACTGCCGCGGCACCGACCTCAGCAACGTACGCATCGGTGTCCCGCGCGGACCGCTCTGGGGCTACTCAACCGGCTTGGACCAGGTCAGCGAGCGCGCGCTCGGGCTGCTCAGCAGCTGCGGAGCAACCATCGTCGACCACCTGTCGTTGCCCACACCCGGCGGCGACGAGGACCAGCTCCAGGTGCTCGCCCACGAGCTCAAGGTGGACCTGGAGGCGTACCTGGCCACCCGCGCGCCGGGCGGACCGCGCACGCTGGACGAGCTGATTGCGTTCAACAACGACCACGCGGACGTCGAGCTGCGATGGTTCGGCCAGGAGCTGTTCGAGCGCGCCGCGGCGACGGAGGGCCTGAGCTCACCCGTGTACGTCGCCGCGCGCCTGACCGCGCTCCGCGCCGGGCGGGACGGGATCGACAACCTGCTCCGCGACAACCAGCTCGACGCGATCGTCAGCCCGGCGTACTCACCGGCCTGGTCGATCGATTTGGTGAACGGCGATCACGTTCTCGGCAGCTCGTCGTCGCACGCCGCGCTGGCCGGGTATCCACTCATCTCGGTGCCGTCCGGAACGGTCTCCGGACTGCCCGTCGGCCTCACCTTCGGCGGCACGGCCCGAAGTGAGGTCACGCTCATTCGCTTGGCTCACGCCTTCGAAACGGCGAGAATCGGTGCGGACGGACCGTTCCCGACCCCGGAGTTCACCCAGTGGGCATAGATCGTGTCAGATGGGGCATCGTTGCTACCGGCAACATCTCGACCCAGTTCACGCACGATCTGGGGTTGCTGCCCGACGACGCCGTCGCCACCGCGGTCGCGTCGCGGAGCCAGGACAGTGCCGATCGGTTCGCCGCCGAGCATGGCATCCCGAACGCGTACGACGACTACCGGAAGCTGATCGACTCCGGCCAGGTGGATGTCATCTACATCGGTACGCCACATCCGCAGCACTACGCGATCGCGCGGACAGCGCTGCAGGCCGGCGTCGCCGTACTGTGCGAAAAGCCCGTGACCCTCACCGCCAAACAGGCCCGCGATCTGATCGCGGTCGCCACCGAGCACCGCACCTTGTTCGCCGAGGCGATGTGGATGCGGACCAACCCGGTGATCCAGGCGCTGTTCGAGGACCTGAACCGCGGCGTGATCGGCGAGCCCCAGCAGGTGGTCGCGGACTTCGCCTTCCACAAGCCTGAGTTGCCCGCTCGCCTGCTCGATCCGGCGCTCGGTGGCGGCTCGCTGATGGACGGCGGCATCTACCCGATGACGTTCGCGTACATGGCGCTCGGCCGCCCGGCGGAAGTGAAGGCAGTCGGCGCGCTGAACGACGACGGTGTCGATCTCAACGTGGCAATGGCCTGGCGGCACGACAGTGGCGCGGTCGCGGCGCTGACCTGCGGCCTGCGTTCGCAGAACCCGTGGGTCGCGTCGATCAGCGGCCCGGAGGGCAGCCTGCAGCTCCCGCACCGCTTCCACCATCCTGACCACTACCTGCGCACGACTGCTTCCGGAACGGAGCGGATCGACGTCAGTACGCATGGGCGTGGGTACCACTATGAGGCAAGCGCGGTGAGTCAGGCGCTGCGTTCGGGGCTGATCGAGGTACCGGCTCTACCCCATCTCGGCACCGTCGAGATTCTCGGCCTGCTCGACGAAACCCGGAGACAGATCGGGGTCCGCTACCCCGGTGACGACGACGACCTGAGTGGATGACGCTGAAAATGCCGAACGGTAGGAGTTCCTTCGTAGTGGTGGCCAACCGGCTGCCGGTCGACCGACTCGAGATGCCCGACGGCAGCACCGCGTGGCGCCGTAGCCCCGGTGGCCTGGTGACCGCGCTGGCGCCGGTGATGCAGTCCCACCAGGGCGCCTGGATCGGCTGGACCGGCAGCGCGGACGAGAAGCTGGACCCGTTCGACAACGACGGGATGCACCTGGTCCCGGTGATGCTCACGGCCGAGGACGTGCAGCTGTACTACGAGGGGTTCTCGAACGCGACGCTGTGGCCGCTGTACCACGACGTGATCGTGGCGCCGGAGTTCCACCGGGAGTGGTGGGAGTCGTACGTCGCGGTGAACCGCCGGTTCGCGGAGGCGGCCGCGGAAGCTGCCGACGACAATGCGGTCGTCTGGGTGCACGACTACCAGTTGCAGCTGGTCCCGGCGATGCTGCGGCGGCTGCGTCCGGATGTACGGATCGGGTTCTTCCTGCACATCCCCTTCCCGCCGACCGAGCTGTTCGCGCAGATGCCGTGGCGCCGGCAGATCCTGGACGGGTTGATGGGTGCGGACCTGGTCGGTTTCCAGCGGCCCGGCGCCGCCTCGAACTTCGCCCGGCTGGCCCGGAACCGGATGGGCCTGCGGACCCGCGGCGACCGGATCCACTTGCCCGACGACCGGATCGTCCGGGCGAAGGCGTTCCCGATCTCGATCGACGTCGGCGAACTCGAACAGCTGGCCCGCCAGCCGGAGACCACCGCCCGCGCGGCCGAGCTGCGGCAGGAAGTCGGCAACCCACAGCACGTCCTGCTCGGCGTGGACCGGCTGGACTACACGAAGGGCATCCGGCAACGGATGCGGGCGTTCGGCGAGCTGCTGGACGAGAAGCGGGTGTCGGTGGACGACGCCGTCTTCATCCAGGTCGCCACACCCTCCCGGGAGCGCGTCGAGCAGTACCGGGTGCTCCGCGACGAGATCGAGCTGCTGGTCGGCCGGATCAACGGCGAGCACGGCAAGATCGGTACGCCGGCCATCAACTACCTGCACACGTCCTACTCGCGGACCGAGATGGCGGCGCTGTTCCGGGCAGCCGATGTGGCAGTGGTGACGCCGTTGCGGGACGGCATGAACCTGGTCGCGAAGGAGTACGTCGCCTGCCGGTACGACGACACGGGCGCGCTCGTACTGAGTGAATTCGCCGGTGCGGCGGATGAGTTCCGGCAAGCTTTCCTTGTGAACCCGCACGACATCAACGGTATGAAGGACACCATCGTCGACGCGATGAACACCGACGACCGCCAGCTCGGCCGCCGGATGAAGGCGATGCGCAAGCACCTCGCCGCGCACGACGTGAACATCTGGGCGCAGACCTTCCTGCGGGCACTGCATGACGAAGACTGACGGCCGGGTCCTCGCCCTGGACCTCGGTACGTCGTCCGCGCGGGCCCTCGTCCTGTCCGAAGCCGACGCGGCCCCGATCCCCGGTGCGCTCGCCCGGCACAAGATCTCCCCTACGTACGGTCACGACGGCTCCGCGACGCTCGATCTGCACCAGTACGTCGAAGGGCTGCTCGGCTGCCTGGACGAACTGCAGCAGAACGGCCATCTGGACGAGATCGGCGCGATCGTGCTGTCCTCGCAATGGCACTCGATCGTTGCCCTGGACAACAAGGGCGGCGCGCTCACGCCGGTGATCACCTGGGCCGACACCCGCACCGTCGACCTTGACCTAGGCACTTCCTTCGACGAGCGAGCCTTCCACGCCCGGACCGGCGCCTGGCTGCACCGGCTCTACTGGACCCGGCGGATTCCCTGGCTGCTCGCCGCCGGCTCGCCCGCCGCCTTCGCCGGGTTGCCCGATCTCGTCCTGGAGCGGCTGACCGGCGAACGCGTCGCCTCGGTCTCGATCGCGTCCGGCACCGGGACCCTCGACCTCGCGACCGGGGCGTACGACGACGAGGCGCTCGAGATCGCCGGGGTGAAACCCGATCGGCTGCCGTCGATCGTCGCGAGCGGCTGGACCGGGACGATCTCGGCCGAGTACGCCCGGCGCTGGCCTGGTCTGGTCGGCGTACCGGTGCATCCGCCGACCGGTGATGGCGCGGCGTCGAACGTCGGCACCGGCGGGTACGACATCGGCACAGCCGCGGTGACAGTAGGGACCTCGGCCGCCGTACGCGTCGTACACCCGATCGACGACGCACCGGAGCTGCCGTGGGAGCTGTGGCGCTACCGGGTCGATGATCAGCGTGCCGTGACCGGCATGGCGTTCTCCGCTGCTGGGAACCTGCACGCGTGGCTGACCGGCCTGCTGCAGCTGGAGTCCGACGAGCCGGCCGGCGTCGAGATCGGCGCGTCGCACGCGATCGCCATCCCGTTCATGGCCGGCACCCGGCCGCCCGCGACCGTCCCCGGCGGCTCGGGCGTATACTTCGGCCTGTCCTTCGACGACACCGCGGCGGACCTGCTCGCCGCGTCACTCCAAGGCGCGTCGCTGGAGATCGACCGCGGTTTGCGGCAGCTGGACGCCTTGTTCGGCCGGAAGCTGGATGTGGTTCTCGGCGGCGGCGGGATCGACGCGTCGGAGTGGTGGCGTCGCTGCCTGACGGCCACGTTCGACCGGCCGACCACAGTCTGCGCCGAGCCTGAGGTCGGCGCCCGCGGCGCAGCGGCAGTCGCGCTCGGCCTGTCGCCGTCGCCCGGCGGCGAGCACCTCACGCCGGTGCCGGCGGAGGCCGAGCGAGTCGCAGCGCTCCGGCAGCGGTACGAGACGCTCCGCGAACTCGCTGTTCAGGCCTCAGCTGTGTAGTACCGCGGCTGCGGTAGGGCCCGGATACGGCCGCAGGACGACGCGCGGCGGCGCAGGGTCACGTACTGTGAATGGCATGGACGCGGTGTCACAGCGGTGGCGGGGCCTGCGAGTGCCGCCACTACTGGTGGACGGCGTACTGGCCCTTGCGATCATGGTCATCACCGGCATCACGCTGGGACACCGGCTGCACGGACAGGTCGCACTGACGCTGTCCGGCACCGTGCTGATTACCGCCGGCGGGGTGTTCATGATGCTGCGCCGCCCGTTCCCCCTGACGTCACTCGCGCTGACCAGTGCGGTCGGGATCACGTACACGATCACGCAGCAGGCCAAGAGCCCGATCGGGCTGTTCATGGCCTGCTCGGCGTACATGGTCGTGATGCGGACCGAGCGGCGTACGCGCGCGGTGGCGATCGTCTCCGTGATGGCGGTCACCGTTGTCGCAGCAGCCGGGTACGCCGGTGGCGAACTGTTCGCGAACCTGATGAACGGGATCGTGGTGCTGTTCGGCGCGGCGATCGGCGAAGCGACGCGGTACCGGCGGGCGTACCTGCGTGAGCTGGAGGAACGTGCGCTACGGGCCGAGCAGTCCCGTGACGAGGAGGCGCACCGCCGGGTCACGGAGGAGCGGCTGCGCATCGCCCACGAACTCCATGACGTGATCGCCCACCACATCGCACTGATCAACGTACAGTCCGGCGTCGCGGCGCATGTGCTTCGTACCCAACCGGCTGAAGCGGAGCACGCGCTCGCACTGGTCCGTACGGGCGGCCGCACTGTCCTACAAGAGCTGACCGTACTGCTGGGCGTACTGCGGCGCTCTGGTTCGCCACTACCGACCGCACCGACTCCATCGCTGCAGGACCTGGATGCACTGATCAAGTCCTTCGCTGCAGCTGGGGTGCAGGTGAAGTGGGATCGGCCGGAAGCACTTGGTGCGCTGCCGGATGTCATCGAGCTCACCGCGTACCGCGTCATCCAGGAGTCACTGACCAACGTGCTGAAACACGCCCCTGGTGCCACGGCTCAGGTCACCATCACCCGTCGGCCCGGCTCTCTCAGTCTGTCCGTCGTTGACACCGGACGCGCTGCTACCGCCACCGTCGCTCATATAGGTGCGGGCCACGGACTGGTTGGCATGCGGGAGCGGGTTGCCGCTGTTGGCGGCCGGTTGACGACCGGACCGGAGCCGGCCGGTGGGTTCGCGGTCCGTGCAGTTTTGCCTTTGGAGACAGGAGTGATGAGTGACGATCAGGGTGTTGCTGGCGGACGACCAGACGCTGATCCGGAGCGGGTTCCGGGTGCTGGTGAGCTCGGCGCCGGACCTGCTGGTCGTCGCTGAGGCGTCGAACGGGCGGGAGGCGGTCGAGCTGGCCCGCAGCGAGCGGGCCGACGTGGTGTTGATGGACATCCGGATGCCGGAGCTGGACGGGCTCGCGGCGACCCGCTTGATCACCGCGGACGAGGCGCTGGCCGGGGTGAAGGTACTGGTCCTGACCACGTTCGAGGTGGACGAGTACGTCTTCGAGGCGATCCGGGCCGGTGCCAGCGGGTTCCTCGGCAAGAGCGTCGAACCGGCCGAGCTGATCGATGCGATCCGGGTGGTTGCCCGCGGCGACGCGCTGCTGTCGCCGAAGGCCGTGCGTGGGCTGATCAACCGCTTCCTGGCCGAACCCACACCCAGCCGGCCGACCGGTCCCACGGTGCTGGACGTACTCACCGAGCGCGAACGCGAGATCGTCGGCCTGGTCGCGCTCGGCCTGTCCAACGACGAGATCGCGGAGCGGCTCGTGCTGTCGCCGTCCACCGCGAAGACGCATGTCAACCGGGCGATGATGAAACTCGACTGCCGCGACCGCGCGCAGCTCGTGGTACTCGCGTACCAGACCGGCCTGGTACGACCGGGCGTACCGCAGTCGCAGTAGCCGGGTACGGCGATCGCGGTACGGACAGGTGTCCGCGATCGGGCGACGCGGAGGACGGTGTCGCGCCGGGAGTATCGAAAGCATGGCTACCTACCTCTACCGGCTCGGCCGCTTCGCCTTCCGCAGGCGCCGGCTGGTCGTCCTGATCTGGCTCGGGCTGCTGGCAGCCGGCGTCACCGGCGCGGTCACCCTCTCCGGGCCGACCGCCGCCGGCTTCTCGATCCCCGGCACCGAATCACAGCGCGCCGCCGACCTGCTGCACGACCGCTTCCCCCAGGCCGGCGCCGACTCCGCGACCGCCCGGATCGTCTTCCAGGCGCCGGCCGGCCAGAAGCTCGCCGACAACCCACAGGTGAAGCAGACGCTGGCCCGGATCGCCGCCACGCCACAGGTCGCCCACGTCGTCGACCCGTTCACCGCGAAGGCGATCTCACCGGACGGCCGCACCGGGTACGCCCAGGTGGCGTACACCGTCCGCGCCGCCGAGGTCGCACCCGAGGCCAACGACGCGGTGGAGGCCGCGATCGCGCCGGCGCGGGCCTCCGGCCTCACCGTCGAGTACGGCGGGGAGGCGCTGCAGCCGAGTGGCGCGCAACACCTGACCGAGGTGATCGGCATCGGCGTCGCCGCGGTCGTGCTGCTGCTCACCTTCGGCTCGCTCGTCGCGGCCGGCCTGCCGTTGCTGTCGGCAATCATCGGGGTGGGGATCGGCGTCACCGCGATCACGGCCCTCAGCGGCTTCGTCGACATCGGCTCCGGGACGTCGATCCTGGCGCTGATGATCGGCCTCGCGGTCTCGATCGACTACTCGCTGTTCATCATGTCGCGGTACCGGCACGAGCTGAGCACCGGTCTCGAACCCGAGGAGGCGACCGGGCGGGCTGTCGGCACGGCCGGGTCCGCGGTGGTGTTCGCGGGGCTGACCGTGGTGATCGCGCTGGGCGGGCTGTTCGTCGTCGGCATCCCGTTCCTCACCCAGATGGGCCTGGCGGCCGCGTTCACGGTGATCATCGCGGTCGGGATCGCCCTGACGCTGCTACCCGCCCTGCTCGGGTTCGCCGGGCCCAAGGTCTTCTCCGGGCGGCTGGCCCGGCTGCGGAGCCGGCGCGGGACGGCCGCGCGGACGGCTGGAGGACTGGCGGCTGTGCCGGACGGGCTGCCTGCTCAGGAAGCTGAGCGGGTCACCGTCGGGCGGCGGTGGGTGCGGTTCGTGACCAAGCGCCCGCTGGTGGTCCTGCTCGTCACCGTGATCGGCCTCGGCATCGTGGCCATCCCGGCGACCGATCTCAAGCTCGGCCTGCCGAATGACAGCACCGCGGCGCCCGACTCCACCCAGCGCAAGGCGTACGACCTGCTGTCCGAAGGCTTCGGCCCCGGCTTCAACGGCCCGCTGATCGTCGTCGTCGACGCCGGCAAGGCCGCCAGCCCGACGAGCGCGGCCGCCAACACCGCGGCCGCGATCCGGGACCTGCCGGACGTCAAGGTGGTCTCACCGCCGCGTTTCAACCCGGCCGGGAACACCGCGATCTTGACGGTCATCCCGGGCAGCGGCCCGAGTAGCACGCAGACGAGCGACCTGGTGAAGTCGATCCGCACTTTGCCGCGGCACGACGGCGCCGAGGTAGCGGTCACTGGCGCGACCGCGATCGGCATCGACATCTCGGACAAGCTCGGCAGCGCGCTCGTACCGTACCTGACCCTGATCGTCGGGCTGGCGTTCCTGCTGCTGACGCTGGTGTTCCGGTCGCTGCTCGTCCCGTTGAAGGCGACTCTCGGGTTCCTGCTCAGCGTGGCGGCGACCTTCGGCGCGCTGGTGGCGGTATTCCAGTGGGGCTGGCTGTCCGGCCTCTTCGGGATCACCGGGCAGACCGGGCCGGTGATCAGCATGCTGCCGATCTTCCTGATCGGAGTGGTGTTCGGGCTGGCGATGGACTACCAGATCTTCCTGGTCACCCGGATGCGCGAGGAACACGTCCACGGCGCGGCACCGAAGGCCGCTGTGGTCGACGGGTTCGCGCACAGTGCCCAGGTGGTGACGGCGGCCGCGATCATCATGATCGCGGTGTTCTCCGGGTTCATCCTGTCCGATCAGACCCTGATCCGGGAGATGGGCTTCGGACTCGCGCTGGCGGTGCTGATCGATGCGTTCGTGGTCCGGATGACGGTCGTCCCGGCGGTGATGGCACTGCTCGGGAAGCGCGCCTGGTCCCTGCCCCGGTGGCTGGACCGGATCCTGCCGCGCGTCGACGTGGAAGGTGACTCGCTGCGTACGCAACCGCCGGCTCCGCCGCGGGAGCCGGAGCTGGTTTCCGGCGGCCGTGATGACGGCCACTGACAAAGGTGCCGTTGCCGCCGGATGATGACCCGCATGTGGCGGCAACTGATGAAGTCGAAGGTGCACCGGGCGACGGTGACGCAGGCCGATCTGAACTACGTCGGCTCGTGCACGCTGGATGCCGAGCTGATGGCGGCGGCCGATCTGTTGCCCGGTGAGAAGGTGGACATCGTCGACATCACCAACGGTCACCGGTTGTCCACGTACCTGATCGAAGGCCCGCGTGGATCGGGCGTCGTCGGCATCAACGGCGCGGCGGCACACCTGATCCACCCGGGCGATCTGGTCATCCTGATCGCGTACGGGCTGTTCGACCCGGCCGAGGCAAAGGTTTTCGAGCCGAGCGTAGTCTTCGTGGACGAGCACAATGCGATCACCCGCATCGGCTCGGACCCCGCCGAGGCACTGCCCGACACGGACACCCTCCGCGGAGACCAACTGCACACCCAGGGTTGAAACGAGGACTGGTCGAGGATGACCGACACCACCGCGGACACCACCGCTTCTGCCACCGACGCTGCCGACGTTGCTGTTCAGGCCGGCGCTGTTGAGACGGGCGCTGTTGAGACGGGCGCTGCTGAGACCGGCGCCGAGAGTTCCGCGCCGAAGACGGCTTCGCATGACAACGAGCCGAGTCCGAAGTTGCGGGCGTTCATGAACGCAGGCTGGGCCGACTCCGAGCGGCACGACCTGGGCCTGGCCGACGTCGGCGGCTGGGCGGCGAAGCGGCGGGACGCGTTGTCGCAGGCGTTCCCGGGCGAGCGGCTCGTCATCCCGGCCGGCACCTACAAGGTCCGGTCCAACGACACCGACTACGTCTTCCGCCCGCACACCGACTACGTGTGGCTGACCGGCAACCAGACCTCCGACGCCGTCCTGGTCCTGGAGCCGAACGGCACCACCGGCCACGACCCGGTGCTGTACTTCCGCCCGCGCGCCGACCGCAGCCAGGGCGAGGAGTTCTGGCGCGACCGGATGTACGGCGAGCTGTGGGCCGGCCGCCGTCCGTCGCTGACCGAGACCGCGAAGGAATTCGGCATCGAGACCCGGCACGTCGACCAGCTGGCCGACGCGTTGAAGGGCGACGTACCCACCCGGGTCCGCCGCGCCGAGGACCAGTCGATCGCGTCGCTGCTGAGCGGCGCCAAGACCGACGATCTGAAGGACAACGAGCTCGCCGCGACGCTGTCCGAGCTGCGGCTGGTCAAGGACGCGTACGAGCTCGAGCAGCTTCGGGACGCGGTCGCGATCACGCACCGCGGATTCTCCGACGTGCTGGCCGAGATGGACCAGGTCCGGAAGTACGGCGAGCGCTGGATCGAAGGTACGTTCTGGCGGCGCGCCCGGGCCGAAGGAAACGACGTCGGGTACACGTCGATCGCCGCGGCCGGACCGCACGCGACCACACTGCACTGGATCGAGAACGACGGCACGGTCGACGACGGCACGCTGATGCTGCTCGACATGGGCGTGGAGAACCGGCAGCTCTACACCGCCGACATCACGCGTACGCTGCCGGTGAACGGTGAGTTCACGCCCCGCCAGCGCGACCTGTACCAGCTGGTCCTGGACGCGCAGAACGCCGGCATCGCGGCGCTCACGCCCGGGGCAGCGTTCCGTGCCGGGCATGAGGCGGCGATGGAAGTCATCGTGCACGGCCTGGACGCGATGGAGCTGCTGCCGGTGCCGGCCGCGGAAGCACTGGACCCGGAGAGCCGCCTGTACCAGCGGTACACCCTGCACGGCGTGAGCCACATGCTCGGCCTGGACGTCCACGACTGCGCCTCGGCCCGCAACGAAACCTACCGCCAGGGCACGGTGCAGCCCGGCTACGTCCTCACAGTCGAGCCCGGCCTCTACTTCCAGTCCGACGACCTCACCGTCCCCGAAGACCTCCGCGGCATCGGCATCCGCATCGAAGACGACATCCTGATCACCGAAACCGGCCCCGAAAGCCTCTCCAAAGCCATGCCCCGCACCATCGAAGAAATCCAAACCTGGATGGCGCCCTAACCCCACCACCCCCACCCCACAACCACGCGCGCGGTGATGCACGGCTCAACCGCCCGCGCCCGGTGCGACCGCCGGCGCCCGGTGCGAGCGGCAGTGCCCGGTGCGAGCGGCAGTGCACGACGACCACCCGCATCCGGTGCAGGCAGCAGTGCACCGCGCAACCACCCGCGCCCCGTGCAGGCGGCAGTCCACGGCACAACCACCCGCGCCCCGTGCGAGCGGCAGTGCACCGCACAACCACCCGCGCCCCGTGCGAGCGGCAGTGCCCGGTGCGACCACCCGCGCCCCGTGCGAGCGGCAGTGCCCGGCGCAACCACCCGCGCCCGGTACGAGCGGCAGTGCGCGGTGCGACCACCCGCGTCCGGTACGAGCGACAGTGCCAGGTGCAACCACCCGCGCCCGGTGCAGGCAGCAGTGCGCGGTGCAACCACCCGCGGCCGGTGCGAGCGGCAGTGCGCGGTGTGACCGCCAGCGTCCGGTGGAGATAGCGGTGGGTGATGCAACCGCCGGTAGTGGGCGGTGTGGCCCGGGCCGGCCGCCCACCACCGGCGGCCCTTCCCGGTGACTGGTCGGGACGGCTGGACTGGTGTGGGCGGTGGGGCTCGATGGGGTGCGTACGTCGGGCTTATGAGTTGAGGCGGATGGCTACCGGGGTGCCGAGGTGGGGGCGGGGGCCGCCGCTGGGGGCGAAGCCGTCGCCGTCCTGCCAGTTCCAATGGATCGTCACCGGTGCGAGTGACGGACAGCAGGCGGGGTCGCCGGCCGCGTAATGCGTGTACCGGATCGTGAAAGCCCCAGCACCACTGCCGGCCAGCCGCTGTACCCCGGTGGTCTCGGTGTCCCCGTCCCACCCGACGAACTTGTTGCCGTGGAAGAAGAACACAACTTGTCCGCCACCATCTGCGGCACCTGAGCGCGTACCGACAACCGCGGTGAGCTTCCCGGCACCACCATCCGAAACAGTCGCCCGCACCCCGCTCGGCACAAAATGCACGGCCGGCTGCTTCACTTCCACCGTCCGAGCCATCGCAGCACGAACCACCGCACCTGACACCCCACCCGCACCCGCCGACGCCGCCGGCGAAGTCGGCCGCGCAGAAGTAGTCGGCCGTGCCGGAGCAGTCGGTCGCGCGGGAACAGTCGCCGGAGCTCCCGTCGGCGTCACCGAATCACTCGGCAACCCGATCGGGTCCGTCCCCTGCCACCCCGCCGAAGCCCCCGAACTCGCCGGCACCGACGCCGGCGGCACAATCTGCCCAGGCGTCAACTGTCCACCCGTCGGCTGCCCCGCCGTGGTCTGCCCCGGCGTGGTGTTCCCGCCCGCCGGGGACTGAGCCACCCCCGAACCACCGGCCGAGCACCCCGCCAGCGCACCGGTCACAGTCATGGTCACCGTCACGGCAACCAACCCCAGCGCCTTCCGAACACCTGCCATCGTCAAACCCCTCGGTCGCTACCTCGCCTTGCCAGCAAAGTAGCGACCGATCAGCTCACCACAGTCACTCTCCGGCACCACACCCGCCGGCGCCACACTCTCCGGCGCCACGCTCTCCGGCACCGCACTCGCCGGCGCCACGCTCTCCGGCACCACACCCACCGGCCTCACACCCACCGGCACCGCGCTCACCGGCACCGCGCCGCCGGCGCTGCGCCCGCCGGCACCGCCACTCATCGGCACCGCACCCGCCGGCGCCACACTCTCCGGCACCGCGCTCACCGGCGCCACGCTCACCGGCACCACGCTCACCGGCACCACGCTCACCGGCACCACGCTCACCGGCACCGCGCCCGCCGGGTGGCGGGCGGCGGCGCGCGACCAGCGGGCCTTAGCTTTTGGAGTTACCAGATGCGGACGCGGTCGTCGGGGGCTAGCCACATGGCGTCTTCGGGGGTGGTGCTGAAGGTGGTGTGGAACTCGTCGATGTTCTTCACCACCGCGTTGCAGCGGAACTCCGGTGGGGAGTGTGGGTCGATGGTCAGGCGGCGGGCGGCTTCCTCCGGGCGGGTCTTGGTGGCCCAGGCGTGCGCCCAGGCGGCGAAGAAGCGTTCGCTGCCGGTGCGTCCGTCGATCGTCTCGTCCTCGGCACCGTCCAGCGACAGCTGATAGGCCACGTACGCGATCGACAACCCACCCAGGTCGCCGATGTTCTCGCCGAGGGTGAGCTTGCCGTTCACCTTCTGGCCAGGGGTTTCGGCCGGCTCCAGCAGGTCGTACTGCGCGACCAGCTTGTCGGTGCGCTGTTCGAACGCGGCCCGGTCCTGGTCGGTCCACCAGTCGTTCAGGTTGCCGTCGCCGTCGTACCGCGAACCCTGGTCGTCGAAGCCATGCCCGATCTCGTGCCCGATCACCGCGCCGATCGCGCCGTAGTTGGTGGCATCGTCGGCGGCCAGATCGAAGAACGGCGGCTGCAGGATGCCGGCCGGGAAGACGATCTCGTTCATCCGGGGGTTGTAGTACGCGTTCACGGTCTGCGGCGTCATCCGCCATTCGTTCCGGTCGACCGGCTTGCCGAGCTTCGCCAGGTCGCGCTCGGTCTCGACCGCGACCGAGCGGCGGACGTTGCCGAACAGGTCACCCGGGTCGACCTCGAGCGCCGAGTAGTCCTTCCACTCGTCCGGGTACCCGATCTTCGGCACGAAGGTGCCGAGCTTCTCCAGCGCCCGCTGCCGGGTGTCCGGACCCATCCAGTCCAGCGCCTCGATCCGCTGCCGGTACGCGGCGACCAGGTTCTGCACCAGGTCGACCATCCGGGCCTTGGCGTCCGGCGGGAAGTGCTCGGCAACGTACAGCTTGCCGAGGGCCTCGCCGAGCGCCTGCTCGACCGAGCCGACCGCGCGCTTCCACCGGTCGCGCAGCTCCGGCGCACCGGTCAGGGTCTTGCCGTAGAAGGCGAAGTTCTCGTCGACGAAGGCCTGGCTCAGCAGCGGGGCGGCGCTGTGCACGACCCGCCAGGTCAGCCACTCCTGCCACCGGCTCGGCTCGATCTCCTGCAGCGCGGCCGCGGCGGCAGTCAGGAAGTCCGGCTCGCGGACGACGACATCCGCGAACGCACTCTCCGGCACGCCCGCGCCGGCCAGCCAGGTCTTCCACTCCAGCCCGGGCGTCAGCTCCTCGAGGCCAGCTCGGTCCAGCTTGTTGTACGTCAGCTGGACGTCACGGTCCTTCACCCGGTCCCAGTGCGCGCCCGCGAGCCGGGTCTCCAGCTCCAGGATGCGCGCCGCGGCACCGGCCGGATCGGCCGCGCCGGCCAGCTCCAGCATCTTCGCCACATGCGCCACGAAGGCCGTCCGCAGCTCGGCGAAGTTGTCCTCGCGGTAGTACGACTCGTCGGGCAGGCTGAGGCCGCCCTGGGTCAGATACACGATGTTCTCGTCGGACTTCTTCGCGTCGGCGTCGACCCAGTAGTGGAAGACGCCCGGCACGCCCTGCAGCTCCAGCTGCCCGAGCACCCCGGCCAGCGCGGACGCGTCGGTGGCGCTCCGGACGAGCGCGAGCTGATCGGCGATCGGGGCCGCGCCCAGCCGCTCGATCGTCTCGGTGTCCATGAAGCTGGTGTAGAGGTCGGCGATCTTCCGCGGCTCGCTGCCGGCCGGATGCCCGGCCGCGACCGTCTTCTCGACGATCGCGCGGACGTCCTGCTCGGCGGTGTCCCAGAGCGCGTGGAACGCGCCGTGGATCGCCTTGTCCGCGGGAATCTCGTGCTCCGCCAGCCACGCCCCGTTCACGAACCGGTACAGGTCGTCCTGCGGCCGCACCGCGCCGGCCGCTCCCGCGCCGTCGATTCCTGCTGTCATCCTGACCCCTTGCTCCGTGTCGAGTTGCTGCCAGCGAACATACCCGGTTCGCCACGGCCAGGCCCGGACTTATCCACAGCCACTCGCACGTCCCCCAGGAGCCCAATCAGCCGGCCTGGCGTACGCCCCCGCGTGCCGCCGCCTTGAGCCGGCTCCCGCAGGACAGCCGCACCGAGTACCCGGCCGGAATCGACAACGGCTCACCGGTCTGCGGATTGCGCCCGGTCCGCGGCGCGCGCAGCACCCGCTCGATGCTGAGCAGCCCGGTCAGCGACACCTTCTCGCCGCGCTGGATCGCGTCGGTGACGACGTCGCCGAGTGCGTCCAGCACCCGCTCGGCCTGGTTCCGCGGGATGCCCGCCTGCTCCGCCACGCCACTGATCAGTTCGTTCCGGTTCACGAATGCTCCTCCGACTCGGTTCACGGTTCCGAGCATCTTAAACGAAATGATTGTCGTTTGCGAGAAGCCGGTCTCAGAGTCCGTCCCGGTCGTGCCAGTGGTACTGCCAGCGGGCATCGATGGCGTCGTCGGAGCGCTGGTACCGGATGTCGGTCGACAACCGCATCTCGGTGGACACGTTGTCCAGTGCGGCGTGGATGGTGTGGGCGGTGTGGATGACGACGTCCCCAGCTGAGTAGTTCGCCACCAGCCAGTTGGCGTCGTACTCGGTCGCCAGCGCGGGCAGGTCGGCGGTCATGGAAGCCGCAGGCCGTTTCAGCCGGCCGGCAGCTTCGTCCGCGAGCACTCGGTGGTGACTGCCCTCCAAGTACGCCAGTCCGCCGCGGCTGACCGGACAGTCGCCCAGTGGAATCCACGCCGACAACACCTGGTCACTCCCCTCCCGCAGGTACACCAGGTCGTAGTGCGCCTGGGTCGCCGTACCGATGCCGTTCTCACCGGGCGCCGTCTGCCGGATGATCTTCCGCCGATGCAGGAACGGTTCACCACCCAGGAACCACCCGAACCAGTCCTTCAAAGCCGGTTGCGCACAGAAGGCGGCGTACTCCGGCCCCGGCACGATCTCCTCGAACAGCACCTTCCGGTACGAGGCCCGATCCGTCGCAGCACCCGTCAACCGGAAGTAGTACTCGCGAAACTGCTCAACCACCGCCGCATCCAGCAGCCCGGTCAAGTACAAGTACCCGTCCCGCATCAGCCGCGCCCGTAGTACGTCGCGATCCGATCGCTCCAGTTCCGGTACGACCTGCAGTACGCCCAACCGTTCTTCGTCGAGCACGTATCCGTTGGAAGTCAGCACAGCACCCATGACACCCGCGTACGCCACTGAACGGAATGGACACCGCGCCACACTTCTTGGACTCTTGTACGGTGCCGAACTGGTCGATCTACCTGACCCCAGGTGCTTTCGAGCGCGAACTTGGACTCTTCTGCCTGGGCGCCGGCGAACAGACACACGGCGCCACACCAGCCCCGGAACGCGCTCTCGGCTGCCATGCACTCGTCTGGCTCAAAGAAGGACGCGGCCACCTACTCCACGGACCAGACCGCCAGTTGTACGAAGTACGCGCACCGGCACTGCTGACACTCTTCCCCGGCGTACTACACGGCTACCGCCCCGCCACCCGCTGGCGCCAGGCGTGGACGCTCTTCAGCGGCCCCGCAACCGATGCACTCACCGCACTTGGCCAACTCGACGTCAACCAACCAGTCCGCCAGTACAGCGACTCCCGCCCGCTCGACCGTGCTTTCGCGAAGCTCCTGCGCCTCAGCGGACAGCACAACCCCGTACAACTCACCGGAGCCCTCTATGACCTCATCGGTGAAGCCGGAACGACACCCGCCGATGGAGTGGCAGTACAGCTCGCCGAACTGGCCTGTACGCCAATGAGCATTCAGGACTACGCCAGAGCGCTCGGACTGACCGTGCGAGAGCTACGCGAGGCAGTACGCCGTACCACAGGTTCAACTCCGCAAGAACTGATCCTGAGTACGAGACTCAGCTATGCAAAGGTTCTGCTCGCCGAGGAGGATCTTTCCGTCGCCACGGTCGCCCGGCGGGTCGGGTACGACGATCCGGCGTACTTCAGCCGCCTGTTCGCCACCAGGGTTGGGATGTCACCGGTCGCGTTCCGGCGATCTGGTTCGCTCTCCGGGCCGATTTCCTCCCTTTGAGGGAGGCGCCGGCTACTTTCGGACGTGTAAAACCATTCAGTGGGGTGACGTGTCCGGTGCCCGGCACCGATACGGTCGTGGCATGAGTGAAACGCAGCCCATCGACCCGCGATACGCGGACCGGTCGCCACGGCCTTCGGCGCGGAAGCCGAAGAAGCGGCGCAACTGGTTCCTCCGGACCGTCGGACTGATCGTCCTGCTGTTCGTCCTCATGCTGATCGCGGTCCCGCTGTACGCGTGGAGCCGGATCGACAAGATCGAGGCGATGCCGACCGGCACCCGGCCGGCCGAGACGCCGGGGACGACGTACCTGATGGTCGGGTCGGACGCCCGGGAGAACCTCAGCCGCGCGGAGCGGGCCCGGCTGCACACCGGCGGCGACGCCGGACCGGCCCGGACCGACTCGATCATGCTCATGCACGTCCCGAAGTCCGGCCCGACCGTGCTGATCAGCATCCCGCGGGACAGCGCGGTGAACATCCCCGGCGTGTCCGGCCGGCAGAAGATCAACGCGGCGTTCAACAAGAGCCCGGCGCTGCTGATCGAGACGATCGAGAACACCACCGGGCTGCGGATCGACCACTACGTCGAGGTCGGCTTCGGCGGCTTCGCGTCCGTGATCGACAGCATCGGCGGGATCAACATGTGCCTGCCGAAGCCGATGAACGACAAGCTGGCGCACATCAATCTGCCGGCCGGCTGCCAGAACCTGGACGGCGTCAACGCACTCGGCTACGTGCGGTCCCGGCACGCGGACGGCCAGAACGACTTCGGCCGGGTCCAGCGGCAGCGGGAGATGGTCGGCGCGATCGCCAAGAAGGCCAGCTCGCCATCCACCTTCCTGAACCCGTTCCGCTACTACAGCGTCGCCACCAAGGGCGTGGACGCGCTGACCGTCGACAAGGACATGAGCCTGTTCGACTTCATCCGGTTCGCCCGGGGCATGCGAGCGATCTCCGGCAGCGGTGGCGTCACCCTGACTGTCCCGATCAGCAACGACAACTACCACCTCGGCGGCGGCCGCGGCGTAGCCGTCAAGTGGGACACCGCCAAGGCGAAGGCCCTCTTCGACGCGATCAAGGCCGACAACACGTCCGGTCTGAAGAGCAGCTAGTCCAGGAGGTACGGGAGAGTCCGATGAAGCTGGAGGACCTGGCGAACCTGCGGTTCACCTACGACGCCGTGGGTTCGACCCGGTACGACAAGACGCCGGAGGGGTACCACCGGCTCGAGCACCGCGAGCTACTCGGTGCCGGGGACGAGGTGTTCCAGCGGGCCAGTGACGGGCTGATGCAGTGGCGCATGCACCGTGGCGCCGGGCTGCCGGTGCGCGCGACCGACACACCACCGCGCATCGGCACCAACGCACTGGCCCGCATGACCGCCGGCCTCCTGCTCAACCGGCTGCGTACGCTGTCGCCATTGAGCCTGCTGGGTCTGCCAGTGCCCTGTCGCGTCGTCTGGACAGTCGACGAACCAGACCGCATCGGCTTCGCGTACGGAACGCTGCAAGGTCATCCAGCTTCCGGTGAGGAGTCATTCGCCGTCACCCGCGACACCGACGGCGTACACATCACCATCCGCGCGTACAGCCGCGCAGGCACTTGGTACACCCGCCTGGGCGGTCCACTCACCCGCCAAGTGCAGCAGTACACCGCACGCCAGTACGCGAATGCACTCCGTCGCCTGGCATGCTGTGGCGGGTGACTGCTAAGGGTTTGGCTGAGTTGGTGGCTCCGGACTGGGCCGAGGCGTTGAGCCCGGTTGAAACGACCGTCGCGCGGATGGGTGACTTCCTCCGCAGCGAGCTTGCAGCCGGACGTTCGTACCTACCTGCCGGTGAGAACGTCTTGCGCGCCTTCCAGCGGCCGCTGGCCCAGGTGAAGGTGCTAGTGGTCGGCCAGGACCCGTACCCGACGCCGGGACACCCAGTAGGACTGAGCTTCTCGGTGGCTCCTGATGTACGGCCGATCCCGCGCAGCCTGGCCAACATCTACCGCGAGCTGATGGCCGACGTCGGCGTACCGGCGCCGTCGAACGGTGACCTGACGCCCTGGTCGGACCAGGGCGTACTGATGCTCAACCGAGTGCTGACCGTGCAGCCGGGCAAGTCCGGCGCGCACCGGGGCAAGGGCTGGGAGTCCGTCACCGAGCAGGCCATCCGCGCGCTGGTGGAGCGGGGCGGGCCGCTGGTCGCCATTCTCTGGGGCCGCGACGCCCAGACCCTCAAGCCGATGCTGGGCAGCACTCCGTACGTCGAGAGCGCCCACCCGAGCCCCATGTCCGCGGACCGCGGCTTCTTCGGCTCCCGCCCGTTCAGCCGGGTGAACGCCCTCCTGGAGCAGCAGGGCGCCACACCGGTCGACTGGCGCCTCCCCTAACCCACCCCCGCCGCACACAGCCGCTCACGGCAGGTCCTGGGTTCTTGTTCGAATGATCTATTGCAGGATCGTTCAACAATTCTTATGGTGAACGGAACATCTCTCCCCGTAGCTACACCGTTCCGTCCCCGGGAGGAACCATGTGGGTTCTGCTCGCCATCGCGGTGGTGGTCGTCGGCTTCGCACTGCGGATCAACTCGATGCTGGTCGTGACCGCGGCCGGCATCGTGGCCGGACTGATCGGCGGGCTGTCGCCGGTCAAGATCCTGAACGCGTTCGGTGACGGCTTCGCCGGCAGCCGGTCCGTCACCGTCTTCATTGTCACGCTGCCCGTGATCGGGCTGATCGAGCGCTACGGCCTGCAGCATCAGGCCCGCAAGCTGATCAGCAAGCTCGCAGTCGTCACCACCGGCCGCCTGCTTGCCGTGTACCTGCTCATCCGGCAGGGCACCGCGGCCCTCGGCCTCACCAGCATCGGCGGTCCCGCGCAGGCGGTCCGCCCACTCATCCACCCGATGGCCGCCGGCGCCGCGGAACGCCGTTACGGCAAGCTCCCAGACAAGGTCCAGGAGAAGATCAAGGCGTTCGCCGCCAGCGCCGACACGGTCGGGTTGTTCTTCGGCGAGGACATCTTCGTCGCGATCGGCTCGATCCTGCTGATCACCGGCTTCGTCGACGCCACCTACGGCCTGCACCTGGAGGCCATCGACATTGCGGTCTGGGCGATCCCGACCGGCATCTGCGCCCTGCTCATCCACGGCACTCGCCTGCTCCTGCTGGACCGGAAGCTCGACAAGCTGGCCGGCGAGCTCAAGGCCGAGAAGGAGACCGCGCGATGATCAAGGTCGAGTGGTTCTACTGGCTGTGCGGGCTCTTCTTCGTCGTGATCGCGCTGCAGGTGCTCAACGATCGCAGCAACCCGAAACGGCTCGGCAGTGCCGCGTACTGGGGCATCCTCGGGGTCTCATTCGGCTACGGCACCTTCGTGGTGAACAAGCAGGCTCCGTCCTGGCTGCTCGGCATCGCGGTCATCGGTCTCGCCGTTCTGGCCGGTTCAGGCTTCCCCGGCAAGGGCGCGGAGCGTACGACCACGCCGGCCGAGCGCGTACACCTCGCCGACCGCTTCGGCAACAAGCTGTTCTTGCCCGCGCTGGTGATCCCGGTCGTCGCGGCGCTGTTCGGCGCGTGGCTGGCCAACGTGAAGCTCGGCGACGGCAGCCTGCTGCTGCAGTCCGGTTCGGCGACCATCATCGGCCTCGGCGTCGCGTCGATCCTCGCGCTGATCGTGGGCATGACGCTGCTCAGGCCCCAGACCGGGGCGGTGGGGTGGGGAAAGAATCCAATGCAGTCACCTGCCATTCCGATGCACGAAGGACGGCGGCTGCTGGAGCACATCGGCTGGACCGCGATCCTGCCGCAAATGCTGGCCACCCTTGGGTTGTTGTTCAACGCGTCCGGCGTCGGCAAGGCGGTCGGCCGAGTCACCGATCACCTCGTACCCAAAGGCTCGCTGATCGCGGCGGTCGCGCTGTACTGCATCGGCATGGCTGTCTTCACCATCATCATGGGCAACGCGTTCGCCGCGTTCCCGGTGATGACAGCCGCAGTAGGTTGGCCGCTGTTGGTGCAGCAGTTCGACGGCACTCCGGCTGTGGTGTTCGCGATCGGCATGCTGGCCGGCTTCTGCGGCACGCTGTGTACGCCGATGGCAGCCAACTTCAATCTGGTACCTGCGGCGCTGTTGCAGATGAAGGACCAGTACGGGCCGATCAAAGCGCAGATCCCGACCGCTGTCCCGCTACTGGGCTGCAACATCGTCCTGATGTACTTCTTCGCGTTCTAAGGAGACCCATGGAGTACGCAGCCTGGGCGAGCATCGCCTGCGAGGTCCTCGACACGCAGTACCCGTACGGCAGCGCGCACGCGTCAAGAGGTCCGGAGGACGTCGATGTGACCCCGGAGCGGCTGCACCCTGCCTTCCACGGCTCGTACGACTGGCACTCCAGTGCACACATGCAGTGGTCGCTGGTCCGGCTGCTCACGCTAGTGCCGGACCAGCGCCCGATCGACCTCCTCAACCAGCGGCTCACCCCGGACGCGATCGCTGTCGAAGCCGCGTACCTACGCGAGCGCCCTGCGTACGAGCGGCCGTACGGCTGGGCGTGGGCCGCCATGCTGGTTGCGGCCGCCCGCGACACCCAATGGGCGCCGGCGCTCCAGCCGTTAGGTGAGGTGATCGCGGATCTGGTGCTGGCATGGCTACCGAAGCAGGCGTACCCGGTGCGGCACGGCGCTCATCTCAACTCGGCGTTCGCGCTCGCACTGCTCCACGAGGCGTACGGCGAGCTCGGCCGGGCTGATGTGGTGCAAGCGGTTCGAGCGCGCTCAATCGAGTGGTACGGCGCCGACACCGCGTACGACACCCGCTTCGAGCCATCCGGCACAGACTTCCTGTCACCGGCTCTGTCTGAAGCGGAATTGATGCGACGCGTGCTACCGGCCACAGAGTTCGCCAGCTGGCTAACGGCGTTTCTCCCAGGCCTGGGCAAGGAACAGCACCTGCACCTGCTAGAGGTGCCAGTGACGGATGACTCGGGTGACGGGCAGTTGGCGCATCTAGGTGGGCTGGCGTTGTCGCGCGCCTGGCAGCTCCGGACGATCGCACCGGCGCTCCCGGACGTGGCCGACGTACTGCGTGCCGGTGCGGACCGTCAGGTCGAGGCAGTACTGCCCACTGTCACCGGCGGGGACTTCATGTCGACGCACTGGCTGGTGTCGTTCGCACTGCTGGCTGACCAGGCTGACCCGACTTAGTACCCGTCCAACTCGTCCACAGCTGCGCGTACCGCCCACCACGCGCCAGCAGCTCCGCATGCGTACCTGACTCGACCACCCGCCCGTGGTCCATGACAACGACCCGGTCCGCCTGCTCCGCTTGGGTCAGTCGGTGCGCGACGATCAGCGTCGTACGCCCTGCTGTAGCAGCCGCACTCGCCCGCTCCAGCTCACGCGCACCCGCACTGCCCGCTTCAGCAGTCGCCTCATCCAGTACGGCAACAGGCGGGTCCGCGAGTACGAGCCGAGCGAACGCCAACTGCTGTGCCTGCGCACCGGTCAGCTGATGCCCGTTCTCACCCACAACTGTTTCCAGACCGTCCGGCAAAGCACGCACCCACGACAGTGCGCCAACTCGCTCCAGCGCGCTCTCGACCTCCGCATCAGTGGCATCGGCGCGCGCGAGGCGTACATCATCGACCAGCGGTCCAGAGAACACATGCACTTCCTGACTGAGCAGTGCTACCTGCCGCTCCCCCAGCTCCACTCCGCCGAGTCGCACCGCACCCGCAGACGGCCGCAGTACGCCGGCCGCGATCGCTGCCAGCGTGGTCTTCCCCGCACCACTCGCACCGACCAGTGCGACCCGCTCTCCCGGCTCCAGCCGCAGTGAAACGTCAGTGAGAACCTCTGGCCCGTCGTAGCGGTGACTGATCTGCTGCAGCTCGAGCGACGAGTCCCGCGGAGTCGCACGGGCAGGAGCCGGTTCCGGTTCGATCTCCAGTACGCCGGCCAACCGCGCCATGCCCGCGGCAGCAGTCTGGATCTGGTCGAACTCCATCAGCACGACGTTGACCGGGTTGAACAACCGGTGGAAGTACAACGCCGCCGCTGTCACCGCACCAATGCTGACCGAGTCCGCCCGGACCAGGAAGAACCCGGTCACCAGGATCGCCGTCAGCCCAGTGAACTCGGCGTGGTTGATCCGCGCCGAGAAGGAGCTGAACAGCCGGAAGACCCGGATCGAGATGTCCCGCGCGACCCCGGAAGCTTCGTCGATCTTGCGCAGCTGCCGATTCTCCAACCGGTACGCGCGGACGGTGGCACTGCCTCGCAAGGACGCGATGATCGCCTCGGAGCGTTCGCCCATCGCGACACGTTCCTGCTTGTAGTACGGGGCCGATCGGCGCAGGTACCAGCGCAGTGCGAGGAAGTACATCGGCACGGCGAGCAACCCGGCCAGACCGAGCCGCCAGTCGAGCGCGAACATGCCGCCCACTGTCAGCAGGATCGTCAACGCCGCTCCCAGCACGGACGGGCCCACCTCGGTCAGTGCAGACGCCACGGACGCCACGTCGTCACCGACCCGAGAGAGCAGGTCACCGGTCCGTACCTTCTCCAGCGTCGGCGCCGGCAACTGCAGCACCCGATCCAGTACGCGCTCCCGGATCCGCGCCAGTACGGTCTCACCAACCCGCGCCACCAGCGTGACACCAAGTGCAGTCAGTACACCGCCCAGCGCGGCAGCGAGTCCGATCATCAGCACGACGCGTACGATCGCGTGCTTGTCGCCACCGCCCGCGATGGCATCCACCAATGCACCGAGCGCCCATGGCGCCACCAGGCCGGCCACACTGGCTCCAGTGATCACCAGGGCCGCCAGCAAGGACAGCCACGGCCGCTTGCGGAGCTCTTGCCACAGTACGGACCACGTCGCGCGCGGACCCGCAACAGGAAGCAGATTCATCGCAGCACCGCCTCCTGGTACACCGGATCGGTCTCGGCCAGTTCGGAGTGGATGCCCTCAGCAACCACTGCACCACCCGCGATCACGACGACCCGATCCATCTTGCCCAGCAGCGCGGGACTGCTCGTCAGTACCAATGTGGTCAGCCCGGCGCGCTCCGCGGCCAGCCCCTCCGCCAACAGCTCCTCGGTCACTGCATCCACGGCCGTACTCGGATCATGCAGCACGAGCAGCGGCGGTTCGGCCAACAGTGCACGGGCCAGACCAAGCCGTTGCCGCTGCCCACCGGACAGCGACTGACCCCGGTCGGCCAGCGGCCGATCCAGCTCATCCAGCAGATCAGCAGCACCCGCGGCGACCATCACCCGTTCCAGAGCTGGTGACTCCACCAGCAGGTTGCTGCGCAGCGTCCCCTCGAACAGGTCCGTCTCATGCCGCTCCAGCAGCACAGTCCGCCTCAGCAGCTCAACATCCAGGTCTTCAAGCACGGTGCCACCAACCAGTACCGACCCGGTGTGCTCAGGTGCCCGCCCACCCACGACAGCCAGCAGCGCATCCGCATCCCGCGGGTCGTAGCAGAGCACCCCAACTGACTCACCCGGCCGGACAGCCAGACTCAGCGACGCCAGCGTCCCGTGCGAAACCTCTTCCAACACAAGCGGCGGCTGTTCCGCGTCGACAGCGGTAGAGGTGCCCGTGACCATCAGCGGCGGCGCAGAGAGCACGCCGGCGAGCCGTTCCGCCGAAGCACGTGACCGCGCGATCAC
The DNA here is from genome assembly GCF_039531045.1 of Kribbella hippodromi. Lineage (NCBI taxonomy): Bacteria > Bacillati > Actinomycetota > Actinomycetes > Propionibacteriales > Kribbellaceae > Kribbella > Kribbella hippodromi. The sequence continues at coordinate 275,293 of NZ_BAAAPH010000008.1, read as the reverse complement.
CTGGCTGGCGTACCCAAGCGTCGCCACCGGTTCCGCCACGAATTGCGCCAGCCCGACCACGGTGATCAGTTCGCCGATCGTGATCCGCCCGTTCAACGCAAACCACCCGGACACACCAGCCACCGCAGCCAGCAGGAATCCGCTCAGTGCGGTCGTCACACCGTCCTGCAGACCGTTCGTCGATGCAGCACGCAGGGTGGCCCGCAGCGTGGCCTGACTGGATCGCCGGTACCGCTCAGCCGCATTGTGCTGCGCTCCGATCCCCCGCAGCGTCCGCAGTCCACTGACCAGGTCGGTCGCCAGTGCAGTCGTCTGAGCAACCGCCTCCTGCTGACTGGACGTACGCCGGGTCAGCAGCGGTGACAGCGCCTGAATGCCCAGCACCAGCAGCGGTACGCCGATGAGCACCCCAAGCCCCAGCGGTACGTCGACCAGGAGCAAGGACACCGACGACACGACCAGCGCAGTACACGCGGCCGCGCCCATCGACACGCCCCGCATCACCAGCGCGGCCTTCTCCGCATCGGAGGTCGCGATCGACAACAACTCACCCGACCGGAGCCCGGTCCGATGACCACGGGGGTCCAGTACGCGCTGTGCGATCTCCAGCCGGAGCAGGTGCGTCTCGTACTCGATCGCACGAACCACCTGTCGCGCCCCGGTCTTCCAGGCGTTCGACAGCACGGCGAAGAGCACGACCAGCATCAGTACGCACCACAGCAGCGGCTGGACCTGCCCGGTCGCGACCGCGCGATCCACGAAGAGACCGATCGCCACCGGGACCGCCGCCTCGGTCGCCTGGTGCAGCGACAGCGCCAGTACGCCCGCGATCATGCGGCCCCGATGCCGCCGGACAGCCCGCCTCAACAGCTCCCCAGTCGCCATAGTTAGGCAACCCTAACTTACGCGCGGCGATTGACACCCGGGCCGGTCCACCGTACGGTCTCGCGTTAATAGGAAACTTTCCTAACAGTTCGCGAGATCAGCGCGGCGAGTACCCGCGAGCGGCGAAGGGAGGCAGGGTTGGCTCATGGCAACGACACCCGGAACGCCGCGCCTGCTGCGCGCGATGAACGACCGCGCCGCCCTGGATCTGCTGCTCAGCCAGGGCCCGCTCTCCCGCACCACCCTGGGCAACCTGACCGGGCTGTCCAAGCCGACCGCGTCCCAGCTGCTGGCCCGGCTGGAAGCGGCCGGCCTGGTCCGCCCGAGCGGCACCACCGAGGGGCGGCCCGGCCCGAACGCGCAGCTGTACGAGATCAACGGCGGCATCGCGCATGTCGCCGGGCTGGACGTGACGCCGGCCCGGATCCGGGCCGCCGTCGCGGACCTGACCGGCAACGTGATCGGCCACTACGAGCTGGCCACGCCGGGCCGCAGCGCCAAGGGCACCGTCGACCGGGTCCTGAAGGCGATCGACGGTGCGGCCGGCGAGGCGGGCCTGGACCGCCAACGGCTGCACCGGGTCTCGATCGGTACGCCGGGTGGGTTCGACCCGACCACCGGCCGGCTGCGGTACGCGACCCACCTGCCCGGCTGGCACGCGCCGCATCTGCTCGACGAACTGGCGGCCGCGCTCGCCGTACCGCTCGAGGTCGAGAACGACGTGAACCTGGCCGCGATCGCCGAGCAGCGGATCGGGCACGCCGTCGGCAGCGACAACTTCGTGCTGCTCTGGGGCGAGGAAGGCATCGGCGCCGCGATCGTGATCAACGGCCGGCTGCATCGTGGCGCGACCGGCGGCGCGGGTGAGGTCGCCTTCATGCCGCTGCCCGGTACGCCCCTGGTCCGCGACGTCGGCCGGAACAACGCCGGCGGTTTCCAGGAGCTCGCCGGTGGCGAACCGGTCCTGGAACTGGCCCGCGCACACGGCCTGAAGGCGCGTACGCCCGAGGCCGCGATCGTCGCCGCGCTGCAGACCGAGGGCGCCGGCGACACCGTCCTCGCCGAGTTCGCGCACCGCCTCGCGGTCGGTCTGGCCGCGATCGTCGCGGTCGTCGACCCGGAGCTGATCGTGCTCGCCGGCGGCGTCATCACCGCCGGTGGCGAACGCCTGCGCGGTCTCGTCCAGGACGAGCTCGCCGATCTGTCCGTCCCCCGGCCGCGGTTGCTGATGACCGCGATCAGCACCGACCCGGTGCTCTCCGGAGCACTGCAGTCCGCCCTCAGCACCACCCGAGACGAAGTCTTCGACACCGCAGGTCCACCGATCACCTAGGAGAACGAACGGATGCACTCCCTGACCCGTGCCGTCATCGGCACCGCCGCGGTCGCCCTCTTGGCGACGGCCTGCACCGGTACCTCGAACGCACCGCAGGCCACCGACGATGCCACCAAAGACGTCACCATCACCTTCTGGCACGGGTGGAGTGCCCCAAGCGAAACCGCGGCGATCGCGGCAGGAGTGAAGGCCTTCGAGACCAAGCATCCGAACATCCACGTCAAGGTCGTCGGGAACATCAACGACGACAAGATCAAGCAGGCGCTCCGGGCCGGCGGCGCGAACGCCCCGGACGTGGTGTCCTCGTTCACCACCGACAATGTCGGTACGTTCTGCGCGTCCAATGTCTTCAGTGACCTGAAACCGTTCCTGGACAAATCCGGGATCGAGCTGGACAAGACGTTCCCGAAGCCGTTGCAGGACTACACGCAGTTCCAGGGAAAACGCTGCACTCTGCCCTTGCTGAACGACGCGTACGGCCTGTACTACAACAAGGATGCGTTCAAGGCCGCCGGGATCACCGCGCCGCCGAAGACGTTGTCCGAATTCGACGCGGTCGCGAAGAAGCTGACCAAGCCCAAGGGCGACACGTACGGTCAGCTCGGCTTCATGCCGAACTTCCACGGGTACGAATCGACCACCTCGCACTTCGCGGCGCTCTGGAATCCGACGTACTTCACGCCCGACGGCAAATCCAATCTGGCCAAGGACCCGGCCTTCGGCAGCATGCTGACATGGCAGAAGGGCCTGGTCGATCAGCTCGGCGGATTCGCGAAGCTGGAGAAGTACCGCGCGACTTTCGGCGACGAGTTCGGCGCGAAGAACCCGTTCCACACCGGCCAGGTCGCGATGACGATGGACGGCGAGTGGCGACTGGGCATGGCCCGCGACGCCGGCGTGAAGCTCGATATCGGCGTCGCGCCGTTCCCCGTACCGGATGAGCAGGCGGACAGCTATGGCAAGGGTTACCTGTCCGGCACCGTCATCGGGATTGCCAGCACCAGCCAGAAGCAGAACGCGGCCTGGGAGCTGGTGAAGTTCATGACCACTGACACCGACGCGGTGGTCAGCTTCGCGAATGCCATCCACAACGTGCCGTCGACGCTGGAAGCGCTCAAGTCGCCCAAACTCTCCGCTGACCTGAAGCCGTTCCTCGGAATTGCCCAGCACCCGAAGAGCAGCACCACACCTGCCAGCCCGAACGGTGGCGCGTACCAATTGACGCTGCAGGACTTCGGTTACGCCTACGAGGCGGGCAAGGTCACTGACCTGACCGCCGGGTTGGCGAAGACCGACGCGCAGATCGACAAAGACCTGGCGCAGGCGAAATGACTCTCCGGCAGAAACACCGCCGGGAGACGCTGCGCAACCTCGCCTTTCTGTCACCGTGGCTGATCGGGGTCAGCGTCTTCTTCCTGTACCCGTTGGTGTCGACCGTCTACTTCAGCTTCATGAAGTACGACGGATTCACCCCACCGAAATGGACCGGTCTGAAGAACTGGCAGTACGTCTTCACCGACTACCCGTTCTTTTGGCCCGCACTGCGGAACACGCTCTGGCTGGTTGTCGTGATGGTGACGCTCCGGGTGCTGTTCGGTCTTGGCATCGGCCTGCTGATTACGAAGGTGAAGACCGGCGCGGGGTTCTTCCGTACCGCGTTCTACCTGCCGTACCTGGCTCCGCCGGTCGCCGCGACGATGGCGTTCGCGTTCCTGCTCAACCCGGGCACCGGCCCGGTGAACAACATCCTCGGCAGCATCGGACTGCCACAACCAGGCTGGTTCAACGACCCCAGCTGGTCGAAGCCGGCGCTGACCATGCTGGCGTTGTGGGGCATCGGCGACCTGATGGTGATCTTCATGGCGTCACTGCTCGACGTACCGCAGGAGCAGTACGAGGCGGCGTCGCTGGACGGAGCAGGTGCCTGGCAGCGGTTCCGGTTCGTGACACTGCCGAACATCTCACCGATCGTCCTGTTCGCCGTCGTCACCGGTGTCATCCAGACCATGCAGTACTACACGCAGCCGCTGGTCGCCGGGAAAGTCGCGAGTGGAGTGATCGGCGGCGCGGGACAGCAGTTCGAGCCCGGCTACCCGGAGAAGTCCACGCTGACCCTGCCGCAACTGGTGTACCACCTGGGCTTCCAGCGCTTCGACACCGGCGGCGCGTCCGTGATCGCGCTGGTGCTGTTCGTCCTGGCGATGGTGTTCACCGGGTTTCTGATGCGTTCGATGAGTGAAAGGAGTACGGCATGACCGCGACAGCTATCACCTCCGCTGTCCCGTTGACCTCGGCCGCCCGCACAGCACGCCGTACGCGCTTCCTCCAGTGGGTTGGAGTACATGCACTCGCTATCGCGGCAGCGCTGTTCTTCGTACTCCCCTTTGTGTTCATCTTCCTCACCGCACTGATGAGTGACCAGCAGGCACTCACCCGCAACCTGTGGCCGGACAGCTGGCACTGGGAGAACCTGCGTACGGTCTGGGAGACACCGGGCTTCCTGACGTGGTGGAAGAACACCCTGATGTACGCGGTACTCGGCACCGCGCTCACGTTGATTTCGAGCATCCCGGTGGCGTACGCGCTGGCCCGGTTCTCGTTTCGCGGCCGGAACGTCGTACTGATGCTGGTGATCGCCACGATGATGCTGCCGCCACAAGTGGTGATCGTGCCGATGTACCTGTTCTGGGCGAAGCAACTGCACTTGTCCGGGACACTCTGGCCACTGATCATCCCGATGGCCTTTACCGACGCGTTCTCGGTGTTCCTGCTCCGCCAGTTCCTGCTGACGATTCCCAAGGACTACGTCGACGCCGCGAAGGTGGACGGCTGCGGGGACTTCACTGCACTGCTCCGGATCATCCTGCCGATGGCTAAGCCGGCTATCGCGGCAGTAGCGCTGTTCCAGTTCTTCTACTGCTGGAACGACTACTTCGGGCCGCAGATCTACGCCAGTGAGAACCCGGCGGCCTGGACGCTGAGCTACGGCCTGGAGTCCTTCAAGGGCGCGCACCACACGAACTGGAACCTCACCATGGCAGCCACGCTGCTGGTGATGGCACCGGTGATCATCCTCTTCTTCTTCGCACAAAAGGCCTTCATCGAGGGCGTCACACTTACAGGGGTCAAAGGATGAAACTCACGGTCGTCGGCGGCGGTTCCACGTACACGCCCGAGCTGGTCGACGGGTTCGCCCGGTTGCGGGACACCTTGCCGGTGTCGGAGCTGGTGCTGGTCGACCCGGTGCCTGACCGGTTGGAGCTGGTTGGCGGACTGGCGCGGCGGATCTTCGCCAAGCAAGGCCATGCGGGCCGGGTGATCACCACCTCCGATCTAGACGCTGGGATCGACGGTGCGGACGCCGTACTGCTCCAGTTGCGCGTCGGCGGACAGGCAGCACGCAACGAGGACGAGACGTGGCCGCTGGAGTGCGGCTGTGTCGGCCAGGAGACTACGGGCGCAGGTGGTCTCGCGAAAGCACTGCGGACAGTGCCGGTGGTCCTGGACATTGCGGAGCGAGTACGGCGCACCAACCCGAACGCGTGGATCATCGACTTCACCAACCCGGTTGGCATCGTGACCCGGGCACTGCTGTCACACGGCCACAAGGCAGTGGGGTTGTGCAACGTGGCGATCGGCTTCCAGCGCCGGTTCGCGGCGATGCTGGGCGTACGGCCCGAGGAAGTGTCGCTGGACCACATCGGACTGAACCACCTCACCTGGGAGCGAGCAGTCCGGGTCAATGGCGAGGACCTGCTGCCGAAGCTGCTCACTGAGCATCTGACCGAGGTGTCAGACGACCTGGTACTACCACCGGACCTAGTACGCCAGCTCGGCGTCGTACCGTCCTACTACTTGCGCTACTACTACGCGCACGACGCCGTAGTGCAGGAACTGCTCACCAAGCCGTCACGGGCTGCTGAGGTCGCTGCACTCGAGAAAGAGCTGCTGGCCATGTACGCCGATCCACAGCTCGACGAGAAGCCCGCACTGCTCGAACAACGCGGTGGCGCGTACTACTCGGAAGCAGCTGTCGCACTGGCGTCCTCACTGCTCAACAACACTGGCGACGTACAAGTAGTGAACACATTGAACAACGGCACACTCCCGTTCCTTGCGGACGATGCAGTCATCGAAGTACCGGCGACTGTCAGCGCGGACGGTGCAACACCAGAGCCGGTAGCACCTCTGGAACCGTTGTACGCCGGCCTGGTCGCGCATGTGACCGCGTACGAAGAACTAGCACTGGAGGCGGCGATCAAGGGCGGCTCGGAGCGGGTGTTCAAGGCGCTACTGGCGCATCCACTCGTTGGGCAGATCTCCCTGGCGCAGGAGCTGACGGACAAGCTGCTCGCGCACAACAAGGCGTACCTGTCGTGGACGCGCTAGTACCGGGCGGCGTGCTCGCCTTCGACGCCGGCAACAGCAAGACCGACGTCGCACTGGTCGCCGCGGACGGCACAGTGCTCGGTACGGCACGAGGTGGCGGGTTCGAACCGCAGAAGCTCGGTCCGGAGGCCGCAGTGGATGGACTGGCGCTACTAGTACATGCAGCCGCGGCGCAGGCCGGATTGCGAGTTGGAGAGGCGCCGCTGGTACAGCAGCTCTCCGCTTGTCTGGCGAACGCTGATCTACCGGTCGAGGTGGAAGAGCTGACCAGTGTGTTCGAGCGGCGCGGCTGGGCGGAGTCCGTGTACGTCACCAACGACACGTTCGCGCTACTGCGGTCCGGAGTGGATGAACCGCGCGGTGTTGCAGTGGTCTGCGGCGCGGGCATCAACTGCTCCGGCATGCTGCCCGACGGACGTACGGCTCGGTTCACTGCACTAGGGACGCTGACCGGCGATTGGGGCGGCGGTGCACAGCTGGCTGAGGAGGCGTTCTGGTCAGCGTCCCGCGCGGAGGACGGGCGAGGTCCGGCGACCGCACTGCTCACTGCACTCCCGCTGCACTACGGGAAGCCGTCTCTCAGCGCGGTGATCGAGGCACTCCACTTCGGTGAGCTGTCAGCCGAACAGCAGCTGGAGGCAGCGCCGGTGCTCTTCCAGGTCGCGGCTGCTGGTGACGCCGTTGCCCTTGGCATCATTCAGCACCAGGCCGAAGAGATCGTTGCGATGGCAGTCAGTGCACTCCGCCGACTCGACCTGCTCGGCGAACGCGTCACTGTGGTGCTGGGCGGTGGCGTACTCACCGCGGGCCACTCTGTCCTACTGGACCGCGTCACCCGGCTGCTGTCCGAGTACGCACCAAAAGCAGTGCCTCGGGTAGTAGACGTACCTCCTGTTGTAGGTGCTGCTCTCCTGGGCCTGGACCATACAGCTGCGGGCTCCGCGGCCCAGGAGCGACTGCGAGCCGCCTTCGCACCTCCACCGGCCGCCTGACGCGTCAGCCGGCCCGGCGCACCCGGGCCGGCTTTGTATTGCGACCGTGTTTCAGCCCGAACTCTCGCCGACCAGGTGGCGTCCCACGAGTAGCACCACATTTACTCGGGAGGTCGATGATGATTCGCAAGATTATGGGTCTCGGCGCCACCACCGCACTCGCGGTCACCGGACCGCTGGTACTCACGGGCGCCGCGCCGGCCAACGCCAGCGCTGCTACAGCGACCACGTGCAACCGCATGGCACCGGTGACGAACGTGTCGGCAGTGGCGTACGCCGATCGGCTCGTACGCGCATGGGGTAGCGGCAACACCGCAGCGGCCAACTGCTACGCGTCGACCAGTACGTCACGCGCGCTGTTCGGCCAGGCCTCGCCTGGTGGCATCCACTGGCGTCGCACTGGCGTTGAAGGCGCCGCGGGGACGATCTACGTCACGTACCACGACGATGCACGCGGCGGGAACCTGACAGTCGGCGTGAGGAACGTTGGACTGCGGTCAGCCGGTGGCTGGCACGCCGCGTACACAGCCCGGTTCAGCAACGAGCCGAAGGCGTGGAACGCGGTGCAGTGGTCCGACAACCTGGTCCGCGCCTGGGGCCGTGGCGACGCGAAGTGGACGGCGTACTACGCGACGCCCGCTGCTGTCCGCGAGCTGCAGCGCGTACCCGCGACCGGTGGCGCGCACTGGACGCGGACCGGCTCCGAAGGCGCAGCTGGTACGACGTACGTGACCTACCGGAACGATGTCACCCGGCACACGCTGGTGATCGGGGTATCGAACGTGGGGCTGTCCCAGGGCGATGCGCACGCCGCGTACACCGTCCGGTACCACTGACCGACTTGAGCGGATCCTGTTTCGATGTAATCATGATTACATGAGTACGAAGAACGAGCAGGAGAAGGTGCGGGGCTGGCTGACCGGGCGGTTGCCGGGCGACTGGTTCGAGGGTGAGACCGAGCTGTCGATCGACCGGGACGAGATCCTGATCGTCGGCCGGATTCCCGCACCGAAGCAGGACAAGGATGTCAGCGCCGCCGAGCGCTCCGCGGCCGAAGCCGGCCGGATCAAGCAGTTCCGTGAGGACACCCGCGAGCACCGGATCGAGATCGCCCGCGAGCTCGAGCACGCCGCCCGGCGGAAGGTCGCCTGGGGAGTCACCTGCGGTGAGACCACCACGGTCTTCACCTCACTGTCCGCCCCCGTGATGACCCGCCTGCGCCAGCCCGAGCGCCAGGTCCTGGACACGCTGGTGGACGCCGGGGTGGCCCGGTCCCGCAGCGACGCCCTCGGCTGGTGCGTGAAGCTGGTCGCCCAGCACAGCGAAACCTGGCTGGCCGACCTGCGCGAGGCGATGACCAAGGTCGAGGACGTCCGCCGCGCCGGACCGGACAGCACCCCGGACAAAGCCGCCAAGCCCGAGAAGACGGACAAGGCGGAGAAGCCTGGCAAGTCGAAGTAGAACAGGCGACGGGCGGCAACCCGATCGGGGTGCCGCCCGCCTTGAGGAGAAACGACTACTTGGTTATCGGCTCCTAGCTACTGGCCCTGCTGCCAGTTGCCGTTCTGCTGGCTGCCGTTGGACCAGGTCCCGGAGCTGTGCGCCGGGTGCTGCTCGGGCTGAGTCGGCTGGGTCGGCTGGGTCGGCTGCTGGTAGCCGCTCTCGTAGTTCCCTTGGTAACCGCCCTGCGCCGGGTACTCAGCCGTACCGTTCGAGCCGGTCGCCGTCGAAGCGGTTCCGTTGGAACCAGTTGCCGACTTGTTCATCGTCTCGCGGGAGAACACGTTGTTCAGCGCCCGGCCGGCCATCTCCCGGCCCCCGAGGCCGAAAGCAAGACCGAGTGCAAGCGCGGCGCCCGCCAGGACGATCAGCAGCGTGTTGCCGGTCAGCTGAACCGCGACACCGAGCTGGGTCAGCGCGGCGAAGGCGGCGTACACCAGGATCGCGTACCGGCCGACCTTGGCCAGCGTCTCGTTACCGGTGGCACCGCGGATGATCGCGGCCAGGAAGTTCGCGAACAGCGCGGCCAGGCAGACGATCACGATCGCCGCGAAGATCCGCGGGATGTACGCCAGCATGTCGCTCATGAACGTGGAGATCTCCGGCACGCCGAGCGCGGAGGCGAACATCGTGAAGCTGATCAGGAAGACGAACCAGAACACGACCTTGCCCAGCATCGCCGACGCGGTCAGCCCCGTGCCGGACCGTTGCAGCACGCCGGAGACACCGGCCCGTTCCATCCACTGGTCGAACCCGACCCGGCCGAGCAGTTTGCCGACGAGTTTCCCGAGCACCTTGGCGACGAAGTAGCCGATGACCAGGATGACCAGTCCACCCAGCAGATTCGGGATGAACGACAAAAGCTTGCTGAAGGCATCTTCGAAGGGTTGGGTGAAATTGATAGCTAACGCTGACATCGGAAGACCTTTCCGGACTGGGCCCGCATCCGCTGCCGCGCAGGACTGCACACGACCCCGGCACACGGGCGGATGCAGTGGTGTCCAGTATGACCCGTACCCTCCGATGCCGGAGGCAAACAACCGGTGACGGCGAGGCGCACTCCGAAAGGTGTTTGCATAAGGCAATCACCGTCTCGGGTGTTCACTGATTACCCCACCCACTGAACCGATTCACCCGTTTGCGATGCTGGGCCTCGTGAACGACAACACCGCCACCGGTCCCACCCACCCGCCTGTCAACGATCTGGACATCCACCGCACCATTGCCGACGATCTGGACATCCGCCGCGCCACCGCCGCCGACGTGGCCGGGATCGTCGCGATGATCGCCGACGACCAGCTCGGCGCCACCCGCGAGTCGACCGACGACCTGACCCCGTACCTGGCGGCCTTCAACCGCATCGACACCGACCCGAACCAGCTGCTGGTAGTTGCCGAGCGCAACAACGAACTGGTCGGCACCCTCCAGCTGACGATCATCCCCGGCCTCTCCCGCCGCGGCTCGTCCCGCGGCCTGATCGAAGCCGTCCGGGTAGCCACCACCGCCCGCGGCGAAGGCCTGGGCACCACCCTGATCCGCTGGGCCATCGAAGAATCCCGCACCCGCGGCTGCACCCTGGTCCAACTCACCTCGGACAAATCCCGCACCAAGGCCCACAACTTCTACACCAACCTAGGCTTCGAAAACACCCACGAAGGCTTCAAACTCAAACTCAACTGACGCGTTTCGCGGGGGCTTTGAAGGTGTTGCAGGTGTTGGGGTCGGTGGTGTCGAAGGCTCGGGTGGTCCAGTAGGCGTGGTTCCGGCGGGAGCCGTGGTCCTTCGTCGCCAGCGGGTGCTTCAGGCTGTACGCGACCATGCCCGCCTTGTTCGTCAGGTCCGCCCGCGGCAGCAGGCACCGCACCGCCGGCACCTTCCCAGCCGCGTACAGCTTGTTGTTCAGCACCCCATCACTCAGATCAATGTCCACCGGCTCCGACGAGGTAGTCACACCAGCACGGCGGCACCGACCAGGACCGCCGCAACCCGCCGCCCCATCAACTGACCTTGGCAGCAGGCGCGCTGAACGTGTTGCAGGACCCGGGGTTGGCAGACTTGAAACCGGCTTCGATCCAGAGCCAGTTGTTCTTGTACGAGCCTTGCGTCCGTGCTCCCTTGTCATCGCCCACGAGCTTGACCTGCTCTTCCCAGGCCTCATATTTCGCACCTGTCAGACCGAGTGACTTCCGGTTCGCTCCGACGAACACACCGCCAAGGCAGCCCGCCTGCAACTGCCTCCGCCGGTTCCACTCGAGGCGCTCGGATGGGGACTTCGCCCAGCCCTCACGAGACAGTTCTGCCGTCATGATCTGAGTCAGATGCTGAATGTGGTGACCGTAAATCGTGGATACGGCTTCGAGCATCCACATCCTGGTACCGAGCGCGTCATCGCGATAGTTCTCCACATCCGTCTGCCAGTCGATGCTGATCGCCAGCTCGCTCTCGCAATAGAACACACCAGCGAGATCTCGCGTACAACCGGACTTCGACCCCCGAACCTGCTGCACCAACGACACCGGCTGGAAGTCGTACCCCGCCTTCTTGACGATCGGCGACCAAGCCCGGTCCAAGCAGGACAGGATCGTGCGGTAGTACTGAAGAACCGCAGCTCGCGTGCTGGGCTTGCTCGAGGACTCCTTGCAGTTCACGGAGGCCATGGTGCCCACCTTGTACAGCTCGTTCTTCTGCAGGCGGACCAGGTCGGGGATGCCGGGGACTGTGACGGTGACGGTGGGGTCGGGGAGGGTGGGGATGGGGGCTTGCGATTTGCGTACGGACGGTTGTGCGAGTGGGTTGTCGACGCGGCTGCCGTACGAGTCGATGAGTTTGACGCCGGCGAACGTTGCGCCGGTGAGCATGACCAGTACCAGCGCGGTGAGGGCGCCGACCACCTTGCGGGAGTGCTGGCGCGGGGGTTTCACCGGCGGTGGCGTGGCACTGTACTGAGCGCCGGCGCGGGCCCGGTCCGCGGGCCAGGCGGTGGATCGCGGTGCGTCCGCCTGCCAAGCGGTCGACCGCGACTGGTCGGTCTGCCAGGGGGTGGATCGTGACGGGGTTGACTGCCAGTCGGTGGATCGGGATGGGGTTGACTGCCAGTCGGTGGATCGGGTGCCTGGGCGGGAGGCGGTGGTGGCCCAGCCGGTGGGGCGGGAGCCGCCGACGCGGCGGGTGCCGGTGAGCGGGGCCCGCGGGGCGTCGGTCAGCGGGGCGGCCGGCGGACCGGTGTACTCGCTGGTTGTACCGGGCTCAGTTGGCAGTGGACGCGCTTTGCGCCGGACCGGCGCATCCTCCACCGCCACCGACCGCGCCCGCCCAAGCGCACCCGCCTGCCCACCACTCAACACCAACGGCTGCGACCCAGCCACCGACCCCGCGCCACCGCCAACCGCAGCAGCACCAGCACCAACCGCAGCAGCACCGGCACCAGCGCCACCCGCAGCAGCAGCACCAGCACCAGTACCACCGCCAACCGCAGCACCACCGGCACCGGCACCAGGCCCGGGCACAGCACTAGCACCAGCATCTGCCGGCACCGGCACCAGCGGCTCATCCCCAGCACGATCCTCAGCCACCGACCACTCCCATCACGCTCAGCTCCATCCACCCCAACCCCCGCACACTCCACCCCAACCCCGCCAGGCTCCACATCATCCGGCCCAGTCCCCTGCGGCTCGGCTTCACGTGGCTCAGCTGACCTTTGCGGGTGCGGCGGTGAAAGTGTTGCAGGATGCGGGGTTGGTGGTGGTGAAACCCTGGTTGATCCACGCCGCCAGGCTCTTGCTCGAGCCGTGGTCGCGGACCTTGTCCTTGGCGTGTTCGTCGCCGCCGCGCTCGATCAGACCGTTCCACTGGTTCAGCAGTTCGCCCTGGAGCGGGAAGCTGGCCCGGGCCGCGCCGAAGAACACCCCGCCCAGGCAGTACGCCTGCAGCGCCGCGCGCCGGTCCTGTTCCAGCTTGGCCGCCTTGTTCGCCGCGGTGTCACCGAGGTTGTCCGACGCCGCCGCCATCCCGGCCAGGTTCTGGACATGGACGCCGTACACGAACCCGAACGACTGCGCCATCTGCGCGCGGATCGCGGCCTTGTGCTTCGGGTAGTCCTCGACCACGTTCTGCCAAGGCATCGTCGCGCTGCCACCCTCCTCGTCCTGGCAGTAGAGCGCGAGGTCTTTCTGGACGCCGCACGCCGTCTCCTCGCCCTCGTCGAAGATGATCAGCCGCGGCGACCGGAACTCGAACCCGGCCTTGGTCACGATCGGCTCCCAGGCCTTGTCCATGCACGCGGTCAGCGCCTGGTAGTACGAGCGGACGTTCTCCTTGGACGTCGGCCGGAACGCCGGCTCCTGGCATTTCACCACCGGCATCTTCCCGGCCGCGTACAGCGGGTTCTTGGCCACGATGTCCGCGTCCGGGGTGCCCTTGGCGGCCGGCTCGTTGATCTTCGGCGCGTCGCTGGAGCGGACCGACGGCGTACCGAGCGGGCCGGCGATCGATCCGTCGTAGTTCGCCAGCATCTTGACGCCGAAGGTGACGCCACCGCCGACGAGCAGCAGCGCGGCCACGACCATCATCACGACCAGGCCCTTGGACCGCTTCTTCGGGTCGAACGGGATCGGCTCCGGGTGGAACACCTCGCGGTACGCGGCCGCGGCCCGATCATCGGCCGGCGGAGGGCCGAGCCGGGTACCGGACAGGGTTGTCCGGCGCGGGTCGATCCGCGTGCCGGTCAGCTGCGGCGGCGTCGGCGGGGCGTCCCCACCCAGCCGCGGCGTCGGCGCACTCAAGGGAGCCGAACCAGGCGTGCTCAGCGGAGCCGAGCCACCGGGGCTGCTCGCCTGCTGCGCCCCAGTGGTGCCCTGCTCACCTTCCCCTCCCGGGAGGAAGTGCCCAGGCTTGGGTGCCGGCTTGTCCGCCATGACTTTCCCGTTTCTCCCCAGTACCGGTCGGTCGCCGGTCCCACCCATCCACCAGAAAGGCCGGTACACCCCCAGTGCCGGCCGAGCCAGATATTACGGCCTGGACCAGCATCCGAAAACCGGGTTGCAGCTATTGACACCGTTTCGCGACCGCTCAGCGGCGCCCGACCGCGAGGAAGTGGTAGCTGGCGGCCTGCAACCTGGCGTCGGATTCGGTCTGCCGAGCCAGCAGCACCGCGGCCGGAAGCAGCGAATCAACCGACTCCGGCGCAGCGTTCTGCAGCACATTCCCGGCCGGCCCTTCCACCCCGAACACCTCGACCGCGTCGAGCCCGGCCGCGGTCAGCTCTCCGCCCAGCTCATCCACATGATGGAAGTACGCGACGGTAAATCCATGCAGCCCATCGTTCTTCCCCGACGCGAACGCCTCCAGAAACAGCGGCAAGCTCTCCGCGGTCAAGCTGCCATTACTGCCACACTCGATCAGCCCTCCAAACCGGTTGATCCCGGCAGCAACCACCACTCCACCCGGCCGCGTTACCCGAACCGCCTCAGCCAACGCCTGCGCCCGATCGGCAGCTTCCACCAGGTGATACAGCGGCCCCAGCAGCAGCGTCACATCCACACTCGCATCCGCCTGCCGCAGCGCTCGCGCATCCCCCACCTCCGCGCCGAACGTACCGACCGCAGCCGCCTTCTCCACATGCTCCACCACCGGATCCACCAACGTCACCCGGCACCCATCCGCCGCCAACCACCGCGCATGCACACCGGTAGCCCCACCCACATCCAGTACGTCGGCGCCGGCCGGAATCCACCGGCGCAACAACTCCTGCGTACGCACGAACTCCAGCCGCCCGTGCCCCAGCCGGACGAGCCGGTCGTCCTCGACGTACCGATCCCGATAGAAGCCCCGAATCAACGGATCAAGTTCCACCATCCACCCACCATCCCGCACCAAATTCCTCAGCGCACCGGGTTTCCGGCACCTTAGGCTGGCATGCTGGGGGCATGAGCTGGGCTGTCTATGCGGTGCGTGGGCCAGGGGGCGTTCGGCGCCTCGACGATATGCCGGTTGATTACCAGGCGCCTTCGGTCGGGACGGCGGCCGACGTGGTGGCCACGGTGCGGGAAGTGGTACCGGAAGTGGACACCAGCCGGCCGTCCTGGCTGGCGTTGCGGAGTCCCGAGTACGACGTCGAGATGACGATCGGCAAGGGGGTCGAGGTCCGTGACATCACCTTCTACCTGAACGACGGGCCGCGGTCGATCCCGATTGTGATGGAGATCAGCCGGCGGCTCGGGGTGACGCCGTACGACACCGAGTCGGGCGACTTCCTGACCGAGGAGTCGCGGCCGCCGGTACCGCCGCCGATGACGCCGGACGAGATCAAGATGAACAAGCCCAAGTGGTGGAAGTTCGGCCGCAAGTAACCCGGGCCGGGTTGCTCGGCCGCTGCTGCGCGGCGTACGATCAGGACGATCGTACAGGACGATCGCCCTGGAGGATTTCGAATGGCTCCGACCGCGCAACATGGCCAGGAAGTACGGCAGCGGTTGCTGGCCGCTGCGGCGGAGTTGATCCCGGAGCGCGGATGGACCGCGGTGAGTACGCGCGTCCTGGCCGATCGCGCCGGCGTCACCCCGAGCGTGGTGCACTACCACTTCAGCTCGATCCAGGACGTCCTCGCCGAGGCCGCCGTCACCGCGATGAGCCAGGTGCTCGCGGCAACCGACGAGCTGTTCACGGCCGCGATCACGCCCGAAGCCGGTGTCGATGCGATGCTGGCCTCGGTCGAGCAGTACGACGGTACGGACCCGATGTCCTTGCTGTTCACCGAGACGTACCTGGCCGCGACCCGCGACGAACAGTTGCGGGAGCGGATCGCCACCCTGGTCACGGACTTCCGGACCCGGGTCACCGACTGGCTGACGATCCATCAGGTCGCCGAGCCGGCCGCGACCGCCGCGGTCCTCGCGGCGACCATCGACGGGCTGCTGCTGCACCGGAGCCTGGTGCCGGAGTCGCCTGCCCTGACCACAGTTCTCCGAAGGCTGGTGAGGTGAGATGTACGCGATCATCTGTGGTGCCGGAATCACCGGGCTCGCGCTGGCGAACCGGTTGTCGACGCTCGGCCACGACGTGACCGTTCTTGAGCGCAGTCCCGCGCCGCGCCGGCAGGGGTACATGATCGACTTCTTCGGTCCCGGGTACGACGCGATCCGCGCGATGGGCCTGCTGCCGGCGCTGGAGCAGGTCGCGTATCACGTGGACGAGGCAGTCTTCGTCGACGAACACGGCCGGCGGCGCGGCGCGATCGGCATCAGCGAGTTCGCCTCGGGCGACCTGGCCAGCGTGATGCGGCCGGACCTCGAACAGGTCCTGCGCGAGAACCTCCCCGCCGGCGTGGACCTCCGGTACGGCGCGACGCTCACCGCGGTGACGCCGCAAACGGACGGCGTACGGGTCGGGCTGGCGGATGGTTCGTCCTTGGACGCGGAGGTGCTGATCGGTGCCGACGGCATCCATTCCGCGGTCCGCCGGTTGGTGTTCGGGCCGGAGGATTCGTACCTGCGGTTCCTCGGCTTCCACACTGCTGCGTACAGCTTCGACGCGCCGGGGATTCATGACGAGGTCGGCGGACGGTTCTGCATGACCGACACGATGGGCTGCCAGTTCGGGTTCTATGCGTTGCGGGACGGGCGGGTGGCGTCGTTCTCGGTCCACCGGACGTCCGATCCGGCCGTCCCGAGCGATCTCCGCGCGGGGATCAGGTCGGCGTACGCGGGGCTCGGCTGGGTCGTACCGGAGGCGCTGGCGCACTGCCCGGGCGACGAGGACATCTACTACGACCAGGTCGCGCAGATCGTGATGCCGCGGTGGAGTTCCGGCCGGGTCGTACTGGCGGGTGATGCTTGCGGCGCGGTGTCGCTGCTTGCCGGGCAAGGTGCATCGCTGGGAATCGCGGGCGCGTACGTGCTTGCGGACAAACTCACCCACGCACCGACGATCGACGCCGCTCTACGTGAGTACGAGCAGGTGTGGCGCCCGGTCGTCGAGGAAAAACAAAAGACCGGCCGCTCGGCAGCACGATGGTTCCTCCCTCGCACGCGCACCGAACTGGTCGCCCGCCGGCTACTACTCCGCATCCTCCGAGTACCAGGCCTACGCAGCCTCCTACCAGCCGCCTTGGCCGGCAAACCCACCACCCTCATCCACGACCTCCAGCCGGTCCACTAGCTCGATTCTCGGCAGCTGGACAGTACGTATATGTCCACTGCCGCTCGATCCGGCCGGTGGTACCGCCTGCGGGGTGGGGCAGTGGACGTATACGTACTGTCCAGCTGCAGGTCGAGGTTCAGCCCCAGGTCAGGGGGTCCAGGAGGCGGTGGAAGTGTAGGCGGCGGGGGTCTGGGGTGGGGAGGCCGTATGCCTGCAGGAAGGGGGCTGGGTCGGTGGACCATTCGTCGTGGAGTTGGGTGGTGGTGAGGGCGAGGTCGGCGTAGCGGTCGGCGAGGCCGAGGCGGCCGAGGTCGATCAGGCCGGTGACTTCGAGGGTTTCGGGGTCGAAGAAGATGTTCGGGAGACAGGCGTCGCCGTGACAGACGACCGGTTCCAGGTCCTCCTCGATATAGGGGCGCTCGGCCACCACTTGCGCGAGGAGTTCGCTGGGTTCGAGCAGGCGCCATTCGTCGGTGAGGAAGTCCGGGTTCACCGCACCCCGGCGGACCACGTCGGTCGCGGTAGCAACAACCGACTCCAGCGACCGCTCGAACGGACAGTCGGTCAGGGAATGCAGGTACCGGAACACCCGCCCAAGACTCTCCATCGCCCGCTCGTAGGACTCCGGCGGCAGAGCATCACCAGGCACACCAGGAACTGCAGAAGTAATCAAACACGCCCCGCCGGAGGAGGCGAGGGCGCCGCCCGCAGACGCTCCGCGCCAGGGAGGTGGTGTTGCACCGGTTGACGGCGGGGCCGACTCGCCGTGTGACGAAAGCGCAGAGCCGCCCTCCGAGGGCATCGGCGACTCCAGCCAGTCCACGACTGTTGCTCCGGGCAACCCGGTGCCGGCTAGCCAGGTGATTCGGTCTCGTTCGGCGGACAGGTCGGCTACTCCGGAGGGGGCGCAGCACTTGGCGTACAGGTTGTCTCGGCGGTAGACGGTGGTGTCGGACTCGCCGACGTCGACGACTGTCCAGTTGTCACCCGGTGGCTTGTGCAATTCGGTTCCTGGTGTGTTCGAGGATCGCGGTGACAGGCCGGCCGGTGACCAGCTCGCCGTCCGCGACGAAACCCTCTTCACGCCCGGTCAGGTCCTGGATCAACCGCGACCGCCACAGTGAGCGAAGGTCCGGCCGCGAGGAGACCAGGTTGTGCAGCTCCCCCGGATCCGCCTCGAGGTCGAACAGTTGCTCAACCCCGCGCGCCGACCCCCACACGTACTTGATCTTCCCGTCGGTCACCCACTGTAGAGACTGATCAAAATGCAGATGCTCACCATGCAACCACTCCCGCACCGGCCCACCGCCCGACCCTCGCAGGTACGGCGCCAGCGACCGCCCATCAACCGACGAAGGCACCGGCACCCCGGCCAGATCCAGCAGCGTCGGCATCAAATCCCGCAGCTCCACGACATGATCGACCACCTCACCCCGCGATGCACCACCAGCGGAAGGACGATCCGCGACGATGAAAGGCACCCGCGCCGACCCTTCGTACGGCACCGACTTCCGGAACATCCGGTGGTCGCCCATCATCTCGCCATGGTCGGACGTGAACGCGATGATCGTGTCGTCGTACACCCCGAAATCGACCAGCGCTTCCCTGATCCGGTTGATCTGCAAATCGATCTGCGCCATCAACCCGTAATACCCGGCCCGGGCCCGATGCACGACCCGATCCGGCAGATCCCCGATCGACGCCTGATAATCCCCGTCCTGCCGGAACTCGTCCCAATCGCCTTCCCAGTCCCCCAGCTCCCGGGAGTACGGCGGGAGCGCGTTGTACTGGTCGTACGCCCACGCCGGCGGATCGTACGGCGGGTGCGGCCGGTGAAACGACAAGAATAAAAAGAACGGCCGCGACGGATCCCGCCGGTACAACCATTCGATCGTCTGGGTACCGATCCACGACGTCGGATGCAATTCCTCGGCTTTGTCCCACGGCCGCGCGACCACGGAATTGCAGTTCACCCCATGATCGAAATACTCGGCATCCGGCGAAACCCCCGGCTGCCGCCGCAACCACGGCACATAATCGTCGAAGAACCCGAACTGCTGCCGATGCGTACGCCGCGCATGATGCAAAAACCCGTCATGCAAGACAACATCGTCGAATCCCAGCCGCGCCCGCTCCGGCCAGACATGCATCTTCCCGATCGCCTGCGTGTGATACCCGGCCCGCCGGAACTCACCTTGCACAGTCACCGGATGCGCGGCGTCGAACGGCACCCCATCCGTGTACCCGACCCGCCCGTGCCGCTCCTGCGACTGCCCAGTGAACAACGCGACCCGCGCCGGTACGCACGTAGGCGTTGCCGAGTACCCGCGGCTGAACCGCACCCCGTTCCGCGCCAGCTCGTCCAGATGCGGCGTCTCGACGTACGGGTGCCCGGCGCACGACATCGCGTCGCCCCGCCACTCGTCTACGCAAATCAGGACGACGTTCGGTGCGCTCAAGAAGACTCCCGGACCAGTAGTTGCCAAGGAAAGTCGAAGACTTCGCCCGGCGCGCCCTCCCGGTCGGTCAGCCGGCCGACGATGATCCGGGCCAGCGCGTCGTTGAAGTCCACCGGCCCGACCGTAGACAACGACGGGTCGAGCCGCTCCCCCTCCGGCGTGTTGCCGACGCCGATGATGGCCAGCTCCCGCGGTACGTCGATCCGCAGCCGGTGCGCCGCCCGGACCGCGGCGATCGCGGCGAAGTCCGTTGTGCAGTAGATCGCGGTCGGCCGGTCCGGCCGGGTCAGCAGCGCCATCGCCGCCCGGTACGCGCCCTCCGGATGCTGCTCGAAGATCTCGATGTCCTCGTTCCGCACCGGCCGGCCGGCGGCGCGGAGGGTGTTCACGTACGCGTCGAAGCGGGCGAAACCGTTGGTCCGGGAAGTCAGCGCACCGATGCGCTCATGCCGTTCGAGCAGATGCTCCACGGCGAGATGACAGCGCGGCTCCGCGCCGGACCGGATCACGTCGAAACCCTGTGGCTCGAGGGTTTCGCTGAACGCCACGATCTGCACGCCCTGCGCCGCGAACGCTTCCAGCTCGGCGATCTGGTCCGGCTCCGGTTTGATGCTGTCGATGAAGATCACATCCGGCGTCCGGTTCGCCAGGACCGTACGCCAGTCGCCGTCCGCGACGATCAGCGCGGTCTTGCCGAGCGGCGACACGGCCGTACTGACCGTGGCCGCGACTGCCTGCGACCACGGGTCGGCGAGGTAACTGAGCGACAGCAGCACCAGATCGGACTTCCCGGTCCGGATCGCCCGTGCCGCGTCGTTCCGCCGGTAGCCGAGCCGGGAGGCAGCCTCCCGGACCCGGTCCGCGGTGGAGTCCTTGATGGTGTGACTGCGATGCCGGCCGGACAGCACGTACGACACGGTCGCGACCGAGACGCCGGCCTCCTTCGCCACCATCCGCAACGTCGGCCGCTCGGCCGCCTGTGAGGACATGAACAGATTCTCGCAGATCAGCCCTTGACCGCACCGGTGATGACACCCTTGGTGAAGTGCCGTTGCAGGAACGGGTACACCATCGCGATCGGTACCAGCGCGACGACCACGACGGCCATCTGCAGGGACTGCGGTTGCGGCAGCGGTTCCACCCCGAGCTGGTCCGCCGACAACGACTTGCCCTGCAGGACGTACGTCCGCAGGATCACCTGCACCGGCCACTTGGACGTGTCGTTCAGGTACAGCAGCGCGTTGAAGAACGCGTTCCAGAACCCGACCGCGTAGAACAGCCCGACCACCGCGATCACCGCCTTGGACAGCGGCATGATGATCTGCCGGAGGATGGTGAAGTCACTCGCGCCGTCGATCCGCGCACTCTCCAGCAACTCACCCGGCACGTTCATGAAGAACGTCCGCAGCACGACGAAGTTGAACGCACCCAGCGCCCCGGGCAGGATCAGCGACCACAAGCTGTCCAGCAGGCCGAGCTGCTTCACCACCAGGAACATCGGGATGATGCCCGGCGCGAACAGCAGTGTGAACAGCACCATCAGCAGCACCGGCCGCCCGAACAGCACCGGGCGCGACGTCGCGTACGCCAAGGCGATCGTCACCGCGAGCGCGATCGCCGTACCGACCAGCGTGACGAAAACGCTGACCATGATCGCCCGTCCCATCAGGCCACCACTGAAGAGCGTCTGGTACGCCTTCAAAGTCGGATGCGACGGCCACAGCACGTACCCACCGGCGTCGATGATGTCCTTGTCGCTGGCCAGCGACGTCGAGATCACGACCAGGATCGGTACCACGATCACCAGCGCGAACCCGCCGAGGATCACGCCCTTGATCGCCTGGTACCCCGGCGACGGATTCTCTTTCCATACGGGTCTCATGAGCGCCTCTGGAAGATTCCCGGCTCACCGAGCCGGTGAGCGAGCGAGTTCGCGCCCCACAGCAGCAGCGCGCCGACCACACCCTTGGCCAGTCCGGCCGCGGCACCGCTGCTCCAGTCGCCGCCGACCACACCCGCGTAGTACGTGAATGTGTCGAGCACTTCCGCGGCGCCCGGTCCGACCGAGTCGCGTTGCAGGATGAACTGCTCGAACCCGACGCTGAGGATGTCACCGATCCGCAGGATCAGCAGCAGCACGATGACCGTACGCAGTGACGGCAGGGTGATGTGCCACATCCGCCGCCAGCGCCCCGCGCCGTCCGCCGCGGCCGCCTCGTACAGCGAGACGTCCACGGTGGTCAGCGCGGCCAGAAAGATGATCATCGCCCAGCCCGCGTCCTTCCAGATCAGCTGCGCGACCACGAGCAGCGGGAAGGTGTCCGGGTTGGTCATGAACGGGATCGGGTCCAGCCCGGCGTGCCGGAGCAGGTTGTTGATGAACCCGGCGCCGCCCAGGGACTGCTGGAACAGCGTCACCACCAGCACCCAGGACAGGAAGTGCGGCAGGTACGCGATCGTCTGGAACCATCTGCGCAGCCGGTTGCTGACCAGCGAGTCGACGATCAGCGCCAGCCCGATCGGCACCGGGAAGAACAGCAGCAACTGAACTCCGGCGAGCAGCAACGTGTTCCGGAGCGCGTCCCAGAAGTCCGGGTTGTCGTACAGGCTGAGGAAGTTCTGCAGGCCGTTCCACTCGCTGTGCATGATGCCGAGGTACGGCTGGAAGTCCTGGAACGCGACCACGTTGCCCAGCACCGGCAGGTAGAAGAACAGCAGCAGGAACACCACGCCGGGGATCATCAGCAGCACCATCTGCCAGTCCCGCCGCCATTTGGCGGCGAGCGGCAGACCGCTGCTCACCTGCTTCTTCGAAGCGGATCGTTTCAGCATCACTCAGGACCCGGTGACCGGAACGCTCGACGGCAGCACGGCGGCGAACTCGTCGCGCATCTTGTCACCGCCACCGGACTTCCACCGCTTCAGCGCGGCGTCGTACGCGTCCATCTTCTGCCGGCCGGTGACGATGTCGATGATGGTGTCCCGGAACGCCGAGGTGATCTTCGGGCCGAGCTTGCTGCTGGTGTCGGAGTACGTGCCCGCGGTCGGGTTCCGCATCGCGTACTTCAGCAGTTCCTGCTCGGTCGCGTAGATCTTCTTGGTGTCGTCCGGGAAGGCCGGGTTGAAGATCACGCTCTCCGGCGCGTTCATGATCTGCAGCGCGCTGACCAGACCCGGCGCCTGCTGCGTACCCGCCTTGGTCAGCACCGGGTTCTTGTTCGCGTCCAGCTGGTACTGCTGTCCTTGCACGCCGAAGTTCTTGACCAGGTACTCCTTGGTCCCGAACGGCGCGGACAGGTAGTCCATGAGCGCGAGCAGTTCGCGGATCCGGCCCTCGTCGGTCTTCTTGAACGGGGTGAACCCGACAGTGCCGTAGCCCATGTCGTACACCGGCTTGGCCTTGCCGTCGTGGCCGAACGGGATCATCGTGTCCACGAACAGGGTCGGGTCGAGGTTGCGGAAATCGGCGGTCGCGCGCGGGCCGACCACCACCTGCGCGGCGATCTGGCCGTTCACGGTCTTCGGGGTGGCGTCGGCCAGGTTCAGGTCCGGGTAGAAGACCTTCGCGGCCCAGAGCTTGGCGGCGTACTCGACCGCGGCCCGGTAGTTGTCGGTCTCGTACAGGTGGGTGAGCGACCGGTCCTGGTTGACCCGCCAGGTGTTCGGCGCACCGAACCACTCACCGAACATGTGCAGCATGTTGACGATGGCCGGCTCGAGCGCGTAGTTCGTGCCGTTGCTGAGCTCCTTGCACTTGGCAAAGAACTCGTCGGCGGTCTTGCACTGCAGGCCGCCGACCTTCGCCCAGGTCTTCGGGTTGCCCATCATCACCTGGCCGAACGGCGTGGACGGGATCGGGGCGCCCCAGATCTTGCCGTTCACCACCGCAGTCCGCCAGGAGGCCGGCTTCAGCGCGGCCAGGTTCGGGTACTCCAGCACCGCGTCACCGGACAGGTACTTGGTCAGGTCCTGGAACTTCGCCTCCAGCATCGGCCCGATGTTCGGGATGCCCTGGTTCGGCGGCAGCCACATCAGGTCCGGCAGCGAGTCGCTGGCGAGCAGCGTGGCGAACTTCTCCGGGTAGCCCGGGTCGGTCCCGATGGTGAGCCGCAACTCGGCGCCGAGCGCCTGGTTCAGCGCCTGCCACATCGGGTTGCTGCCCATCGGCGGCGGCGGCGTCGCGAACGTCTCGGTCAGCGCGGTGACCGCGTTCTTCAGCGGCGGCGCCTTCACGCTGGCGACCGCGTCCGCCGGGAACTTCAGGAAGCCGGGCTCCAGGCCGGACTCGGCCCCGGGCAGGTCCGGGCGCAGTCCCTCGAACGGTTTGTACGTCGGCAGCTTGAGGTCGCTCGACGCCTTCGCACCTCCGCTCGACGCACCGCCGTCACCACAGGCCGCGAGGGTCGAACCGGCTACCGCCGCACCGGTTACCTGCAGAAACCGCCGCCGACTGATCATAGCTGCTCCAAGTTTCGAAGAAGTGCTCACTAACACTCACTTAAACGTTAACCCGGACGGTAAACCGAGGCTGGCCCCTGGCGCAAGACGCAACCCGCAAAAGAGCCGGCGACCGCGGGACTCGAGAACCCGCGGCCGCCGGCCGTCTTGTCACCTCAGCGTTCGATCAGCACCGCACGATCAGCCCGGTCAGCGCGGTACACGTCCGGCTCGCCTTGTCGTTCGTTGCCACCGGGTCACTCGGTGAGCTGGCCGTACGCTGCGCCGTACCCGTCAGCGCACCGACCGTGAGCAGTCCGGTGTCGGCAGTGATCGTCCGGGTCGTACTCGCACCACTCGCCAGCGAGGCGATGTCACAGTTCACCGACCTGGACGTACCCACCCGCGTACACGTCGTGCCCGCGTAGGTGAGCCCAGCCGGGTACGCGCCCACCACCCGAATCCCGGTCGCGTCGGCCGGACCGTTGTTCTGCACGGTGATCGTGTACGTGATCCGCGCCGTGACCGCGCTCCGGACAGCGGCCGTCATCGAGACCGCGAGGTCCGCGGCCGGCGGCGTGTTCGGGGTGATCGTGATCGTCGGCCCGGAGAAGATCTCGAACGCGTAGTTGTCGGCCAGGAACTGGTGCCGCAGGATGAACGGCTCGGACTTCGGGTTGTCCTTCACCCGCAGGGTCCACACCACCGTCCGGCTCTCCCCGGCCGGTACGTCACCGAACGAGGCGCGGAAATGCGCTCCCTCGGCAACGAAACAGTTCGCACCCGTACAGCTGACCAGCTCCAGCCAGTCGGTCAGCGTCTGATCCTTCGCGTACAGCGCCGCCTTGGCGCCCTCGAAGGTGAAGTCCGCGACGTTGGTCACGGTCTGCGTGACCGTGAACGTCTCCCCCGGACTCAAGGTCGTCTGACTGACCTGCACCGTGGTGCTCGGCGGATCGTCCGCCGACGCCGCCACCGGTACGGCCAGCGACGCCCCCACGATTCCCGTGATCAGTGCAGCACGAAGCAACTTCCAGGCATGCACGGCAAGCCCCCCATCCCCATGAGAATTCATCCCCATTACAGCTGCCCCCACAGCCCGCCGACGGCGGTGCCAGCAGTATCCAAGCCCGCGCGTGGGTGGTCAACCGCTCGCCCACCGACACGAATTCGTAATCAACCTTTCCCGGCGCCACGGTGTCTCAGGTGTTGTGCCGCTCAGACGGGGCGGGCACCGATCAAGGGGGAAACACAGCATGAAGCGGTTCGGGATGATCACCGGAATGGCAGCACTGGCCGGCGCGGGTGCGCTGATGGTCGGCGGGGCGGTGCCGAGTCAGGCAGCGGTTGCCTCCAGCAACAGTGTGAGCAGCAGCTCCGCGGTGACCTACAAGACCCGGTACTTCAGCCACTCCAGCGAGGGTTACCACGCCAGCGCGGTGCTGCCGTCGACCTGGCGGTCGGTTGTCCTCGGCACCTGGCAGACGCGGTTCGATGACACCAAGCAGAACCGGATGATCCGGTTCAACATCTCGTACAACCCGAACATCAGCACCGTCACCGCGCTGAACCGGAAGATCGCGGCGCTGAAGAAGGGCACCCGCGGCCTGCACATCGTCGGTACGTCCACGGTGACGATGAAATCCACCACCGGACAGGGCCCGATGCGCGTGAGCACGGTCGTCTACACCTACCGCAGCGGCAAGGACACCCGCTGGGTCGCGACCCGGTACGTGGGCGTGGCCGGTACCACGACTGCCGACTCCGAGATCTCCACCGCCGGTTCGACCCGCGACGCGAAGCTGCTCGGCACCGTACTCAACAAGGCCACCGTTTCACTCACGCTGGCCGGCTGAAGTCCCGATACCGGCCGTGCTTTCGCGGACCACAAGGCTGAACGGAGCCTCGAGCCGGACCGGTTCGGTGCCCGGGCGCTGATCGCGCAGGGCTTGCAGTGACAATCGGGCGATCGCGACCCGATCGGGGGCGACCGTGGTCAGGGTGGGGAGCGTGGCCAGGTCGTAGGGGATGTCGTCGAAGCCGACGACGGCGACATCCTCGGGAACGCGCAGCCCGCGGAGGACGAGGGCGCGGATCGCACCCATCGCCAGCCAGTCGGTGGCGGTGAAGATCGCGTCCGGCGCGGGGTGGCCGGCGTCGAGCCAGTCGCCGAGGGTCCGCTCGGCGTCCTGGCCACGCAGGCCACCGGTCGGCAGGACCAGGTCCTCGTCGACCCCGAGGCCGGCGGCGGTCAGCGCGTCGCGGTAGCCGTTGATCCGCTCGTCGTCCATGCCGGGGCCGGGCGCCAGCGCCATCACCTGCCGCCGGCCCAGCGACAGCAGATGGTCCGTAGCTACCCGGCCGGCCTCACGGTTGTCGATGCCGACGTGGTCGGCGTTCAGTTGCGCGGCGGCCTTCTCACCGAGCAGTACGAGCGGCAGCGCCGGGTCCCGTTCCTGAATGTCCTCGGCGGTGAGACCGAGCGGACTCATCACGATCCCGTCCAGCCGGGCCGGATGCCGCTCGGTCAGCAACGCAAGCTCGGCCTCCCTGCGGCCACCGGTCTGGTGGAACTGCACGATCCACCCGAACGCCTCGGCCTCGTCCAGCATCCGCGCGGCCAGCGACGCGAAGTACGGCCGATCCAGCTGCGGTACGGCGAACGCGATCACGCCGCTCCGCCCCTGCGCGAGGTTTCGCGCCGCGATGTTCGGCCGGTACCCGAGCTTGTCGATCGCCGCCAGCACCCGCTGCCGAGTCTCTTCCCGGACATGCTCCGCCCCGTTGACCACATTGGACACGGTCTTCATCGAAACCCCAGCGGCCTCGGCTACATCGGTCAAACGGGGTCTCATGCTCTAGATCTTGTCATTTGAGGCCGGTGTGGGCCATTCCAGCGAGGATGCGGCGTTGGAAGACGATGAACACCACGACCACCGGCACCAGCGTCACCACGCTCATCGCGAACAGGGCGCCCCACTGCGAGCTGCCGGTGGCGTCCAGGAAACCGCGCAGGGCGATCGGAACGGTCAGCTTCGTCCGGGTGGACAGGTAGATCAGCTGTCCGAAGAAGTTGTTCCAGGTCCAGATGAACGAGAAGATCGCCGTCGTCACCAGCGCCGGGGACAGCAGCGGCAGGATGATCCGCCGGTAGATCCCCCACGCCCCACAGCCGTCGATCCGCGCCGCGTCGTCCAGTTCGACCGGGATCGACCGGATGAACTGCACCATCAGGAACACGAAGAACGCGTCCGTGGCCAGGAAACTCGGCACGATCATCGGCCAGAACGTGTCGATCCAGTCCAGGCTCCGGAAGATCGAGTACTGCGCGATCAGCGTCACGTGCGCCGGCAGCATGATCGTCGCCAGCATCAACCCGAAGAGCGCCTTCCGGCCGACGAACACCAGCCGCGCGAACGCGTACGCGGTCAGGGAACACGTCAGCACATTGCCGATCACCACCGCCGCGCAGATGATCAGCGAGTTCATCAGGTACACGCCGAAACTGGTCCCGGTCGACGACCAGCCGAGCGCGTAGTTGCCGAGGGTCGGATGCTCCGGGATCAGACCGGGCCGGGAGAAGATCTCGGTGTTCGGCCGCAGTGAGGCGCTGATCATCCAGAGCAGCGGATAAAGCATGATCAGCGCGCCCGCGATCAGGCCGGCGTGGGCGAGTACGCGTTTCATCGGCGGGCCCCTTCGTCTCCGTAGAACACCCAGCGGCGGCCGAGGACGAAGTTCAGTCCGGTGAAGACCGCGATGATCAGCAGCAGGATCCAGGCCATCGCGGCGGCGTACCCCATCCGGAAGTTGCCGAACGCCTGCTGGTACAGGTAGAGCGTGTAGAATAGCGTCGAGTCGGACGGTCCACCTTTGCCGCCGCTGATCACGAACGCGGGCGTGAACGCCTGGAACGCACCGATGATCTGCAAGACCAGGTTGAAGAACACCACCGGCGACAGCAACGGCAGCGTGACCCGCCAAAATCGTTGCCATCGGCCCGCACCGTCGACCTCGGCGGCCTCCAGTACCTCGTCCGGGATCTGCCGCAGTCCGGCCAGGAAGATCACCATCGGCGCACCGAACTGCCAAACCCGGAGCACGATCAGGGTCCACAACGCCGTACCGGGCTCGGAGATCCAGCCCCGGCCGTGAATCCCGAACACGCCGAGGATGTCGTTGAGCAGACCGTCGCTGCCGAAGATCTGCTGCCAGAGCAGGGCGATCGCGACACTCCCACCGAGCAGGCTGGGTACGTAGTACAGCGCCCGGTACACCGCGAGCCCGCGCAAACCTTTGTTGAGCAGTACGGCGACCGCCAGCGCGAACGCCATCTCCAACGGCACCGACACCGCGACGTAGATGAACGTCACCTTCAACGACTGCAGGTACCTCGAGTCCTGGAAGAGATCTGTGTAGTTCTGCAGGCCCTTCCATTCGGGCGTGTTCAGCAGCGCGTAGTCCGTGAACGAGTAGTACAGCGACAGCAGCATCGGTCCGATGGTCAGCCCGACCACGCCGATGAACCAGGGCAGCAGGAACAAGTACGCCGGCCCGCTGCGCCGCAGTCGCGTACCGAGCGAATCACTCACTGGCCGAGGGTCTTTCCGGCCAGGTCGACGAACTCGGTCGCACCGGACGCGGGCGTCGCCTTGCCGAAGCCGATGTTCTCGGCGATGCGGCCGAAGCCGGTCAGCAGCTCGCCGTACCCTTTCGGCCACGGTTTCGGCGACGGACCGACCTTCCCGGCCAGCTCTTCGACGTACTTGATCGCCCGCGCACCGGCCGACCCGGCGTCGGCCGACACCAGGTCGCGGGCCTTCTTCGACGGCGGTACGCCGAGCAGGATGCCGATCGCCTTGATCGCCTTCTCGTCGTTCAGCAGGAACCCGATCAGCTTCGCCGCGTCCTCCGGATGCTTGCTCGCGGCCGACACGCACCACAGGTCGAGGCCCTTGACGAACTGACCCTTCAGATCACCCGCCGTACCCTGCGGCACCGGCAGCACGCTCAATGGACTCTTCACCAGCGGCTGGTAGAACGTCACCTGCTGGACCCAGCCGAACTGCACCGGAGCCTTGCCCTTGGCAATCAACGACTTCTCGATGGCGGTCGTCTCGGCGCTGACATTCTGCGCCGGCGTCGCCTTCGCGGCCCGGAGATCGGCCCAGTACTGGAACCACTCCTGCACGGTGTCCTTGCTGGTGGCAAGCTTTCCGCCATCGTCGGCGAACAACTCGGTACCGTGCTGACGGGCCCACACCTCGAACAACTGGAAGTTCCCGGCCTGGTCGCTGGAGCCGTACGATCCCTGCACTGCACCCGCGTACCCCTTGGCGAACTCGGCGAACTTGTCCCACGTCCAGCCCTGCGCCGGCACGCTGCCACCGGCCTGCTTGACCGCGGCCTCGTCGACGTACATCGAATAGCTGATCGAGCTTTGACCGATGCCGAAGTTCTTGCCATCGGCAACGCCACTGCTCGCCACGTCCTTGTCCAGACCGGACGTGTCGATCCCCAACGAACCAAGGTCCTTCAGCGCACTCCGCCCGGCGTAGTCACTGAAGTAGCTCATCGACATCCGCAGTACGTCGGGCGCGTTGTTGCCGGAGGTCTGCGTGGCCAGCTTGTCCCAGTAGTCGTCGAACGGCGCGCTCTCCGCGGTGTACTCGGCGCCGCCACTCGCCTTCCAGGCGTTGAGGGCGTTGTTGAGCGCCTTGGTCACCGGGTCGGGCCCGTACCAGGAGACCCGCATCGGCCCGGACTTGCCGCCGGAACAACCGGGGAGCATCGTCGCGGCAGCGGTGGCGGCGCCGAGGCCCAACAGGGTCCGGCGGGTGAACTTGGTCATCAGTGGTTCTCCCTGGTTGTGGCGGCCCAGCGCCAGTTGTGGGCCTGGCGAAGCGGTACGTAGTTGCCCTTCGGGAGGTCGTCGGTGAGCCGCGCCTGCCAGCGGGCCAGCTGGTGCAGCAACCGGGCCCGGACAGCCAGGTGACGCACGTCGTCGAAACGGTTGTCGAGCTCGGCCGGGTCGGCCTCCAGGTCGTAGAGCTCACCCGCGAGATCCGCGTGCACGACGAGCTTCCAGCGGCCACTGCGCAACAGCCGGGCCGCGCCGGATTGGGTGACGGTGTTCAGTTCGTCGAACGTCGGGCCGTCGTAGTCGAAATGCAGCGGCGGGCGATCGGTCACGTCGTACGCGCGGCCGCCGTAGCCCTGCTCGGCGATGATGCTGCCGAACTCCTCCGCCGGAGCGTCCGCGCCGTGGGCGAGCGGGAGCAGGCTGCGACCTTGAACACCGGCCGGGATCGGCTGGCCGACGGCCTCGCAGATGGTCGGGAGTACGTCGACGATCGAGACCGGCTCGTCGCGTTGCTGCACGGCGATACCGTCACCGGTCACGATCAGCGGGATGCGCATCAGGAACTCGGACAGCCCGGCACCCTTGCGCTGCAGGCCGTACTCACCGACGTAATCGCCATGATCGGCCAGCACGATCGTCAACCGCGGCCGGTCGCGCTGGGCGAGACCGTCATGCAGGCGGCGGATCTGATCGTCGAGCAAGCGCAGCATGCCGAGATAGTTGGCGGTGTAGCGACGCCAGTTGTCGTCGTACCCGGGGCGTTTCTCTTCCTGGAGCGTCCGCAGCCACGCGTACGCGCCGCCCTTGGCCTCGGCTGCTTCCGGACCGGTACGGCGATCCGGGACGTCCTCGGGTTTGACGAGGTCGAAGTACGGCCGCGGGACCTGGTACGGGTTGTGCGGCTCCGGATACGAAACCCAGAACAGGCCGGGTTGATCGGGATCGGCCGCCTCGACCGCAAGGATGGCGTCGGAGGTGATCCGGTACGGCAGCTGGCACTTCAGGTCGTACGGCGTCGGCTCATCGGCCACGCCATGATCGAGACGGTCGAGCCAGGCGTCGAACTCCGCCTCGCCGGCGTTGTGCTCGGGGCCTTGGGTGTGGAAGTACGGGCCCGCGTACGTGTCGAAGTCGGCCGCTGCTCTGTGCATATGCGGTTTGCCCGCGAAGTGCAGCTGGTAGCCGGCGGTCCGCAGTACATCGACCAGGTCCTCGGCGTACCGGGCGTACTCCGCGGTGCTGTTCTGCCTGACTTCATGTGCGCTGGGGAACCGGCCGGTCAGCAGACTGGTCCGCGCCGGAACGCACGCCGGAGCGGCCGTGTACGCCTGCCGGAAGTCCGTGCCGGCGGCCGCGAGCCCGTCGACGAACGGCATCGTGTCCACCGGATACCCGCTCCGCCGAGTCAGCCCCACCCGCTGCTGATCGGTCATCACCACCACGATGTCGGGACGCATCGCCCTGCTTTCCACTCGATTTACAGCGCTGTAATGCAGCGCTGTAAACCTTGCAGCAGCCGAGTCCCCCCGTCAAGCCCCGGCTGCCCGTCTCAGGGGTTGACCCCTGAGCTGGTGGGTTTGGCCACGAAATTCTCGGGGGCCAAGCCACCGTCCGAGGGGCTGACCCCTGAGGGGGCGGGCGCGGGTTCCCAGGTGAAGCCGTCCGGGTCGGTGAAGTTTCCGGCGTCCGCGGTCAGGGCGAGCCGGTGCGAGCCGGTTCCGTCGGCGGGTACGCCGGCGTCCTTGGCCAGCGCCTTGCGCCCGTACAGCGCCAGCTTCAGCGGACCGGTGGTGTCGAACTCGACGTACTTGCGCCCGAAGCTCTTCGCCACCGTCAGCCCGTGCTCGACGTAGAACTTCTTGCTCACGGCAACATCCGCGCAGCCGAGCAGCAGCACCACCGAATCGATCGCCCGGGTCGCCGGGCCGGTGTCCTTCTTCTCCGACGTCGCGATCTTCCAGATCGTGCCGTCCGGCGCCTGCAGCGTGCCGCCGTACCCCCAGAACGACTTGGTGACCGGCTTGATCACCGTCGCCCCGGCGGCGATCGCGCTCTCGAACAAGCTGGTCACCGTACTCGGCTGACCCACCGTCAGCGACAAGGTGAATCCCCGGAAACCGGACGTTGCCGCACCGGACTCCCGTACCCGCACCTGCTCGGCCAGCCCGAAGGCCTCTGCCAGGAACCGCTCGGCCGCTGTCTTGTCGGCCACTTCCAGAACCACACCATGAAGAGTTGTCATGCCTTCAAGGTAGGTAGCCGCGGCACCCAGCCGCTTCTCGATTCCTGACCGCTTCAGCAGGCCGGCCGGATCAGTAGGCCGATCAGCAGGACAGGGTGGCGAATCCGTACCCGCGCGCCGCCAGCTTGGTCAGCGCCTGGTCCACCCCCGCGACCGTCTGCGACCGGTTACCGCCGCCGTCATGCATCAGGATGATCGCGCCCGGCCGCGCACCGGCCACGATCCGGTTGGCGATCGTCGCGGCGCCCGGCCGCTTCCAGTCGTTGGTGTCGACGTCCCACAGCACCTGCTGCATCCCGTCCCGCTTGATCTCCGCCTTCACCCGCGGATTGGTCGCGCCGTACGGCGGCCGGAAGCACTTGGTCTGCATCCCGTTCGCCACCTGGTGGTGCAACTGCGCGGGCGACAGCTTGGTCAGCTTCGGGTGCGAGATCGAGTGGTTACCGATCGCGTTACCGGCCGCACGCACCTCGTCGACCAGGTCCGGATGCGCATCGGCGTGCTCCGCGAGCTCGAAGAACGTCGCGTGCGCGTTGTGCTTCGCCAGCACCGCAAGCACCTGCGGCGTCCACACCGGGTCCGGCCCGTCGTCGAAGGTCAGGTAAACGACCTTCCCCTTCGCCTGTTCAACGGACTTGGTAGTCGCCGCCGTACTCGGCGTGTTCGAGCTGGACGGGCTTGCCGAAGGCGTCACCTTCACCGAATGCGGTGCCTGCGCCGCACTGGCCTTCGTACCGCCCCCCGACACCGCCGCATGCAGACTCCAGATCGCCACCGCAGCCCCGATCGCAAGCACAATCGGCAACCTGACCTTCGTCCACATCTCCGAACCCCCAAGCTCGTCCCAGCAGCGCCTCTACAACCACACAAGACGCCCCGACCCCCAGGAAAGTTGACCCTTTCGGGCACTGTCGCCGACCTCACAGCCGCACGCAGCGTGGAAACCCGCTAACTGGCAGCCAGCGCTTCGGTTGGTGGCAGCCTGGCCGCGCGGACCGCCGGATAGAACCCGGCAAGACAACCGATCACCAACGTCGCGCCGACCCCACCCGCCATCGCCCAGACCGGCACCACCGTCGGCCAGTGCTGATAACTCGCGTACCCGGCGGTGACCGCGATCCCCAAGGCAACGCCGCCGGTTCCACCGAGCGCGGACAGTAACAACGACTCGCACAGGAACTGCCCGCGAATCTGACCGCGCGTCGCACCCAGTGCACGCCGGAGACCGATCTCGGCCCGTCGTTCCAGCACCGAGATCACCATGGTGTTGGCAACCCCAACGCCGCCGACCAGCAACGCCACGGCGCCCAGTCCGAGCAGCAGACCGGACAGCGCTTCGTCCGTTGCCTGCTTCGCTTCCAGAGCGTCTGAGGGCCGAGACACCTCGACCTCGTTCGGGTTCTCCGGATTTGCCGTCGCGCCGAGCACCTGCTGGACGTCCTCGACCTTCGCGTCCGCCGCCCGCGTGTAGATGGTGGTCGGATACCCGTCGAACGCCAGTTCGCTCTTCGCGACCGGCCACCCGACCAGGGCCGCCGAGTCCAGTTCGGGCGCCAACTCGTTCGCGGCCATCACACCGGCCACGCTGAACCACCGATCACCGAGCCAGACCAGTACGCCCGCGTTCACGTCGTACACGCCGAACTCCTGCGCCGCCTTCGCACCAAGGACGACCGCCGGGTAGTGCTCCAAGGCTTCGTCGAGCCATCGCCCCTGCACGAGGTCGATACCGATAGTGCCCGGGAGGTCGATCCGGGCCGCGTACACAGAGATGCCACCGGTCTGCACGGCCGGGACGTGATCGTTGCGGTAGACCTTCGCCGCGGTCTTGCCGATCGCCGACACCGATTCGACGCCGTCGATGCCCCGGACCATCGGCACCGACTGCTCCGGGAGATGCGCCGCACTGCCGCTGAACGTCTGACCGGGCGTCAGCGTCAGCAGGTTGGTACCGAGCGCGGCGAGTTTGCGATTGAGCTCCTCCTGGCTGGACGTGGAGATCCCGACGACACCGATCATCGCGGCAATCCCGATCGCGATGCCCAGCGCCGACAAGAACACCCGCAACGGCCGCGTACGCAGCCCGGAACCACCGGTACGAAGCGCGTCCACCGGACTCAACCGGGCCGGCTTGGGACGCGGCAGGGTTTGCGTCGTCATGCGGTCACCCGCAGATCCGAGTCGTACTCGATCCGGCCGTCCTTGAGCCGCACCTGGCGGGGCAGCGACGCCGCGATGTCCCGATCATGGGTGATCACGACCACTGTCGTCCCGGCGTCGTGCAGCTCGCGCAGCAGCTCCATCACGACCGCGCCGGAGCGAGAGTCGAGCGCACCGGTCGGTTCGTCGGCCAGCAAGAGCGGCGGCGCGCCGACCACTGCGCGGGCGATCGCCACCCGCTGCTGTTCGCCACCGGACAGTTGGTGCGGCTCGTTGGACATCCGGTGGCCCAGTCCGACTTGCTGCAAGGCCTCCCGGGCGCGACGGCGGCGTGCGCGCAGCGGCAGCCCGCGATACAAGATCCCGTCCGCGACCGCATCCAGCGCGGGTACGCCCGGAGCCAGATGGAACGACTGGAAGACGAATCCGATCACGGCGGCGCGCAACGCGGACAGTTCCCGGTCGGACAGGTCGTTCACGTCGTGACCGTCGATCCGGACCGTACCGGAGGTTGGGCGCGCCAACGTTCCGATGATGTTCAGCATCGTCGACTTGCCGGAACCGGACGGGCCGACGATCGCCAGCAGCTCGCGCCGCTGGACCACGAGGCGCGCGTCGGCGAGGGCGGCAGTTTCGCCGTAGCGCTTGGACACGCCGGTCAGTTCCACAATCGGTGGCCTCATTCCGGAATCCCCACCTTCAGGCCTTTGGTGATCCCGGCACCGGAGATCTCGACCAGACCGTCCGCGAACATACCGAGCTTCACCGGCTTGTACTCCACGCCGCTTCCGGTCACCGCCTGCACCGCGTACCCACCACCCTCGCGCGCCACCAGGGCGTTGACGGGTACGGCGAGGATGTTCCGGCGACTCTCCGCCGCGACCGTGACGTTCACCGGAGCGGCCTGGTACCGGCCGAGCTTCTTCTGATCGGCGACTGTCAGCGTGACCGGCAGGGTGACCGTGCTGCTGTCGCCCGAAGCGCCAGACTTTGCGGTGGCCGTGGTGCCGATCGAAGCAACGACTGCCTCCACCTCGGTCCCGTCGGGCAGCTCGACGATCGCCTTGGCGCCGACCTTGATCAGGTCCTCGTACTGGGTCTCCAGCTCGACGGTGACGACCCGCCCGGTACCGGTCCAGGTCAGGACCGCGCCGCCGGCAGGCGTACCGAGGATTCCGTTGACGACGGCAACCCTTTTGGGGCCTGAGGCAACTACCACTTCGCCGGGTGCGATGGTTCCGGTTTCCTTGCGGCCGAGGGCTTCCTGCCAGGCGCGTACGGCGGTTGCCGTCCGCGCCGTGTACTCGTGATCCACCGTGAAGCCGGTGTAGCCCAAGGCGCTGAGGTTCTGTTCGAGCATGGTGACGTCCGGACCTTCCGACCCGACGGTCAGCGTGCGATAGAGCGGCGTCGCACCGTACAGGAGTGGCACCTTCTTCGCGTCCACGCTGTAAACGGGCTCACCGCGAGTGAGTACCTGACCCGCCGCGGGGAGCCAGGTGAGGGTGCCCGCAGCCTGGCCGGCCACCTGTACGGGTGTGGTGCCGCCGTACCCGAGCGAACCGTCCACGGTCTCGGTGCGCGTCAGGGTCGTCTGCTTGACCTCCGCCGTACTGGACGGGGTGGACGCGGTTGCCGAGGAAGTGCTTCCGCTGCCGGTGCCGAGTACGCCGGTAGCAGCGACCGCGCCCGCAGCGCCGACCGCGCCGAGGGCCAGCACGATCACCGTGGTGCGGACGAAAGGCCGGCGTCTCACTTGCCGCCTCCGCTTTGCATCGTCAGGTTTCCGGCCGGGCGCTTGTCCTCACAGGCCTCCAGCGCGGAGTCCAGTGGCCCGCCCGGCTCGTTCGGCACGTTGGTCATGTCGATGACCGTGACCTTGCCGTCGATCTCGGGGTCCGGGAACTGCGGAACCCCGTGGTCCCGCACGCATTTCGCCCACACCCGCGACTTCACCAGGTCGGCCGGCTGACCGCCGGCCGACTCGTTGTCGATCTGCGGGATCAAGTCCTTGCAGGCCTCCTGCGCCTTCTTGAACGACGCCGACGACGGATCGACGCCGGAGTCCTTGCCCAGCACCTGACTGCCGTTGTCACTCGGGTCCGGGAAGTTCTTCACGCCGTTCTCACGCATGCACTTGGCGAACTCGAGTCCGCGATCCTTCGTACTGCTCGGGCTCGCACTACTCGATCCCGTCGCCTCGGGTGAACTGTTTCCGCAGCCCACCAGCAGCACACCGCTCAGTACGGCGGCGGCCAGCGCGGCGGTCCGTACGTACGCCCTTGCGGTTGTTCTGCCCATCGTCGTCACTCCCAGGTCAGGCCGGCGCCCTGCACGCCGATCACTCGCGGACCTTGGCCACCGGCGATTGCGAGAGAAATGAACAGCGAGGCAAAACCGCGGCTGCTGGTGGTCGAAGACGAGCCGAATCTCCTCGAAGTCCTGGCCGGCAGTCTCCGTTACGCGGGTTTCGACACCGCGACCGCGACGACCGGGCAAGCGGCGCTGGCCGAGGCCAAGCGGCACCGGCCGGACGCGATCGTCCTGGACGTGATGCTGCCGGACCTGGACGGGTTCGAGGTGTTGCGCCAGCTGCGGACCAGCACCACCGCGCCGGTCCTGTTCCTGACCGCGCGGGACGCCACCGACGACAAGATCCGCGGCCTGACCATCGGCGGCGACGACTACATCACCAAGCCGTTCAGCCTCGACGAGGTGATCGCGCGGATTCATGTCGTGCTGCGCCGGCAGTACGTCGCGGTCGCGAGTCCCCGGCTGGTCTTCGCCGACCTCGAACTCGACCCGGAGACGTACGAGGTGTGGCGGGCCGGCAAGTCGATCGCGCTGTCGCCGACCGAGTTCAAACTGCTCCGCTACTTCATGACGAATCCCGGCCGGGTGCTGTCCAAGGCGCAGATCCTCGATCACGTCTGGAACTACGACTTCCGCGGCGACAGCGGGATCGTGGAGACGTACATCCACGCCCTGCGCCGGAAGATCGGTGAGCCCGGCAGCCGGCTGATCCACAACCTGCGCGGCGTCGGGTACGTGCTGCGGACCGACCGGTGAATCGGCGGCCGCTCGCCCGGCTGCCGTTGCGCGTACGCCTCGTGGCGGCCGTCGTCCTGCTGGTCGCCGTCGCCCTGGTCGCGATCAGTGCGATCGGAGTGGCTGTCCTCCGTGGACAGTTGGTGGATCGGCTGGACGACCAACTGTCGGCGGTCGTCAACTGCTATCCGGATGTGCCGCTGGCCAAGAATCCGGGCGAGCCACCGACCGACGGTGCCTGCGGCGGGCGCGGCCTGTACCGGGTCCAGCAGCGTGACGCCAACGGGACGGTGGTGAACGATCATGGCCAAGCGACCGGGGGCCCGGAGGTGCCGGCGGATGCTGCGTGGCTCAAAGCGCATACCGGTACGCCGGTGACCGTGGCGGCGCTCGATGCCGATGCCAGCTGGAGGGTCCTGGTGAAGCCGCTGCCCGAGAACTCCGGCTGGGTGGTGGTCGCGGCCGCGACGGGTGAGCTGGACTCGACGATTTCCGAACTGATCCGCATTGACCTGATCGTCGGTGCGCTTGGCCTGTTAATGCTGTCGATCGTCAGCGTGGTGCTGATCCGGGCCGGCCTGCGACCACTCGCCGAGGTCGAGCAGACCGCGGCCGCCATCGCTGCCGGTGACCTGTCCCAGCGCGTCCCCGACCATCCACCGCAAACCGAGCTCGGCCGCCTTTGCCGGGCGCTGAACACCATGCTGCACCAGATCGAGGAGGCGTTCGAGGCGCGAGCTCAATCGGTGGCGACCGCCCGGCGATCGGAGGAGCGGATGCGGCGGTTCGTCGCCGATGCCGGACATGACCTGCGGACACCACTGGCCGTGATCCGCGCCTGGGCCGACCACGCGCACACCGGCCCGCCCCGCGACCGCGCCGACCTGGAACGAATCCTCGCCACCGTCGGCACCGAAGCCACTCGCGTCAGCACCTTGGTGGATGACCTGCTCCTGCTCGCCCGCCTGGACCAGCAACGCGCCCTGGCCCGTCAACCGGTAGACGTACTCGCGCTGGCCATCGACGCCGTCCGCGACGCCCAGTTGCTGGCTCCCGACCGCGAGATCACCCTGGCAGCCGACCACAGCACCGCGTACCTGGTCTCCGGCGACGACCTCCGCCTCCGCCAGGCCCTCACCAACCTGACCACCAACGCCCTCACCCACACTCCGGCCGGCACCCCCATCACCCTCACCCTCAGCCCTGGAAGCCTGCACGACGCCCCCGCCCTCATCCTTGACGTCACAGACCAGGGTCCGGGCTTGACCCCCGAGCAAGCCGACCGGGTCTTCGAACGCTTCTACCGCACCGACGCCGCCCGAACCTCCACCGGCGGCTCCGGCCTCGGCCTGTCCATCGCCGACGCCCTGATCACCGCCCACGAAGGCACGCTCACCCTCCACCCCACCCCCGGAACCGGCGCCACCTTCCGCATCACCCTCCCCCTCAGTTCGCCTGGTGGTGGATTGGGCCGGTGAGGGTGGAGAGCGGCTTCCCGGCGCCGCCCCAGGTGGTGGCGATGATCTCGGCAGCAATGCTGATCGCGGTTTCCTCCGGTGTGCGGGCGCCCAGATCCAAGCCGATCGGACTGGACAACCGGCTCAGCTCAAGGTCGGTCAACCCAGCCTCCTGCAAGCGTTTCAGGCGGTCGTCGTGCGTACGCCGAGAACCCATCGCGCCGATGTACGCGACCTCGGGCAGGCGTAGTGCGATCTCCAGCAGTGGTACGTCGAACTTCGGGTCATGGGTGAGTACACAGATCACGGTCCGCCCATCGATCCGCCCGGCAGCCGACTCTGCCGCGAGGTAGCGGTGCGGCCAGTCGACAACCACCTCGTCGGCTGATGGGAATCGGGTGGCCGTGGCGAACACACCACGGGCATCGCAGACCGTCACCCGGTACCCAAGAAACGACCCGACCCGCGCCACCGCGGCAGCGAAGTCGATCGCGCCGAACACCAGCATTCGCGGCACCGGCGCGTACGACGAAACGAACACCCGCATCCCGGCACCCCGCCGCTGCCCGTCCGGCCCGTACTCGAGCGTCTCCGACCGACCGTTCGCCAGCAAGCCGCGTACGTCATCAACGACCGCGTCATCCATCCGGTCCGAACCGAGCGTCCCGGTGATCGCGGCACCTTCCGGCCGTACGACGATCCGCCGCCCGACCCGCGCCGCATCCGGATGCGCCACCACCGTCGCCACCGCGACCGGCCGCCCCGCCTCGATGTCGGCCGCGACTTCACCCAGCTCCGGGTACGACGTGCGATCCACGCGCTCCACGAACACATCCAGGATCCCGCCGCACGTCAGCCCGACCGCGAACGCCGACTCGTCACTCACGCCGTACCGCTGCAGCACGGGTTCACCCGACGCGACGACCTCCTCACCGAGCTGATACACCGCGCCCTCGACGCACCCACCGGACACGCTGCCGACCGCCTCGCTGTCAGGCCCGACGAGCATGGCCGCACCCGGCAGCCGCGGCGCCGACTTGAACGTCGCCACGACGGTTGCCATCGCCACCGGTTGGTCGGCGTTCCACCACTCCAGCAGCCGGTTCAGCACCTCACGCATCGCGGATCACTCCCTCAAACGGCTTCGGTCGCGCATAATGGCTGCTGTTCGGCGTGGTTCCTTCGCCTCTGCGAGGGTGCGCCGCCCTCGGCCGGGGCGCGGGATCGGAAGCGCGGGCCGGGAGGAACTGTTCGAGGTTGCATCCATGACCAACTCCGCGGCCGTCCCGGTTCGCACCAGCCTGTGGCGGCTGCCCGCCGTCCGGCAGCTGGCCGTCCTGACCACGCTCGGTTTCTCGAGCTTCTTCCTGACCCTCGCGTCGCTGCCCTCGTACGCGGTTCGCGGCGGCACCGGTGCCGGATCGGCCGGCGCGGTGACAGCCGTCATGCTCGGCTGCACGGTCGCCGTCCAGGCGGTCGTCCCGTGGCTCGAACGCCGCCTGGGTACGCCGGTCCTGCTCGTGATCGGCCTGATCGCGCTCGGCTCCCCCGCGCCCCTCTACCTGCTCAGCGACAGCCTCGGCTGGCTGGCCGCGATCTCGGCCGTACGCGGCATCGGCTTCGCGATCCTGACCGTGATCGGCGCCCTGCTCAGTACGTCGGTCGCACCGGCCGATCGACGCGGCGAAGCGATCGGCGTGTACGGGCTGTGCATCGCGGTCCCCAACCTGATCGCCATCCCGGCCGGTGCCGCGCTGACCTCGTCCGGCCGGTTCGGGTGGGTCGCCGTACTGGCCGCCGCGCCCTTGCTGGCGATCCCGTTCGTGCTGCGACTCCGGCGCCGCCAAGACGACTCTCCGCACACCAAGACCGCCGCCGGACCGGCCGTACGCTCCGCGAGCGGGCCGGCCATCGTGCTCCTGGTCGTGATGCTCTCCGGCGGCGGCCTGCTGACGTTCCTGCCGATCGCCCGCCCGGACGGCTCGCTCGCCACGATCGCCCTGCTCGTACTCGGAGTGTGCAGCACCGTCAGCCGCTGGCGGATAGGACACATCCATGACCGATTCGGCGGTCGAGGTTTGCAGCCGACGATGATTGCCGCCGGCATCGTTGGCCTGGCCCTCGTTGCCATCGCACTGCAGGGCCACGGACGTACGGCCGCGCTGCTGGCCGGCGTCGCGCTCTTCGGCATCGGGTACGGCGCGACGCAGAGCCTCACCCAGATCGCCGTGTTCGAGCGCACGCCGCCGGAGCAGGCGGTGACCGCGAGCGCGGTGTGGAACACGGCCTTCGATGCCGGCACCGGAATCGGTGCCTACGGCATCGGCTTGCTTGCCGCAACCAGCCTGGAGCTGCCCGGCACCTACCTGCTCTGCGCCGCCCTGCTGGTCCTGACCATCCCGCTTACCAGGCGCCATTAGAACGGTACGTCCGTAGTGGTGACTGTTTGTGCCACCAACTGCCCGCGGTGCCAGACGAGTCGATCGCCTGGCGCCCGGGCGATGGCATCGTCCAGATCCCCGGCGCCCAGCGCAACCACATCAGCCGGCGCACCGGCAACCAAACCGCCCGCGGGCAGACCCATCACGGCGCGTGCCTCGGACCCGACCATGCCGGCCGCGTCCATCGGCTGCTGATGGCCCGCGGTCACCAGCAGCGACGCGATCTCCAACGGATCGCAACGACCCACCAAGTTGAACGGGTCACGGACATTGTCCGACCCGGCCGCGACCCGGACCCCGGCGGCGCGCAGCGCGTCGATCGCAGTCAGCCCACGGGGCTTTGCGCTCAGTACGTCCCGACCTTGCAGGAACAGGTTCGTCATCGGCAGCGTCACCACCGACATCCCGGCCGCGGCAACGGCGGCAGCGATCTCCTTGGCCTGCGGATCAGGCAGCCCACCAAGCGAGACACAGTGCGCCGCCACCACCCGCGTACCGCTCTCGAGGGCCCGTGCCGCGACCCGGTCCAGCGTCACCGAAGCAAGCGATTCGTCGACATGCAGATCCAGCTCGACGCCGCGATCGAGCGCGACCTCGAGACAGGTCTCCAGCGCCAGCTCCGGATCGTCCTCCAAGAACGGATTCCCGCCAAGATGGTCGGCGCCCGCATCGAGCGCCCGGTGCAGCAACGCCCGATGCCCGGCCGCGCCACCGTCCGGTACGCCGGCATGCGCGACGATCTGCAGCTCCACATACGCC
Source organism: Kribbella hippodromi (assembly GCF_039531045.1). NCBI lineage: Bacteria > Bacillati > Actinomycetota > Actinomycetes > Propionibacteriales > Kribbellaceae > Kribbella > Kribbella hippodromi. Next base: position 233,189 of record NZ_BAAAPH010000008.1, on the reverse strand, counting down.
GACACCCGCTCACGTACTTTCGCCAGCGCCTCGATCGCGGTCACCCCGGACAACCGCCCAGCACCGATCTGGCAGCGTACGGCCGTGGTGCCGGCGGCAACGAACAAGCGCAGCGCCCGCATCGCGCGGACGGCGATCGCGTCACCCCGCTGGGTCGACGCGACCGCCGAGTACGACGTCATCGCGCCGAGCAGATCACCGGTCCGGTTGGCGGCCAGTTCGGCCGTGAACGCCTTGTCCAGATGGACATGCGGCTCGGCGAAGGCCGGCAGGACCAGCCGGCCTTCCAACTCGACCACCGCTTCACCAGGGCGCGGGGTCAACGTACCGAGCTCGTCGATCAGACCGCCGGCAATCCGGAGGTCCACCGGGAGACCGTCGGCGCCACGGCCGCCGCGCAACAGTTCGGTCATCCCTTCACGCCGCCTCCCGCGATCTGGGTCAGGTACCGCTGCAGGAACGCGAAGATGATCACCACCGGGATCGTCATCACCACCCCGCCCGCGAGCAACTGACCCCAGTCGGTCGTGTACTGCCCGATCAGCGAGTTCAGACCGACCGACAACGTCCGGTTCTCGTCGCTGTCGATGAACGTGTTCGCGTACAGGAACTCGTCCCACACATTCACCACGCAGAACGCCCCGGCCGCCGCCGCACCGGGCAGCGCGGGCGGCAAGGCCACTCGCCACAGCGCGGTGAACATGTTGCACCCGTCGATCAGCGCCGCTTCCTCGACCTCGATCGGTACGGTCAGGAAGTAGTTGCGCATCATCCAGATACAGAACGGCAGCGCCAGCGTCACGTACACGATGGTCAGCCCGGTCCGGCTGTTCAGCATGTCCAGCTCACGGAGGATCTTGTACAGCGGGACCGCCATCAGGACGGCCGGGAACATCTGCATGTTCACCACCGACAACAGCAGCAGCCGGTTGCCCGCGAACTTGAACCTGGCCAGCGCATACCCGGCCAGGATCGCGATCAGCAAGGACAGCGCCGTCGTCACGACCGCGACCACCAGGCTGTTCACCAGGTACACCGGGAAGTTGCTGGTCCGGAACAGGTTCGTGTAGTTCTCGGTGTAGAGCGTCCCGGGCAGGAAGCTCTTCACCACCCCGTTCAGTTCCGACGGCTGTTTCAGGCTGGACAGGACCGCGTACAGGAACGGCCCGACGAAAACCACCAGGGCCACCAGCATCCCGCCGTACAGCCCCAGCCTCCCGAGCCTGCGTTGGGTGGTCACAGTTTGCGCCCCTTCCGTCCCTCGACGCTGAAGAAGTACGCCGTACTGACGATGAACAACCCGGCGAAGAGCACCACGGCGACCGCTGCCGCGCTGCCGAAGTCGAATTCGGTGAACGCCTTGCGATAGGCGAACGTCGTCAGCGTTTCGGTCGCACCGATCGGGCCGCCCTGGGTGAACAGCCAGATTCCGTTGAAGTTGTTCACCGAGTAGCCGACCGTGAGCAGGCTCGCCAGCGTCAGCGAAGTGCGGATGCCCGGGATGACGACGTGCAGCAGCCGTCCCCACAGACCGGCCCCGTCGATCATCGCGGCCTCGTGCAGCTCCTCCGGGATCGCCTGCAGCCCGGCCAGCAGGATCACCGCGACGAACGGCGTCCACTTCCAGACGCTGAGCAGGATCACGACCGGCATCGCCGTCGCCTGGTTCGCCAGCCACAGCACCGGCTCCTGAGTCAGGCCGGTACTCATCAGGAACTGGTTCAGCGGACCGGACGTCGGGTCCAGCAGGTACCGCCAGATGACCGCGACGACCACCGACGGCACCACCCACGGGATGATCACCACGCTGCGGAACAGGGCGCGGCCGGCCAGCTTCTGGTGCATCAGCAACGCGAGCCCGAAGCCGAGCGTCAGCTGCAGCACCAGGTTCGCGAGCGCCCACAGGCCGGTGTGGCCGAGCGCGGTCCAGAACGCGCCGTTGCCGAAGATGGCGCGATAGTTGGCCAGCCCGGTGAACCGGTCGGCGGACGGGTCCGTCGGCACACTGTGCTTGAGACTCGTCCACATCGCGTCGAGCACCGGGTAGCCAAGGATTCCGGCCAGCGCCAGCAGCGCCGGCAGGAGGTAGAGAAACGGTGACAGAGCGGTCAGACGCTGTCGCAAAGGTCGCACCGATGCGGCAGCCGGCGACGGCCCTGCCGGAGTGTGCTTGACCTCGGTCAGAGTCATCGGTCCTCTATTTCTTGGTCAGCTTCGCGGTCGAGTCGGTCGCGGCCGCCTTCAGCGCGTCGGCCGGGGCCTTCTTCTTCTGGATCACCGAGTCCCACGCGTCGGCCATCACCCCCCACTCGATCGCACCCCAGTTCGGCACCGGCGGGCGGGACACAGCGGTAGCGGCCTGCTGGACGAACACTGCGCGGGCCGGGTCCTTGCCGGCGAAGTCCGAGCCGGTGATGTCGGTACGGGCCGGGATCCGCTTGTAGCCCTCCTCCAGCACCTTCTCCTGCTCCGCCGAGGTCAGCCAGGAGGTGAACTTCCAGGCCAGGTCGGCGTTCTTCGCCGCCTTCGTCACCGCGACCGCGTTGCCACCGAGGACAGTGGAGCTCTGCACCTTCTTGGGCATCGGCGCGACGCCGTACTCGAGCTTCGGGTTGCCCTTGGCCAGCGGCGCGATGCCGAAGTCACCCATCGGCATCATCGCGACCGTCTCGGTCATGAACGGCTGCAGGAACTGGTCCCACGAGTCGGTCACCCCGAGGAAGGTCGGCGGGACGACGTTGTCCTTCAGGTACAGGTCGGCGTAGAACTGCCACGCCTCCAGGCCCTCCGGGCTGTCGAACGTCGCCTTGGTGAAGTCGGGGGTGGTGACCTGGCCACCGTTCTGCCACAACCACGGCCAGTACAGGTACGAGCCGTAGCCCTTCGCACCCAGCATGTAGCCGTACTTGCCGCCGCCGGTCAGCTCCTTGGCAGCGGAACGCAGCTCGTCCCAGGTGGTCGGCGGCGCACTGATGCCGGCCTTCTCGAACATCTTCTTGTTGTAGAACAGCGCGACGTTCGAGGTGTCGTACGGGACCGCGTAGATCTTGCCCTCGGAGGTCGCGGCGGCGATGTTGCCGGGGAAGAACTGGCTCTTGATCGGGGTGACCCGGTCGGTCAGGTCGGCCAGCAGCTTGGCCGCGGCCAGCTGCGCGACCTGGGAGACGTCGACGATCACCAGGTCCGGGCCGCCACCGCCGCTGAGCGTGGTGGTGATCTTGTTGATCAGGTCGTTGGCCGCGAAGCCCTGGACCGTGACCTTGACATCGTTCTTGGAACCGAAATCGTCGGCCGCCTTGCTCAGGGCCGATTCGCCACCGGGGACGAACGTCGTCGACGCCCAGATGGTCAGAGTGCCGTTCTTGCCGGAGCCACCGGACCCGCCGGAACCGCAGCCGGCCATGGCCGTGGCCAGGCCGATACTGCCGGCACCGATCAGGAACCCTCGGCGGCTGGCCTTCGCCTGCAGGAGTCCGGGGAGCCTGCCTTCGACGCGTGGACGCATCTTTCAGCCTTCCTCATTCAGGTCGCGAGTCGTGCGACCGGTCGGTCTTTCACTGCTGTGGGTGATGGCCGTAAGGGGGCGCCGCCGGCCGGGGAACGTCAGTTCTGCTGCCAGTTCCAGTCGGACCGCACCTCCTTGCCGGTGCGTTCCGCGATGCCGCGAGTCGCCTTCCAGGCCCGCTCGGTCAACTCGGCCAGGTCGGCCTTGACCAGCTCGCCGTCGCGGACGACGAGTTCGCCGTCCACCAGCACGTCGCGTACCTGCGGGCCCGAACCGCGATGGACCAGCGCATGCACCGGATCGACGAGTGGCGCGAGGCGTACGTCGTCAGCGGCGACTGTGATCAAACCAGGGTCGCCGTCGCCGATCGCCGCGGACCCGTCGGTGGTTCCCATCCGCCAGGCGGATTCGGTGGTCAGCGCGCCCGGACGGGCGGCGGCCGATCCCTGGGCGTACACGGCCTGCCGCATTTCGGTGAACAGGTCGGTCATGCCGTCGATCCCAAGGCACACCCGGACCCCGGCGTCACGCATCGCCAGGACCGGCGCGAAGCCCTTCGCGAGTTTCAGGTGATTCGACGGGCAGTACACGACGGATACCGAGTTCTGCGCGAGCAGCTCGATCTCCGCGTCGTTGACCTGCACGCAGTGGACGAGGACCGTACCGGGTCGCAGGAAGCCGATGCTGTGCAGGAACTCGATCGGCCGCAGGCCAGTCTCGGCCTGGCAACGCTCGACCTCGTCCCGCGTCTCGGCGATGTGGGTGTAGAGCCTGAGCCCAGTACGCTCCGCGGCCGCGACGGACGCCCGGTAGTCGTCCACGGAGGTCTGCCGCAGCGACACCGGCGCCAAGTACAGCCGTTCGGCGGGTACGACGTCGTCCGCGGCGGCCACTGCCCGGTCAAGATCGATCGCGGTACTCACGCCGTACGCGATCTGCCCGCGCAACCCGGCTTCCGCGTGCCCTTCGACGACTGCCCGCAGCATCGCTTCGTCATGCAGCGGGTAGACGTGATCGACAGCGGAGACCACCCCGGAGAGCACCTGCCGGGCGGACGCGAGTGCCGTGAGCGCGCGGTAGTCCTCGGCGGTCGCGGCCGTTCCGGCGAGCCGGCCGGCCTCGATCAGGTCGGCCAGCGCGCTGGTGTCGGAGCGCCGCGTGAACGGCAGCAGCGAGCGCAGGTGGTCGTGCCCGTTCACCAGGCCGGGCAGCACCACCTTTCCCGCCACCGAAAGGTCCGCCGGGAGGTTCAGGTCGTTGGCTTCGGCAACGGTCCCGTCCCGGACCGCGGTTACCACCAGCCGTCCCGTGCTGCTGCCAGCAGGCCGTCCTTGCCCGCGCCGTCCAGTCCGAGGTCGGCCAGGGTCCGGCCGACCTTCCAGAAGTCGGTCTCGGTCGCGATCCCGGCGAGCTGGATCAGGCTGTCGATCGTCGGCGTCGGTACGCCCAGCTCGTCGCCCAGCGAGGACAGCGGCACCAGCGCGTACGGTACGTCCTCGGTGATGTACCGGCTGTTCAGCGCGTCCGGGCCGGTCGCGATCGTGCTGCTCGCGAAGGCCGACGACTGCAAGGTCTCGTGCAGCGTCTCGCCACGCTTGGCCGCGAAGCCCTGCTCGACCAGGTAGTCGGCGTACCCGGCGCGGTCCTTCAGGCCGAGCGCGGCCCGGATCGCGAGCAGTTCCGCGTCCACGTACTCGATCACGCGGGACACCGCCGGGGTCGACCCTTCGCCCCACAGCAGGTACGGAGCCGTTCGGCCTTCGACCGCGCCGAGGTTGCAGATGATCGGCGCGACATGGTCGATCGCGTTGAAGTTCAGGAGCATCGTCTCCCAGACGTTCTCGGCTGGGCTGAGCCACGGCCAGATCGTGGTGACGACCTCGATCAGCCCGTTGCCGGCCGGTAACCCGGCCACCCGAGTACCACCGGCCTTGCGCGAAGCGGTGATCAGACCCGGCGCGCGCACCCGGGCGCCGTACGGGAGGCTGTTCGACTCGGCGATCTGGATATCGAGCTTCCGGTCCGCCCGCCGGAGCGCTGCGGCCAGCGCCAGCGCGCCGCCGCCCTCGCCCATCCAGACCACCGACTGCCCGTCGACCAGGACCTCGGCGAGCAGTTCGGCGAAGGTCTCGTGCCCGAACGCGGGCACCGAAACCAGGATCAGCTCGTTGTCACGGGCCGCCTGCGCCGGGCTGGTCGACGTACCCGCGATCGGCGCCTCGTCGACCCCGTGCCACGGGCACTTCAGCTTGATCACACCGGTGTCGGCGAGTGCCTCGATGCCGCTCGCGAACTGCGGGAAGTCGGCAACGGTCACCTCGATCCCGGCCAGCGACATCTCCATCGCGCAGGACAGGGCACCGGCCCCGGAACCCAGGACGGCGGCGGTTTTCGGCAAGTTCATCGGATCACTGCTTTCGCCAGTTCGGTCAAGCTGTTCGTGGTTTCGTCCAGGCCGCCGGCCGCGGTCGAGAGGATCACCTCGTCGACGCCGAAGCTCGCCAGCTCGGACAGCCGGTCCGCGACGTGTGCCGTCGGCCCGGCGATGGTGAAGGCGTCGACCATTTCGTCGGTGACGAGCGCGGTCGCCGCGTCGCGGTCGCCGGAGCGTACGGCCGCGCGCAACCGCTCGACGTCCGGCCGGTTCAGGCCGTAGATCTCGATCAGTTCGTCGGCGTACGAGCCACCGGCCATGTTCAGGCAGCGTGGCCGCAGCGCATCCAGCGCCCGGCCGCGGTCCTCGTCGACCTGGACGTCGAGCATCACGACGACCCGCGGACGCTGCTCGGTCACGGACACCTGGTCGATCACGTACTCGATGTGGCCGGCGCTCAGTCCGTGCGTGATCACCCCGTCGGAGATCTCACCGGCCAGCCGGAGCATCTTCGGACCACGGGCGGCCAGGTACACCGGTGCCGGCGGCGCGCTGAACTTCAGCGCGGCGTTCTGGGTACGGAACGTGTCGCCGGCCTCGGTTGTTGGGCCTGCCATCAATCCACGGACGATCCGGACGGTTTCTCTGGTCAAGCCGAGGGGCCGTTTGATCGGCGTACCCAGCTCGGTGGCGAACTCGTACCCGCCCGGGCCGACGCCCAGGACGAGACGGCCGCCGCTGATCTCGTTGATCGAACCGGCCAGGCTGGCGAGCAGTGCCGGGTGCCGCAGCAGCGGGCTGGTCACCGCGGTGCCGAGGGTGACGCGGGTGGTCGCGGTAGCCATCAGCGACAGCGCGGCACTGGCGTCGCGATGGAAGTAGTGATCGGCGACCCAGACACCGTCGAACCCCAGGTCCTCGGCGCGCCGGGACAACTCGGCCGCATCGGTGACCGGCTGATCGAGCCGAATCGTGGCGGATGTCTTCACAAAACCTCCAGTAGATGAGCACCCAGCGCCTCAACCAGCACCCCGGCCAACGCCGCCCGCCGGTACGCGGCACTAGCGCGCAAGTCGTCAATAGGCGAAATGTCAGCCTGCAACGCGGCCGTGACCGCAGCCCGCGTCACGCCCGCCGCGGCCAGCGGACGACCGGCCGGCTGCTCGGCGCGAGCTGTTGGGGCGGTTGCCTGCTCGGCGCGAGCCGTCGCCTGTTCGGCACGAGCCGTCGGCTGTTCGGCGCGAGCAGTCGGCTGTTCGGCGTTGAGCAGGGCTTCGGTTTGCTTGCAGCGGATGACGGTTGGTGCGACAGCTCCAGCCGCCAGGCGGACGTCCTTCAGGCCATCCGGCGTTTCTCGCCAGGACCACGCCAGGCTGGCGACCGAGATCGCCAGCGCGCGCCGCCCGGCGATCTTCCGGAAACCCTCGACCCGATCGCTCAAGTCCGGCACCTCGACCGCATGCACCCACTCGCCGGCCCGCAGACAAGTCCGCCGCGGTCCCTGCGCAAACTCTTCAACCGGCACCCGCCGAGCACCGGCCGCCGACCGCAACACCAGCACGGCCTCAGCAGCCACCAACGGCGGCACACAATCAGCGGCAGGCGAAGCATTTGCCAGATTTCCACCCAGCGTCGCCCGGTTCCGGATCTGCTGCGACGCGAAACAAGCAATCGCCATCCGCAACCCCGGCAGCGCCTCCCCCAACTGCCGATCAATCTTCGCGATCGGCGCCAACGCGGACAACACCAGCAACCCGTCCCGCCGCTCCACCACAGCCGGCGCGTCCGCCAGGTTCGTGACATCCACCAGCGTCCCGAAGTCCCGCCCGTCCCGCCGCTGCACCAGCACATCGGTGCCCCCGGCAAGCAAATTCCCCTCGCCCGACACGGTGGCCAGCTCGATCGTGGAGTCCGGCGAAATCATCATCGGCGCACACTCCGGAGCGCCCGCGTGATCGCGCCGTACCCCGTACACCGGCAGAGGTTTCCCTCCAGCGCCGCGTGCATCCGGTCCTCGTCCGGATCAGCCTCCTCGGCCAGCAGCGCGGCCGCCGAAACCACGATCCCCGCCGTACAGAACCCGCACTGCACGGCTTGATTTTTGATCAAGGCCTCCTGCAGCGCCGGCCCCAGCGGATGCTCGGCGATCCCTTCCACCGTGACGATCTCGGCCGCCGCGACCTGCCCGGTGAGCACCAGGCACGAGCACGCCGGACGCCCGTCGATCAGCACCGTGCAGCTGCCGCACTCGCCCATCCCGCAGCCTTCTTTGCTGCCGGTCAGCCCGAGCTCGTCGCGCAGGTAGTCCAGCAGCCGGGTGTCCGGCTCCGGCGACGTCACCAGATGCCCGTTGACTTTCATGACGCCCGCGCCATCAGCAGCATCTCCGGCGTGATCGGCAACCGGTCCGGCCGTACCCCGACCGCGTCCGCCACCGCCGCCGCGACCGCAGCGGCAGTCGGCACAATCACCACTTCGGCCATTCCCTTCGCGCCCATCGGGCCGCTCGGCTCGTCTCCCGCGATCAGCAAGGTGCGGATCTCGGGTACGTCGCGGATCGTCGGGATCAAGTAGTTCTCCAGACTGCGTGTCACCGGTTGCCCATCGGCAAGCCGGTAGTCCTCCATCAGCGCGAAGCCGAGCCCTTGCGCGACGCCGCCCTCGGCCTGGCCGATCACGGCACCGGGGTTGATCGCCGTCCCGCAGTCCACGGCACAGACGACACCCAGCACCCGGATCTCGCCGGTCAGCTCGTTCACTTCCAGCCGGACCACCTGCGCCGACGCGCCGTAGACGAGGTGCGGCGCGTACGTGCCGAGCTCTTCGGGATCGATCAGCCCGGTGTCGCTCACGTCCGGCAAGTGGAAGGTCGCCTCGAACTCGGCGCGCTCGTCCGCGACCAGCTTGGCCGCGAGCGTGGGCAGATCGTCCAGCGAGTGCTCGCCCGCCGCCTCCAGCAACTGCCGGCAGACCGCGCGAACGGCGGCACCACCGGCGTACATGCTGCGCGACGCCGCGGTCGCACCGGACTCGGGAACGAGCTGGGTGTCACCGACAACGACCTCGATCTGGTCAGCGGGCAACCCGAGCGTGTCCGCAGCGACTTGCCGGTACGCGACGTCGATCGCCTGGCCGGTGTGGTTCGGACCGGCCCAGATCCGGATCCGGCCGTCGAGCGAGATGATCAGCCGGGCGCGCGCCGCGTCGCCGCGACCACTGCCCATGCCGACCCCCTTCACCGCCAGGGCGATCCCGGTGCCGCGCCGCCACGGGCCCTGCGCCTTCGCCTGCCAGGCTTTCCGGTCCGCCCACCATTCGTCGCCGGCCGCCGCTTGCAGGGTCTCGGCGGCGCGCAGGCCGGTGGTGATCACGTGTCCGTACAGGCCGTGCCGCTCGCCGCCGCGCAGCAGGTTGCGCATCCGCAGCTCGACCGGGTCCACGCCGAGCCGCTCGGCCGCCTCGTCGATCGCGGTCTCCAGCGGGAAAGCGACCTGAGGTACGCCGTACCCGCGGAACGCGCCGGCATTCGCATTGTTGGTGTGCGCGACCCGCCCGTCATACCGGGCGACGCCCATCCGGTACGGCCCGACCGACATCTCCGCGGACGTCTTCAAAACAAACGGACCGGAAGTCAGGTACGGACCGGTGTCGGCGACCGCGGTCATGTCACTCGCGATGAACTTGCCGTCGGCATCGATCCCGAGCCGCAGCCGGGTACTGAACGGGTGCCGCTTGGCGCCCGAGATCATCGTCTCCTCGCGGGTCATCCGCATCGCCACCGGCTTCCCGGCCGCCTTCGCGAGGACGGCGAGCAGGGTCGGCATCGGGTCGTCGTTCCGGGCGCCGAACGCGCCACCGACCGGGCCGGCGATCATCCGGACGTCCGCTACCTCGACGCCCATCGCGCGCGCCACCTGCCGGGTGTGCAGCCCGGGGTTCTGCGAGCCGCACCAGATCGTCACCCGACCGCTCTCCCAGACCGCGACGCCACCCGGGGTGTCGATCGCGACGTGTTCCTGGGCGGGCGTGAAGACGTCGCGCTCGATCACCGTGTCGGCGGCCTCCAGCGCGGTTTCGACATCGCCGGACGCGAACGAGATCCGGCCTGCCTCGTTCCCGGTCGGGTACAAGGGCGTCGCATCGGGGCTGAGCGCCGCCGCCGCGTCGGCCACCACCGGCAGCGGTTCGAGCTCCACCACGATCGCCTCGGCGGCGCGGCGGGCCGTACCCTCGTCGACCGCGGCCACCAGCGCCAGCGGATCGCCGACCTGCCGGATCGTCGTCGCGGCCAGCACCGGGCCGTTCGCCTCGCTCGGACCGAGCAGGTTGAACGGGACGTCCGCGGCCAGCACGACCGCGCGTACGCCGGCCATCGCCCGGGCGGCGGTGGTGTCGATCCGGAGGATCCGCGCGTGCGGGACCTTCGCCCGCAGCACGGCGCCGTGCAGCATGCCGGGCAGGCGGCGATCGGTCACGTACTCGAGCCGGCCGTCGACGGCCGCCCGCGCCTGGTCACTGGGGACCGAACGCCCGACCATCCGCCCGGCCGCCCCTTCCGGGCGCCGCACGCCACCCGCGGCGACCGCGAGCGTCGGATCTTCAGGCACTTGACGTCACCTCGGGTTCGGGTTGAGCCTCGATGTTGAGAGTGTCAACACTGTAGCCTGATCATCCGGCTTTTTGTACACCTGCTGAACAGATCTATTTTCGAGGTGACAGTGTGAGGATCTCCGGCATCCGCTGCGTCGAGTACGTCGGCGCGCTGCCCGCCGACCGGCCGTTGTGGGACCAGCGCCTGCGCCGCCCGGTCGACCTCTACCCGGAGTACGCCGATCGTGACCCAGAGCAACTGGTCCGCCGCGACGACGGCATGCTCGAGGTTCGGCAGCTGTTCCTGCACGTCGACACCGACGAGGGCCTCACCGGCACCACCGCCGTCCTGTCGAGCGACCAGGCGCACCTGCTGCGGACCACCTTGCGCAACACCGTCGTCGGTCTGGACCCGCTCGCGGGCGCCCGCGTCTGGGACATCGCCTACCGGTCGATGATCCACGGCCGCGCCGGCGCCGGCATGCTCGCACTGTCCGCGCTCGACTGCGCACTGTGGGACATCCGCGGGCAGCACTTCGGCGTACCGGCGCACGTGCTGCTCGGTGGACCGACCCGCGACGCCGCGCCCGCGTACGCCTCGACGCTGGGCGATTCGCTGGAGCCCGAGGCGGTCGCGGCGCGGACCAAGGAACTCCGCGCGCTCGGGTTCCGCGGGTTGAAGTGGTTCCCGCGCTGGGGGCCGAATGACGGGCGCACGGGGGTCCGCAAGGTCGTCGAGCTGGTCGAGACGGTCCGTGCGGCCGGTGGCGACGACCTCGAGATCATGCTGGACGCGTGGAACTCGTGGGACATCCCGTTCACGGTCGCGGTCGCGCGGGAGACCGAGCACCTGCGGCTGCGCTGGATCGAAGAACCGCTGCTCCCTGACGATACCGCCGGGCTGGCCGCGTTGCGCGATCTCGTCGGCGGGCGCACGCAGCTCGCGGGCGGTGAGCACGAGTACACGCACTGGGGCATTGCCCGGTTGCTGCGGCACGCGCCGCTCGACCTGTACCAGGCCGATCCGCATTGGGGCGGCGGGATCAGCGAGATGAACCGGATCGGGGCGCTGATCTCGGCGGCCGGGCGGCAGTTCATCCCACACGGGCAGTCGCTGCAGTGCAACGCGGCGCTCACGTTCTCGGCGTCGCCGGGCTTGATTCCGGAGATGGAGTACTTGCTGCGGCTCGGTCCGCTGTACCAGCACTTCCTCGCTGATCCGATCCGCCCGGTGGAGGGCGTCATCCACGCACCGACCACGCCCGGTCTCGGCATGCGCCTGAAGGAGGAGGCCATTCATGACGTACGCGAACTCTGACGTCGTCGCATGCTTGTCGGCGTACGACGAGGCGCTCGTCCGTGAACTGGCCGGGACCGATCAGCTGCAGATCAGGATCGCCTCCGGCCGCGGCGACCGCGATGAACTGCACGAGCTGGTCCGCGACGCCGACGTGGTGATCGCGGACGCGGCCCGCCGGTACCTGCTCGATCAGGCTGCGATCGCGGCGATGAAGCGGTGCCGCTTCATCCAGCAGCCTGCCGTCGGCTATGACTCCATCGACATCGCCCAGGCCGCGGCGCAGGGCATCCCGGTCGCGAACACGCCCGGCGCCAACGCTCCCGCGGTAGCCGACTGGGTACTGATGGCCATCCTCAACGTGCTCCGCAACCGCACCGGCCTGGCCGATGAGCTTGGCGCGCTGCGGATCGGTCTGGTTGGCATGGGCGCGGTGGCGCGCGAGGTTTCCCAGCGAGTGCAGGGGTTCGGGGCGGAGGTGATGTACGTGGCGCGCCGCCCGCTCGACGTACCCAACGCCCGCCCGGTCACCCTCGACACACTGCTCGCCGAAGCGGATGTGATCAGCCTGCATCTACCGCTCAACGCCGACACCCGCGGGATGTTCGGCGCCGCGGAGTTCAAGCGGATGAAGCCGGGCGCGATCCTGGTGAACTGCGCCCGCGGCGGTCTGATCGACACGGATGCGCTGACCGCCGGCCTCCGGGAGGGGCACCCCGCCGGCGCGGCGCTGGACGTTTTCGATCCCGAGCCGCTGGACCCGGCTTCGCCGCTGCACGATCTGCCCAACGTCTATCTGACGCCGCACATTGCGGCGAACTCACACCAGTCGCGCGTCCGCGTACGCGCCATGGTCGGGGAGAACCTGCGCCGCGTCCTGGGCGGGGAGGCACCGCTCAACGTGGTGAACTCAGTGGGCTAGGACGTGCAGCAGGCCAGGTCGCGGCTGGGCTGGGCTGGGCTACCAGGCTCGACCTAGCCAGTCCAGGGCGACGGCGGCGGTCCAGGACTGGTTGCGGCTGCCCAGCGCGGCTCCGCTCAGCGGGTGGTAGTACTCGGAGAAACTGCCATCGCTGAGCTGCCGCAGTGACTCCTCCCGCAGCAGGCCGGCCAACTCGTCGTCCCCGCGCTCAACAGCCGCGCGCGCGAACAGCCAGTTGATCACCGGCCACTGCGGGCCGCGCCAGTACCGCCGCGGGTCGAACGCCGCATCCGCCGGGGAGGTCGTCGGCGGTACCGCGTGCCGAAGCTCCGGATGCCCGCACCACTCCGGGCCGAGGAACGACTCCCGCTGGGCTGAGACCAGCCCCGGATCACCGCCGCACAACAGCGGCGCGAACCCACCGACGGTTGCTGTCGACAACCACTCACCGGTCCGCACATCGCGATCCTGCGCCAGCCCGGTCGCCGGCGACACCGAGGCCGCGACCCCGTCCCGCGACCGCTTGGCGATCGCCCGCAGCCGATCCGCGGCGTCCTGCCGGCCGACCGTGTCGGCCAGCTCCGCCAGCACATCGCTGGACAGCGCGAGCAGCGCCGAGCTGAACACATCGCTCACCCGGAAGTCGATCACGCGTTGTACCTCGGCGTCGTCGTACCGCACCGAGGCCATTTGGTCGACCAGCCAGATGTACCGGCGGTAATCCAGGTCGGTCGGGCGCTCGGTCGCGTCCTCCACGTGCGCGAGATCGCGGCGTACGAAGGGCTCCATCGCACCGGGCGTGACTCGGGTGTACGGCGCGTCCCAGCGCGGCGAGTTGTCCATCCCGGATTCCCAGCTGTGATGGATCTCGAACAGGCCGGTGCGATCCGGGTCGCGTACGGTCGCGAGCCATTCGTGCCAGGCCAGCCACTGGTCGAGCGTGTCGCGGACGAACTCCGTCGCCATCCTCCGATCCGCCGCACTGCCGTGCCGGGCCGCCTCGACGATCGCGGCCAGCGCCAGGCTGTGCACTGGCGGCTGACAGATCCCCGACGTGGGCGGAGTGGCCGGACGGTTCGGAGACAGCTCGGTGCGCCAGCGCTCCGGGCCGGGGAAGTAGCCGTCGGCGGCGTCGAAGACGATGTGCGGGATCATCCCGGTCTTCCACTGCGCGCCGAGCAGCCAGGACAGCTCGGCCAGCGCGCGCGGCACCGACACCCGGGCCAGCCCGACGGTGATGAAGGCGGCGTCCCAGCTCCACTGGTGCGGGTACAGGCTCGGGGCAGCGACCAGGATCACTCCGTTGTCGTTGTCGCGCAGCACCTGCGCGGCGCCCTCGGCCAGGGTCGCGTCGACGGTCATGGCGGCGACCTCTCTCGTCTCGGGCTTTGGATGATCCCTGGACTTTAGTATGCTGACTGAACGTAACTAGGGTAGCCGTCGTACGTCAAGGCACACCATCGAGGGGACCGATGCGCGCGTGAGCTCCGAACCGCCGGAAGCCGTAGCTGCCGATTCCTCGAGTGCCGGCTCGAGTGCCGGCTCGAGTGCTGGTGGGTCGGCCGCCGGCGCGCCGGCGCCCGGTGGGTCGGCGTCGGCCGGGCACATCTTCGCGCTGATCCGCAGCCGGCCGGGCTGGACCAGGCAGCAGTTGCTGGCCGCGACCGGCGTTTCGCGGACCACCCTCTTCGAGCGGCTCGACCAGTTGTTCCGGGCCAATCTCGTGTACGAGGCGGGCGCGGCCAGCTCCGACGGCGGGCGCCCCGCGCAGTTGCTGCGCTTCGACGACCGCGACCGGGTGGTGCTGATCTTCGACCTCGGTCAGCTCCGCGGCCGGATCGCGGTCGCGGACCTCGCCGGTCGTACGCTCCGGATGGAGACGTTGCGGCTCGACACCTCCCAGCCGCCGGACCAGCTCATCCCCCAGCTGCTCGACCAGGGCGATGCGCTGCTGCGGGCCGACAGCGCGGCCCGGCTCGTCGGCGTCGGGATGGGCATCCCGAGCCCGGTCGACCCGGCCACCGGGCGGCTGCTGGAGGGTACGACGATGCGGCACTGGGAGGACTACGACCTCGCCGGGCACCTCCGCGACCGCTGGGGCGTGCCGGTCCTGATCGAGAACGACGCCCGCGCGCTGGCCCTCGGCGAGGCCGCGGCGACCGCTGACGACGGGATTCTGCTGGCAGTCAAGTACTCGCACGGCATCGGCGCCGGGATAGTTGTCAACGGCAACGTCATCGACGGCGCGAACGGAGCGGCCGGGGACATCGGCCACATCCGGATCACCGACGACGGCCCGCGCTGTACCTGCGGACGGTCCGGCTGCTTGGCCGCGTGGGCGTCCGGCCGGGCGATTCTTCGCGATCTCGGTCTGCACGACCTGGACGACGTGGTTCGTGCCGCGCTCGATGGTGATCCGGTGGTGCTCGATGCGCTGAAGGCGGCGGCGCGGCGAGTCGGTCGTACGGTCGCGTCGATCGTCGCAACGGTGAATCCGGCGCGGCTTGTGCTCGGTGGTTCGCTTGGGCGGCTCGATGTTGTCGCGGGCGTGATCGAGGAGCAGGTACGCGCCGACACCGTCGCCCGGGCCCTGCAGGACCTGCGCGTCACGCCGACCCGGGTCGCCGACGAGAGCAGCACCATCGGGCTCAGCCGGCAGCTGGTCCGCGGCGCATACTCGGCGGAGGCCGTCGATGCGTTGCTGGCGGGTGCCGCTGAGTCCACTGTGCCGGCTGTGTCGGCTGTGCCTAACCCACCCGCTGTGCCCAACCCGCCGGCTGTGCCGGACCAGCCCGGGAAGCGCATCAAGTCCGGCGCGCCGGCCAAGCCGGGGAAGCCCACCCGGCTCGCCGTCACCCGGGCCCCGAGCCCGCCCCGGTGAGATCGTTGGGTGCGCGTGACGACCTCGGGAACGATGCGGCGAGCTGGACGGAGCAGGGCGCGAGATGAATCTGAAGGACGTGGACGTTCAGCTGGGCACCGCGATCAGGCAACTGCGGCACCGCCAAGGCCGGACGCTGGTCGAGGTGGCCGAGGCAACCGGTCTGTCGCACCCGTTCCTCAGCCAGGTCGAGCGCGGCCGGGCCCGCCCGTCGATGCGATCGCTCTTCCTGATCGCCGAAGCA
The DNA here is from genome assembly GCF_039531045.1 of Kribbella hippodromi. Taxonomy (NCBI): domain Bacteria; kingdom Bacillati; phylum Actinomycetota; class Actinomycetes; order Propionibacteriales; family Kribbellaceae; genus Kribbella; species Kribbella hippodromi. Next base: position 217,376 of record NZ_BAAAPH010000008.1, on the reverse strand, counting down.
CTAGGCACCACCCAGCAAGCCCTGCTGGCCTCGGTCTCGCCGGCCCCTGAAGCCGCCGAGCCGCCGCTCCTCGGCGAAGGCACCCGCCTGTTACTGCACCAGGAAGGCGTCGACGTCACCGAGTTCAGCGAGATCGGCACCGAGTACGAGGAATTCTTCACCCACGCCCGCCCCGAATTCCTGTACGTCGTCACCGGCCACCTGGAACTCGAAACCCGCGAACCCGGCGACACCACCAGCACCTTCACCACCCTCGCCCCCCGCGATTCCGCCACGTACCCCGGCAACACCCAGCACCGCTTCCGCCGCCTCACCCCCGAGCCCTGCACCATCCTGATGATCCACAGCGATCACCACCCCTGACCCACCGGTCACCCCCGCCAACCCCACCGCGACCCTAGCGGGAGGTGTCGGATTCGATTGTTTGGCGGACTTGGTGCAGGGCGGTGCGGAGGGTGGGGAGGGGGACGGAGCCGAGCGCCAGGCGGAGGGCTTGTGGGGGTGGTGGTGCGGGGGCGAACGGTTCGCCCGTGGAGACGGCGATTCGGTCTGCGGCCAGGGTTGCGGCGATTCGGTCCGGTCGGGCGTCCGGCGGTAGCGGGAGCCAGCGGAAGTACGACGAGGCGTGGCGTACTGACGGCAGCCCGGCAAGTACTTCGTCGGCAATCGCCTGTCGGTGCTGGGCGTCCAGACGTTTGTCCTTCTCCAGCCGGTCGACCGTACCGTCGTCCAGCCAGCGGCAGGCGATCGCCGAGTTCAGCGCCGGTGTCTGCCAAGTGGTGACGCGGATGATGCGTTCGAACGTGGGCACCAACTCGACCGGTGCGGCGACGAAGCCGATCCGCAGACCACTCGCGACGCTCTTCGAAAGACTGGAAACGTACACAGTGCGGTCGGGCGCGAAGGCCGCCAAGGGCGGTGGCGGATTGTCGGCGAGGTACGCGTAGGAGGCGTCTTCGACGATCAGTACATCGTGGCGGGCGGCGATGGCTGCCAACCGCGTACGCTGCGGCTCGTCGTACACCAGGCCGAGTGGGTTGTGCATTGTCGGCATCGCGAAGATCGCGCGTACGCGGCGGGATCGGCACAGGCCTTCGAGTGCGTCGAGGTCGGGGCCGTGCTCACTGATCGGTACGGGCGCCAGCTCCAGGCCCAGCGTGCGGGCGAGCACGATGAAGCCGTAGTAGGTGACGGCGTCGACAGCAATCACGTCGCCCGGTTTGAACAGCGCCATCGCTGTCACCGCGAGGCCGTGCTGGGCGCCGTTCACGAGCAGGATGCGCTCGCGGCCGACGTCGAGTCCGCGGCGGCGTAGGTGGCGGGCGACCGCGGCGCGATCCTGGCCGCGGCCGCGATGCGGCTGGTAGCGCAACAACGCGTCGAGATCACCGGCGCCGGCCAGGTCGCGCAACGCCTGTCGCAGCAGGTCCGCCTGGCCCGGCACCGACGGCGAATTGAAACTCAGGTCGACGGCGTCGGCGGCGACCTCCCGTTCGGAGATCCCTTCACCGGGCGTCACTGCAAGGTCGCGTACGAAGGTCCCGCGCCCTTGCTCGGAACTGATCAACCCCATCGCTTCCAGCTCCGCGTACACCCGGGAGGCCGTCACGAGGGCGATGCCTTCGTCCGAAGCGAGCCGCCGGTGCGTCGGCAGCCGATGCCCGGCCGGCAACCGCCCGGCCCGGATCTGCCCGGCCAGGGTGTCGACCAGCGCCTTGTACTTCGGTGTTCTCACACCCGCGATTGTATGCATGACAATTCTTGGACAGTCATGAACTGACCGACCTAGCCTGCCGGTATGCACACCGCGATCCTGACCTTCGACGGCTACAACGAACTCGACTCACTGATCGCCCTCGGCATCCTGAACCGGGTCAGCGCGCCCGGCTGGAAGGTGTCGATCGCTGCCCCGACTCCGCGCGTGACCTCGATGAACGGCGTGACGATCGACGCGACCATCGATCTGGACGAAGCCTGCACCGCCGACGCGGTCATCGTCGGCAGCGGCCGCCGGACCCGCGAGGTGGTCGAGGATACGGCCATCATGCAGACCTTGCGCCAACTCGACGTACGCCGCCAGCTGCTGGCCGCACAGTGCTCCGGCACGCTCGTACTGGCGAAGCTCGGCTTGCTGGCGGACGTCCCGGCGTGCACGGATGTGACCACGAAACCATGGGTCGTCGCGGCCGGCGTGAACGTACTCAACCAGCCGTTCTTTGCCCGAGGCAACCTCGCCACGGCCGGTGGATGCCTTGCCTCGACGTACTTGGCCACGTGGACAATCGCCCGCCTGCACGGGCTGACCGCGGCGGCTGGCGCGATGGACTACGTGGCTCCGGTCGGCGAGAAGCAGGAGTACGTCGATCGTGCGCTGCGGAACGTGACGCCGTACCTGGAGCCGGCGTCAGCGCTCGCATGACAGGCACAACCTGGTCGCCGGGCAGGCCGCCAAGACCTGCACGGAGATCGGGCGCCCGCAGAGTTCACACGTCCCGAACTTCCCCTTGGAGATCCGGAACAGCGCCGCATCGATCTCCGCCAGCGCGTGCCGCGCGCCGACCGTCAGCTTGGTCCTGACATCGGCCCGGGCCGGATCGCTCACTTCGTACGACAGGTGAATGAGCTGCTCGAGCCGGAACTCGCGCTCCCGCTCCAACTCCCGCCGAAACCAGGCCAGGTCCGCCACACTCCGCGTCACCGCAACCACCAGCCAACCTCCCCGTCAGTACACCCGCCCTCCGGTACCCCAACCGGTCCACCTCGAACCTGAGAGCAATCTCAGAGATCCCACGAACTCGCGTTCCACTCCGGCACCGTCACCTTTGTCAGCACTAACAAGCAAAACCAGTTCAGCTCTTCTGTTGTGGGTATGTCGTCCCTATGATGCGGTGCTAACTAAACCGGTATATCTGGGGAGCGTGAGGCGATGACGGATCCACAGCAGGTCTCCCGGCGGACTTTGATCACGGTTGGCGGGGTGGGGCTCGCGGCGGCGCTGGCGGGGATCAGCGGCACGGGGCCGGCGGCCGCGACGACCGGCAGCGGGTTGGGCGCGCAAGCGGATGCTACGGCGCTGGGTACGGCTGCGGTGCCCAAGCCGGGCTCGGGTGGCATTCCACCCGGTCCGTCGACGTACGGGTGGAACCCGGCCGACCTGCTCGCCTTCGACCCGGCTACGCATCCCTGGGGCCCGCATCTGCGCTGTCTGATCCCGCTCGCATCCCGGATCGCGCCGTTCACGCCGACGCAGGCACACCCGGAGCTGGACCCCGGCGTGCAACTGTCGACCCTCAGCTTCGACGATGCCGGCTCGATCTACGAGGGCCGCAACCAGCCGATCGGCCTCGAAGGGCACGTCTACACCCAGCGATTCTGGCCGTACATCGACGTCTGGGGTACGTGGCACGGGCAGGTGCTGCCCTCCGTACCCAGCGATGTGGTCGCCACCCCGGGCGCGCCGGGGCGGAACTACGGCGTCATCGACATCCCCAACCCGGGCTGGACCGAGGCCGCGCACAAGAACGGCGTGAAGACGATCGGCGGCTGGTTCTGGCCGCGTAGCGGGGTCGACTTCGACGAGTTCCTGGTCCAGGCGGCGGACGGCTCGTTCCCGGTCGGCGACAAGCTGATCGAGATCCGCAAGTACTTCGGGTTCGACGGCCTGTTCATCAACCAGGAGGCGACGATCACCGCCGCTCAGGCCGGCAAACTGCGCGATCTGTTCCGCTACCTCAAGGCGCAGGACCCCCACTTCTACCTGCAGTACTACGACGCCGACCTGCCGAACGGCGACCTGGACTACCAGAACATGCTGAACGACCGGAATGTCGGCTGGCTCGGCACGCCCGGCGATCCGACCGTCGACTCGATCTTCATCAACTACGGCTGGCCGTACACCGACAAGGACCTGACCGCGAGCGCGAAGACCGCGACCGCTGCCGGCTTCGACCCGCGCGCGGTCGCGTTCGCCGGCGTCGAGCATCAGCAAGGGGGTTTCAACCCGGCGGAATGCTTCGCCGACTACTCCTACCCAGGACACCCGGGACCGATCTCGGTCGGGTTGTTCGTCGAGGACAACTACTGGCTCGGCGCCGCGAACGACGGCATCGTCATGACACCGGAAGGACGGGCCACCTATCGCGACCTCGAGCAGCGTTTCTGGTCCGGCCCGACCGGAAATCCGGCCAGCTCCGGGCGGCAGATCCCGCGCAAACCGCCGTACCGCCGGGATGTCCTGAACTACCGGAAGTTCGACGGTGTCGCGCATGCGATCGCCGAACGGTCGCCGTACGGCGCGTTCCCGATCGTGACCAGCTTCAACCTCGGCGTCGGCAGCACGTTCTACCTCGACGGCAAGCAGGTCCGGGACAGCGGCTGGGACAACCAGGGCTGCGCGGACCGATCACTGACTTGGCAGTACTGGACCGACGGCCTGACCGTGACACTCGACGAGAGCATCGCGTACGAGGGCGCGCACAGTCTCGCACTGTCCGGCACCGGCGTCATGCACTTGTTCAAAACCGACATCGCCCAGACCGCCCACACGAAGATCCAGGTCATGGCCGCGGGCCTGACCACCGTCGAGATCGGGCTCACCCGGCGATCGGCACCGGACAAGATCACGTGGACCAAGCTCGTACCGGGCAAACCGCGCGCCGGCTGGACCGAGTTCCGCGGCCTGGTCCACAAGAGCAAGGACCCGATCGCCCGGATCTCCTTGCGGACAAGCGGAACCGGCCACCTCGGAAAGGTCCTGCTCGACGACGTCAACGCCATCCACAAGGCCCCCGGCCAAGTCAGCGACTTCAAGGTCGCGGACGCGGGCCCGGGCGCCGCGTCCACCCGGCACCTGACCTTCGCCTGGTCAGTGCGTTCGGATGCGTACGCGTACGACATCCTGCAAACCTCCGGTGACAGTACTCGCTGGCTCGGCCGCGTCCACCGCGACGTCTTCTTCGCCGAGTCGGTCGACCTCACCGCCGGCCGGACCTTCGAACTCGTCCCGATCGGTGCCAACGGCAACCGAGGTGAAGCCACAACGACCACCCTCTGACCAATGCCGGGCCGGCGCGCCCCGGCCCGGCATGCCCGGTCAGGATTTGACGGAACCGGCGGTTAGGCCTTCCAGCAGTTGCTTGCGGAGCAGGAAGAAGACAACCAGGGACGGTACGGCGGCCAGGACCGCGCCGGCCATGACCAGGTCGATCTGCCGGCTCTGTGAACCGTAGAGATTGGCGAGCCCCAGGGAGAGGGTGTACCGGTTGGGGTCGTTCACGATCATCAACGGCCAGAGGAACGAGTTGTAGCTGTTGATGAAATTCCACACCGCCAGCGCGCCGATCGCCGGGCGCAGGATCGGGAGCACGATCCCGAGAAAGATGCGGAACTCCCCGCACCCATCCACCCGGCCCGCTTCGAGCAGCTGGGGTGGAATGGTCTGCTCGATGTACTGCCGCATCATGAAAATGCCGAACGCGGGTGCGATCCACGGCACGATCATCGCGAAGAACGGCTCGGTCAGCCCGACCTGGGTCAGGATCACGAACAGCGGCAGCAGTACGACGATGTACGGCACCGCGAGCGACCCGAACATGAAGTTGAACAAGAAGTTCTTGCCCCGGAATCGGTACATTGCGAAACCGAATCCGGCCAGCGAACAGACGAACACCGCCAGCGCGGTGGAAATGACCGCGACAATCACCGTGGTCAGGAACCAGCTGCTGAACGGCGCCTGCTGAAACAGATGCCGGTAGTTCTCGAAGGTCGGCGGATTCGGCAACGGTGCCGGCGGGTACGCGAACATGTCGCCGCGCTTCTTGAAGGACGTCGACAACGTCCACACCAGTGGAACGACGACGACCGCCGCGATCACGGTCAGCGCTACGTACACCGCGGTACGGCCGGCGCTGATCGGTCGACGGCGGCGCGGTGGAACGACGCGAGGTGATGCGGTGACGGCAGTCATTCGGCATTCCTTCCCACGCCGAGCAGCCGGTTCGCGACTTGCCCGATCACGAACACGACGACGAAGAGCACGACCCCGGCGGCGGCCGCGTACCCGAGCTCCTGGCGCTGGAAGGCGGCGCGGTAGATGAAGATGCCGACCGTCAAGGTGGCGAAGTTCGGGCCGCCGCCGGTCAGCAGGTACGGCTCGTCGAAGATCTGCGCGGTCCCGACCAAACTTGTCACCACGATGAACGCAGTGACCGGTTTCAGTGCGGGCAGTGTGACGTACAGGAAGCGTTTGACCGGGCCGGCGCCGTCGATCTCGGCCGCCTCGTGCAGTTCCCGCGGTACGCCCTGCAGTCCGGCGAGGAAGAAGATCACCAGGTACCCCGTCCATCGCCACACGATCAGGATCGCGACACTGACCCGGGCCCACCACGGGTCGCCGAGCCAGTCGATCCCGCCCGAACCGAGTACGGCCTGCAGGACCGCGTTGAGCAGTCCGAAGTTCTTGTCGAAGAACAGCTGGAACACCAGCACGATGACAATCGGCGACAGCACGATCGGCGTGAAGTACACGACCCGGAACAGGTCGCGGCCGCGCAGACCGCGGGTGTTGAGCGCTTGGGCCACCATCAAGGCCAACGGGACCACGACCACCATCGCGACCAGGACGAAGAACAGCGTGTTCCGCAACGACAGATAGAACTGGTCGTCGCCGAACAGCCGCCGGTAGTTGGCCAGGCCAACCATCTCGGGCGTACCCAGGCCGGCCCATTCGGTGAAGGACAGGTACAGGCCGACGAGGATCGGGACCAGCAGGAAGATCAGGAACAGCAGGTAGAACGGCGAGATGAACACGTACGGGGCGAGGCGTAACCGCAGCGGCTGCCGACGCCGCGGTGCCTCGGCGCGGCTTCGCGGCGGCGCGGTGGTGTCGCGCGTTGCGGTGCTCATTGCGATTGCTTCTGGAAGTCGCTCGCCGCCTTCTTCAGCGCGTCGGCCGGAGTCGCCTTGCCGGCCAGCACCTGCTGGATCTGCCCGCCGACCACATCACGCAGGACCGACACATTGGCGTTTTGGTAGTACGGCGGTGCCGCGTCGGCGACGCCCTGGTACACCTCGAAGACCTTCTGACCGCCCAGGTACTCGGCCTGGAACGACGTGAAATCCGGATCGGTGTACAGCGACTTCATTGTCGGCAGGTAGCCGGCCGTCTTGAACCGCAGCAACTGCCCTTCCTTGGTCAGGTAGGTCTTCCGGACCAGATCGACGCCTGCGGTCGTCCCCGGCTTGTCCTTGAACACCGCGAACCCGGTACCGCCCAGCGTCGCGCCGAAGCTGCCACCGGCGGCGAACTTCGGCAGCTTGCGCGCCCGCCACTTGCCCTTCTGATCGGGTACGTTCGCCACCAGCCCGTACGCGAGGTACCAGCTCGGCATGAAGGTGGCGATCAGCTTCTCGCTCTTCAACGCTGCCGCGTTCGGGGCGCCGTACGGATCCGGGACGGTGAGGAAGAACCCGCTCTTGACGCTGTCCAGCATGAACTGGAGCACCTCGACGGCCTCAGGGGTGTCGATCTGGGCGTTGCCGTCGGCATCGAAGATGTTCTTGCCGCGCTGCTGGTACAGCTGCTGGAAGGTACCCATCGCGTCGCCCGGCGTACCGTTTCCGGCGATCCCGAACGCCTTGCCGGACTTGGCGCCGGCCTGCCGCAGCTCCTCCCAGGTCGCGACGTTGGGATCGATACCGAGCTTCTCGAACAGGTCCTGCCGGTAGTACAGCACCGTCGGGCAGGTGTCGGACTCCAGCCCGTACGTCTGCCCGTCGACGGAGTAGTCGGTCAAACGGAGCAGATCCTTCTTCTCCGTGTCCGACAACAGCTCCGTCCAGTTCACGAAGATCGACTTCGCGATGTTGTTCTTCATCGTCCGCGGGAACTGGCTGACCTCGACACCGACGATGTCCGGCGTACCGGTCTTCGCTTGCGCCTGCGCCAGCATCTTGGTCACCACCGCGTCCGCGGCCAGATTGGTGAACTTCAGCGTGTACTGGAACGGATCGGTGTAGGTCTTCGACATCGCGGTGAACGTCTTCACGTACCCCGGGTCGTGCGTCCAGAAGTCGAGCGTCACCGGGCCGGACTTGGTACCACCGGTGCCGTCCTTGCCGGAACCGCCGCAGGCCGACAACAGCGGGGCGGCCATCAGACCGCCGCCGACCAGGCCGGCGGCGCGTAGCACGGTACGGCGGGACAGTTCGTGGTTCGTCATGGTGTGGCCTTCCTGATCGGGATTCGGGCCTCAGTACGCGGCGGCCGCGGTCGGCGTGCCGGCCAGGAAAGCCGCGTTGCACTGCCGCTGGAGGGTGACGTCGGACCACATGAAGTGCTGTGGCGCGGCGTTGGAGCAGACGATGGTGCCCCAGGCACCGACCTTGGTGGACTCGTCGACGGCCAGCCGGCAGAACTCCGCGCCGACCGGACCTTCCTCGTACCGGGCGTCGCGCGGGGTGTACCCGACCCAGCCTTCGCCGAACACCAGCGGTACGCCGTGCTCGATCGCCCAGTCGCGGGCGACCTGCAACCAGAGCTGGAGTTTCACGGTCATGGCGTGATCCCAGGACTGGTGTCGCCGGTACAGCCAACGATCGAAGGCCTCGGGGTCACACCAGTCGTGGACGTAGATCTCCGGCTTGGCCACGATGGTGGCTTCCCATCGCCATGGTTCATCCGGTGCCCACTCGCTCAGCGGCGGCGCGCCGGGCCGTAGCAGTTCCCGGGATACGCGCGCCTGATCGAAGTCCTCGACCGGTCCGCGCAGGCCATAGGTCGTGTACAGGTCTTGCAGTACGCCGTAGATGTACGGGTGCGTGACCAGTACGTCGATCTGCTCGGGAATCGCGCGCATTTCGCCAACCGGTACGCGGGCGTAGTTCACGGTGACCGGGCGGTCAGGGTGACGGCGGTGGAACGCGTCGAGCGCCCGCTCCAGCCGCGGGCGAAGTGCCGCCAACTGCTCGCCCTCCGCCCTGGTGAGGCCGTCGGTGAGGCGGCCGACCTGCACCTCGTTGTGGATCTCGGTGAACGCGATGCGGTCGTCGAGCTCATGCTCGGCGAGGAAGTCGATCAGGTCCGCCAGCGCGTGCGCCTGAGCCTCGGCGCGGTCCTCCGGTGCGATGGCCAGCAGCGCCTCGCACCAGGCCGGACTTTCCGCGAAGGAGGAGCTCTGCTGGTACTCCCACGACGACAGAATCACGTAGCAGTCGTGCCGCTTGGCCGCCTCGAACAAGGCGCGCAGGTGGGCGCGGCCGTCGATCACGGTGGGTTCGGCGACGTCGTACCAACGGACCCGCTGCGCGTACCCGTTGCCGAGCGGCCCGAGGCGTACGGCCGTGGTGTCCAGTCCGCTGCCGAACAACAGATAGGGCATCGCACAGATCCGGATCGTGTTGTACCCGCGATCCACCGCCTCGGCGAACGCCTTGTCCAGGTCGGCGAACGGCTCGCCGGGCCCGGTGCGGACGTACCAGGAGAAGTCCCACAAGGAGATCGCGAGCCGCTCGGGCAGATGGGCCGGGATCGGGACCGGGACGTAGGTCATGGCCTGCCTCTCGTCAGGACCTCCGGTCGGAGGCGCATGACCGAACGCTAAGAGCCGTCGGCGCGACCGGGAATGGAAGAATCTCTGAGGAGTATGGACAAATCTCTGATCCGAGGAGGCTCTGGCCATGTACCACAGGCGTGAGTATCCCGGCGGGCGGTTGCTGATCCTGCCGCGCCCGCTGGTCCACGAGGCACTGCGGCGGCCGCCGACTTCACACCTGCTGGTGACCGATGCCGGGTACTTCCCGCACGCGACCCGGCACGCACGGTCCCGGCTGCGCGGTTCCCCGCAGGCGATCGTGATCATGTGCACCGAGGGTTCCGGCTGGGTCGAGATGGACAATTCGCGCTGCGACGTCGAGGCCGGGCAGTTCGTGATCATCCCGCCGCGGGTGCCGCACAGCTACTACGCCGACCCGGACAAACCCTGGTCCATCTGGTGGTTGCACCTGGCCGGTTCAGACCTGCCCGCACTGCTGAGCGCCGTCGGGCTCACCCCGGAACGCCCGACCGGCCTGATGGCCGACCCGATCCGGTTGGTCGAGCTGGTCGCCTCCATCTGCGACGACCTGGCCGCCGACGAAACCCAGGCAAGCCTGACCGCCGCCGCCGGCGCCGCCTGGCACCTCCTCGCCCGGCTGGCCGCGGAACGCAGCAACCGCGCCGGCAATCACCAGTCCATCGCCCGCGTACAGACGTACATGCGGGAAAACCTGGCGACTCCACTCTCCGTTCCGGCCCTCGCCGCGATGGCCGGTTTCAGCACATCCCACTTCTCCGCCCGCTTCCGCGACGCCACCGGGTACACCGTCGTCGAGTACACCAAACGCCTCCGCATGGCCCGAGCCCGCCAGCTCCTCATCACCACCCGAGACCCCATCGCCGACATCGCCCACGCCGTCGGCTACACCGACCCCCTCTACTTCTCCCGCCAGTTCACCGCCGTAAACCACCTAAGCCCCACCCACTTCCGAACCCGCTCCCTGGAAGAACAAGTCCACTAGCTCCGGCCGACCCTGATGGAGGAACCGCATGCCAACCGGTGAGAGTACGAACCTGACCGCACTGCTCGCCCCAGCTCAGGTAGGTGTCGCGCGCGATGGCGCGACAGTTTTCCACACCGGCCTGTGGCTCAGCCCGAACAAGACGTTGCTGTTCATCGGAGTAGTAGCTGACGGGGCGGTGCCCCCATGGCCGCAAAGACCGTCGATCCTGATCACCGGCGGCGAAGACCTCAGGATCGAGGGCCTTTCTTTCGTCATTGGCTCTGCAGTCAGCGGCGGCTGCACCTGGCTGCTCCAAACCGAGATCAAGCCGAACCAGGTACCGCTGTTGTCAGGCGGCATGCTGACCCTGCGATATGGCGACGCCGACCTCGAGTACACCGCGGCACTGACCACCCATCCGCAGTGAAGCGCGCTCAGCGGTTGTTGAGCTGACTGCCGGGCCGAAGGGGCAGGTGGCCACGGATTGTGGTTGCCAGGTTTTGGGCTACTTTGTCGTGGGCGGGGATGGTGGGGTGGGTGCCGTCGGTGGTTTCGGTGGTGGGGTTGATCCAGCCGGTGGTGTCGATGAACAGCACGTTGGCGTCGCCGGTGGTGTTTCTGGTGGTGACGCAGTCGGCTATTTCGGTTCGGTGTGCGGTGTTGAGGGGTGACATCGCGAAGATCGTCGCCTCGGGGTAGTACGCCCGGAGGTTTTCGAGAAAGGTCAGGTACGCGGGTTGGAAGTTGATCGCCTTTGGTCCGGTCGACGGGTCATTCGTACCTAGATTGATGACTATGCAGTCGGGTACGTATTGTGCCGTGTCCCAACCAGGTACGTTCACCTCACCGGGGACGTACTCGGACAGCTTGGTGTACCGGCTCACCATTCCGGACGCGTCCGGTGCCCCGGAGCCCGCGGCCGTCGCAATCCCGCCGAACGCGACCGTATTGTGCGCGAACCCGAGCAGCTCCGGCGCCTTGTAACTGAACGAACTGCCCAGCGAATTCACCAACCCCGGCCCGATGTACCCGACCGAGATCGAATCGCCGATCACCTCCATGACCGGCCGCCTCGCCACCGGCTGCGTCCGCGCACCCGGGTCGATCTGCAGGTACTTCAGCTTCGGAAAAGACTGCTGATACTCCGAATAGAACTGCAATGAATGCGGCCCCGCACCGAGCCCCGCCGCAATCACCACCGTTCCACTCGCGGTGATGTTCCGCTGCACGGCGCCACCATCCACCCGATAAAGAATCCGGCACGAATTCTCCAGCACCACCGCTGTCGACGTCCCGGTGAACCGAAGTTCGAGACCGCTTTGGTAGTACCCCTCGACGTACCCAGCCGCCTGCTGCCACCGCCCCAGGTACCGAATGTTCGGATCACTCACCGGAACAACCCCATCGGCGTACGACACGCAACCAGCGACCGCCTTCGTCAGCGGCGATGCCCCGAGGACAACCCCACCCGCCACCACCGAACCCGCCTTGAGCACCGTCCGCCGGCCGACGATCCGCGCGCCCCGGCCACCATCCCGCTCAACCATCCGCCGTCTCCCTCACTCGATGTCGAGTCGACGCTATTGAGCACCCCACCCCCACACCACAGCGGGAATTGACCAAAACCAGGACAAGATTTGCGGCCGGCGTCGCCGGCTCCGGCAGCCCGGCCCGCGCTGGTCAGGAGCTCTTTTCGCGGCCCTCGAGGCCTACCGCGTCCCGGAGTTCACGGGTTGCCTGCTTCAGCTCAGGGCGCCCAGACGACCACCAGCAACACGCAGAGCGCGAAGAACCAGGCCCTGGAAGCAAACGCCGAGGCGACGGTGGCGAACCGGTCGAAGAACCCCAGCCGCCCCGAAACATCCGACCCAGAAACCGAACTGCACTGGACCTCGCCCTCCAAGCAGATTTCCGAACGGAAAGCCGATCGGTCCTTGAGTTATTGGTGCAGTCATGAGACCGCCCTTGGAGCCTTCGTTTGCGCATGGTGGCGTTCGGTCTTGCTGTCGACAATTGGGGCATGACAAGTTCGGACGACGCCCGTCCAGGAAGCGCCGCACGGACCGTGGAGCGAATGCCGCCGCACGTGTACTTCGTGGTCAGCGCGGTGTTCCACTACCTCGGCCCCGCACTGGCGGTGCTGTTGTTCGCCCGCGTCGAGGTGCTCGGGGTGGCGTGGTTGCGGATCGCGACCGCCGCGGTCCTGTTCGCGGCGTGGCGGCGGCCGTGGCGGGTGTGGAGTCGCCTCGACCGGCCCACTCGCCTGCTGCTGCTCGGCTGGGGCGCCGTCCTCGCGGTGATGAACAGCGTCTTCTACCTCGCGATCGACCGGTTGCCGTTGGGTACGGTCGCCGCGATCGAGTTTCTGCCGGTCATCGTGCTGGCCGCGGTCGCCGCCCGGACCGGCCGGAACATCGCCGCACTGATCGCGGCAGTCGGCGGGGTGTACCTGCTCACCGACGTCCGGCTGGTTTCCGAACCACTCGGGATGACGTTCGCTGTCGCCAATGCCGTGCTGTTCGCCCTTTACATCGTGCTGGGGCACCGCGTGGCCCGCAGCCGGCAGGTGTCCGGCATCGACGGCCTGGCGCTGTCGATGCTGATCGCCGTGGTGATCGCCCTGCCGATCGGCCTCCGCCAAGCCGTACCGGCCTTCCTGGATCCGGTCGCGCTTGCCGCCGCGGCCGGGGTGGGTATCTGCTCCTCGGTCATCCCTTATGTCACCGACCAACTCGCCATGGCTCGGTTGCCCCGCGCCACGTACGCCCTGATGGTTTCGTTGCTACCGGCAACAGCCACCGTCATCGGGATCATCGTGCTCATCCAGTTCCCCACCGCCGCGGAGGCATTCGGTGTGGCGCTGGTTGTCGCGGGCGTCGCCCTCCACCAGCAACGCCCCGCGGCTTCCCAACAACCGAAACCCGCTTCGTCTCACCAGGGCCCCTGAGCTACGGTTTCCCAATGGATCTGGACATTCCCGGCCCGTTCGCCGCGTCGTACGCCAGGATGTATGGCGCCGAAGGCAAGCAATGGATTGCCGAGCTCCCCGCGCTGGTTCAGGGATTGCTGGATCGTTGGGAGTTGAAGCGCGATGGTGATGCCGGCGCCGGTGAAGCGTCGCTGGTGTTTCCAGTGCTGCGTACGGACGGCTCACGCGCTGCCCTCAAACTCCAACTGCCCCGGGAGGAAACGACCGCCGCACTGATCGGGCTGCGGGCGTGGAACGGCGACGGCATCGTACGGATGCTCGACCATGATCCGCAGAGCAGCGCCATGCTGCTGGAGCACCTGGACAGCTCACGGACGCTGGCGTCCCTCGAAGACGATGACGTGGCCATCACCACCTTGGCCGGAATCATGGCCCGGCTGCACTCCGTACCCGCGCCCGAAGGTCTGCGTGGTCTCGGCGACATCGCGTACGAGATGCTGGCGTCGGTTCCGGCGGCGGTAGCGGCCCTACCGGACCCCGATGACCAGCGGCGGGTGCAGGACTGGGCGGCGGCCGTCACCGAACTGGTCAGCGAGCCGGGCGACCGGATGCTGCACTGGGACCTGCACTACGACAACGTGCTCGCCGCCGATCGCGAACCCTGGCTGGCCATCGACCCCGAACCTCTCGTCGGCGACCCCGGCTTCGACTTGTGGCCGGCCCTCGACACCGGTTTGGAGGGCCACCCAGCCGGCGACGCTCCCCGACTGGTCCGGCGCCGCTTCGATGTGCTGACCGAGGCCCTCGGTCTGGACCGCCAGCGCGCCACCGGCTGGACCTTGGCCCGGCTGCTGCAGAACACCCTGTGGGACATAGAGGACGGCGAGACCACCATCGCCCCCTCCCAAACCACGATCGCCAACGCCCTTCCTCCGTTCGGGAAACGCTGACACGAGATGTCAGCGAACTGACTTAGCGTTGAGGTCATGACAGATCCTTCGACGCCGGCCGACCGCTCTGTGGCCGCCTGCAACGACGCTGCCCGACGGCGCGAGGCGGTCGCGGCCACCGTCACCGAGTTTCTCAACCGCTTGACCCAAGGCGATCCCGACCGGATTGCCGAACTGTTTGCCGACAGCATCGACTGGCAACTCGACTGGCCGGACGAGGGCGACCCCTCGGTCCCCTGGATCCGCCCCCGCTCGACCCGCGCCGACGTCGCCCAGCACTTCCACGAACTGAACGCCGCCCACGTCCCGGAGAAGCGGGGCGGGATGCCACCTCGAGTCCTGATCGACGGCCAGGACGCCGTCATCCTCGGCGACATCCGGCAAACCGCCCGAGCCACGGGACGCGCGTACCGCGCCCTGATCGCACTGCATCTCACCATCGTCAACGGCAAAATCACCCGCTACCACGTGTACGAGGACAGCCTCACCGTCGCCCAAGCTCTCACTCCGGGCTGATCGAGCGTCGGTAGGCTGCCGGGCATGGAGACGTCAGCGGCACGTACCGAGACTGCGACCCGGCTTGCGCGCGGAGCGGCTGACTGGTTGGTCGATCGCAACCCCGAGGATTCATCGCTGTACCACGGTCAGGCCGGCATTGTGCTTGCTCTGCAGGAAGCCGCGCGGCATTTCGACGATGATCGCTACGACCGCGCGGTCAAAGCCCGCGTGGCAGCTCTGGTCGCGAGCATCGACAGTGTCGAGGGCTCGTCGCTGTACTTCGGCTTGGCCGGCGTCGCCGCAAGCCTGGCCGCGCTGGGCGAGCACGAGGCAGCAAACGATGCACTGGCCCAGGTTCGGGATCGCTTCGACGGGCATCGCTGGAACTCCATGTTCGAGCTGCTGGCAGGCAACGCCGGCATCGGGCTCGGCGCATTGTGCGCGGGCGATCTGGACTTGGCCGTGACCGCGGTGACGCCGTACCTGACGACCGCGGATCAGACACCAGGCGGCGTGAACTGGCAGGTCCGGCCGACTCCGCCCCGGTCCCATCACATCGCGCACGGCACCCTGGGCATCGTGTACGCGCTGGCCGCCGTCGGTCACGCCGCCGGCCGGCAGGACCTGATCGACCTTGCGCTCGCCGGTGCGGCGGATGTCGTGAGTCGCAATGAAGCCGGTGCCTCCGGGTTCCTCGTACCGCACTCCGACCCGCCGCACCGCCCGGAGCTGATCGAGCGGTACAGCCTCGGGTGGTGCAACGGGCCGGCCGGTGACGCACAGGTGTTCCGTCTGCTCGCGCGAGTCACCGGCGATCCGGCCTGGGTACGCCTCGGTGACCGCTGCTGGCAAACGGTCACCGAGTCCGGGTTGCCGCGCCGCATCCGCCCGGGCTTCTGGGACAACCACGGCCGCTGCTGCGGAACCGCGGGCGTACTCGCCCTGGCCTGCGATCGCATCGTCGAACGCGGCGACGACTCCACCTTCGCCGACGTCCTCGTCGACGACCTCGCCACCCATGCCCTCGTCGACGAATCCGGCGTCCGCTGGTCGAACTACGAACACCGGGCAACCCCACCAGACCTCGAACCGAGCCCCGGCTGGGCGATGGGCAACGCAGGCATCCTTCGCGAACTACTGCGGTACGCCCGCCTGACCGAGGGCGGCTCCGGCGAGTACGCGATCCCTTGGCCGGACCACCTCGCCACGAACCACTAGGGTCACCTCCTTCGACGGCGTGGTGGGGCATGGTCGAAAAGCGCGACCCATTGCTCAACGGTCAGGTCCTTCGGAAGAGCATCCGGCCGTACGCCCGCACGCGCGACCAAGGACCGAGCGAGGTCCATGCCTCCGATGAGGTTGGCGAGGATTCCTGCTACTCCATGCCCTTTACGGGTGAACACGTCGTGTACGAACTGCCGGTAGCGCTCGCGATCTGTTGGCGCAACCAACGGTTCGGGGCGGCGGGTCAAGACCAGCAAACCGCCGTCCACGTTCGGAGCAGGCCGCAGCGCCCTTCGCGGCACGCGCCCGCCGAGAGTGAATTCGAACCACGGCCACCATTGCGCGGTCATCATCGTCGCGCCACCGACGCCCGCGCGGCGCCGCGCCACTTCCCACTGCACCAGCAGGACGCTCCTGCTCCACGACGGCGCGTGCAGCAACTTGCGCAGGATCGCTGTGGTCAGGTGGAACGGCACATTCCCGACCACTACATGTTCGGTGCGCGGCATTCGCCAGGTCAGGAATCCGCAGTCACGACCTCGACCTCAAGCGATTCCCGAAGGAACGCGGCTGATCGCGGATCGATCTCGACCGCGGTGACCGGGCGGCGAAGTGCCTGCAGTCTCGTCGTCAACGCACCCCGCCCGGGCCCGATCTCGACAATCGGCCCGGAGGATTCGGCGACAAGCTGGATGAATCGATCGATGGTGGTGTGGTCGGTGAGGTAGTTCTGGCCGTGCTCGTGCCGGCCACCCCGATACGTACGCATGGGAACAAACGCTCCGGAAGAAGAGTGACGTCCGGGCACGCGAAAGCGCCGCCCGCTGGACCGCGGAGCGGCGGAAACGTCCTCAGAACAGATCCGCCGCTAGAAGCAGCGAATCCGAGTAATTGCATGCGCAGCACAGCTCATGTCCCCCAGCATATCTGCCCCACCCCCGACCCCGTACGCGGCCGCCCCGTCGTCACCCCAGATCGCGCTTTGAGAAGCCACCGCGCGTTTTCGCGGCCGGAAGTGCGTGGTGGGTTCTCAAGGCGTGGGGTGCTACAGCTGGATGGTGAAGAAGGTCAGGGGGCTCTTTGGCGGCAGGATCTGGCCGTAGATCATGACGGTTCCGGCGGGGATCGGCTTGGCGCAGGCGGCGATGTCGAGGCGGTACACGACGGTCGAACCGCCTGCTTCCGGGGGCGTGACCCGCGTCAGCGTGGCGAAACCGACCAGCTCACGTTGCCGGGTGACCCCGAGCCGAACCACCTGCTCGAGCCGGTCGCTCCGCGTCGGTGCACTCACCGTGAACGTCAGACTGCCGGTCCAGCCCGCAGTGGTGCGCCTCAGTCCGGCGGGCTGCACGCTGAGCCCGTCCATGCCGCTGGGCAGCCGGGGCGGGAATCGCTTGTCGAGAACCGTCCCGCAGACCGGACCGCTGCCGGGTGGCACCGGCTTCTTGGTCGGCAGGGCGTTCTTGGTCGGCAGTGGCTTCGTGACCGGGGCGGGCGTTGGCGTGGTCGCCGGAGCCGCGAGCGGCGGTTCGGCTCCCGGCAGCGCGGCGTACGCACCGAGCGCGATCGCCGACACGGCGACCGCCCCGGCAAGACCGGTGAGTACGACCCGCCGGCGGCGCTGGCGACGGATCCGCGGTACGAGCACTGCTCGGTCGACCGGCGCCGTGCTCTCGTCGGCCATCGTCCGGAGCAACTGCCGGAGGTCGTTGTCGGGGCTCATAGCGCGCTCTCCTCGGTCAGTGTGAGCTGAGTCGCCAGCTTCGCCCTCGCGTCCGCGAGGTGCCGTTTCGCCGTCCCCTCCGCGCATCCGAGCTCCTCCGCAATCTGCAGTACCGACAGGTCTTCGTAGTACCGAAGCACCACGCAGGCGCGTTGCTTCGGGGACAACGTGCCGAGCGCGCGGCGTACTTCGTCCGCCAGCGCCGGATCGTGGTCATGGTGTATCTCGGGCGCCGCGAACAGGTGCCGGTTCGCCCGCCACCAGCCGGCCCGGCGCCGCCCGTCGACGAACTGGTTCAGCATCGCCCGGCGTACGTACCACTCCAGCTGAGCGATGTCGTCGCCGCGCCGGAGCCGCCGGAAGACCCGGAGCAGCGCGTCCTGGACCAGATCGGCCGCGGCGGCGGACTCGCCGGTGAGTAGGTACGCGTAGGCAAGCAGGGCTTGCTCGCGCGTCGCGAGCAGCTCCGTGAAGTCCCGTTCCCAGTCAGCCATCACCCCTAAAGACGAGCTGATGCGACCGGGCGTTGGGGCTAACGCAGACATTTTCTGACCGAACGCCAAAGCTGCGTCCGGGCGAGGCGGCGCACCGCGGGATTCCGCCGGACCCGTTGCTTCAGCGGACTCGCCCGGACCGGCGCCGAGGCCGGGCCTGGTGTTGTCGGGGCCGGGCGTGGTGTCGTCGAGGCCGGGCGGGCCGGTGCCGAGGTCGCCGCGGGCGGCCGGGTGATGTGCTGGTTGACCTCGCCCAGGTGGTCATCGAAGACGGACCGCCACAGCAGCTGCCGCAGCGCCACCTCGTCGGCCGCGGTGCTCTTCCCCGCCGCCGACGTCGCCCACAGCGTACGAATCGCGGCCTCGTCAAAGTCGTCCGACCCACGAAGCCGTACCCGCACCTCCTCCTGATCCGGCGCGGCACCCAGCCGCTTCACCTGCGCCGGTACGGACGCGGCCGGCTTGTAGAACGGGATGTCGGCCCACTGCGGCATCAGCTCCCGCAGCAACGCCAGATGCAGCTCGTTGCCCAACCGTTGCCGCGTCGTCAACCCGAACGCGCCGCGCATGAACGCAGGCAACAGCAACGGCGACACCACTCCACTGCGCTCAGCCGTCGTACCCCACCGGCGCAGCCGTTCGACGATGTAGAAGTGGTCGAGCATGCGCGCGTCGTCGAGTCCGCCAGCCGAGGCCTCGCGCAGTACACGCTGGACCTGCACCCGCACAGCCTCGCGCGCCGCCTCGGCCGGGCCGCGGGCAGGGACCAGCCGCGCCGTCAGTTGCTGAGTGAATACGTCGATGTTGGCGTCCAGCTTCAGTACGTCGCGTGGGTAGAAATGCCCGTGCGCCACCTCGCCGCCCGCGCCGCCGATCGCCAGGTGATCCACTCCGGCCAGATCGGCCGGTGGACCGTGGAAGAGGTACGAGGCCGGCCGCAGCCCTTCGCCGTACCGATGCCACCGCCGCGCTCGATCGACCACCTCGGGAAGAACCGGCGACGCTGATGATGCCGGTAGTACTGGCTGGGGTCGTTTGACCACGTGCTCCACCTCGTACGGCAGCGCGGCGACCAGCTGCTCCGCGACGGGTACCTCTGGGCCGTAGCTGTTCAGCCGTACGTCGACACCGGCGGACAGGAACGCCGCAGCCACCACCCGGGAGTCCCGCCCACCGCTGAGGTCCACAGTCGGTGTGCCCGGCCACAGCCGGCCGATGGATCGCACCACCGTACGCAGGCCCTCCGCGGTCTCCTCCGCCGGCGTCGTACCCGACCAGACACTGGCCGGATCGATCCGGGTCACGATCCGCTGTCGGCCGTCAGCCGCGACATGGGTAGCCCCCGGCACCACCTGCACCCCGGCGTACGGGGTGGTGTCGCCCATGAACCATCCGCAGCCGGCCGCGTACTGCCAGCCCTCGGTACTCGCCCGCAGCGGCAGGTCCGCGAACAGGCAGGCGGCGACCGGCCGGTTGCTCCACACCCAGCCGTCGGCCATCCGTACCTGAAACAGCCGTCCCAGCCCCACCGAGTCGGTGAACAGGTCGAGCCGCTCAGCCGCACGGTCCACGACGCCGAGCACGAACGGCGCAGCCAGCTCCAGCATGCGACCAGGAGCCGCAAGCACAGCCCGCGCCAGCGGTACGGCGGCCTGCTCCGGGACTAGGTCACCAACAAGAGACTCGTACCCGAGCGGCGCGTACAGGCTCGCCACGCACAGCTCCCCCGCGGCCCGCCACGCAGGCCAACTGGACAACGGTTTCGCCCGGCTCCAGCTGATCAGCCCGACAGCACCGGCCCTACATCGGTCCCGGACGATGTCGTCACCCCAAAGCGCCCGGTAGTACGCCTCGACCCGCTCCACTCCAGCATCCGCCGCCCCAGCACCCCGGTCGAACGCGTACCCGACAATCGTCTCCATACCCACCAAGACGAGCACCCCCGCCCCTCCGTTGGGTGCGCCTTACTTGCTTGGGGCACGGAATGACCGGCCTGTCACCGGACGGCCTGCTCGATCGCAGGTCTGAGGAAGGTGACGGTCAGCTCTGCCCGCCGGGTGAGCCACTGTTCTGTCGCTGGGTCCGGCACGCCGTAGCGACGCTGTCTGATGTCATCCACGACGTCGATGGGGGCGCCAAGCTCGGTGAGTACGTCGAGAGCCTCCGCCTTGGTGATCAGCTTTCCGTCATGCAGCGTCGCCGTTGCTCTGGCGAAAGTCAGCAGGCCGAGATCGACCCAGATGTCGCGCAACCACCGCTCCGGGTGGTCCAGAGCCGGCAGCCAGAAGCTCTTCAGATCCGCGACGACAAAGTCAGCCAGTTGCTCGTCAGTCACCGGTGGAAGGACGTCCGCGGGCGGCTGACCGTACAAAACAAGCCCGAACTCGTGCAGCTCCCGCCTGGTCACCGGCGTGATCGGCCTATGCATCAGCTCTTCATGCGCCCAGGTCAAGTGCGGGCGTGCCGGGTCATCCAACTCAGTCACCACGGCATAACTGCAATGCAGCTTCGACGCCAGCGGGACACCGCCCAGCTTCTGGTGCAGCTCCCCGAGTCGCTCCTCCTCCGCCGCCGTACAGGGCCGGTCGAGTACCGCGATCAGGTCGAGATCGCTACGCCCCGGCTGATAGTCACCACCCGCCAGCGACCCGTGCGCCCACACCGAACCCACCGGCACAGCCGCCCGAAGCGCCACCACAAAGCCCTCGACAAGTTGCTCAGTGTCCCGATCCACCATGGGCAAAGTCTGACCACCCGCCTCGTCCTGCCGAACACGGGGCTCGGCCGTCGAGCCGGAAAACCTGTAGCAGCTGTTGCAGGAGCAAACTTGCTCGATCCATTGACACGGGTTCAGGGCGGTCCTACCTTCGAGCGATATACAGCATTCGCATATCAGAGGTCGCTGCAGTCTCCTCCCCTGTTCTAAGGAGCACCTATGAATGCAAGAGTTTTGTCTCGCCGTCTGCTGGCCGCCACGAGTGCGGTGCTGCTGACGGCCGTGGCGGCCGCCTGTGGTGGCAGCGGTTCGGGGACCGGTGCGGCGGCCGGCAGTGGAAGCCAGGACGGTCAATCAGTGACGGTGCAGGCCGCGACGGGTGAGGTGAAATTGCCCAAGCCCGCCGTCCGGGTCGCGGTCATGCAGTGGCAGTTCCTCGAAGACCTGCTGGCGCTGGGTGTGCAGCCGGTGATGATCGCCGATGAGCAGCAGCCGGGCAGCGGGAACCCGTTGCCCTCGCAGTTCAAGGACAAGCTCGGCAAGTACACCTCGCTCGGCAGCCGCATCTCGCCGAACCTCGAAGTACTGTCCGCCGAACCCGTCGACCTGATCGTCGCCGACAAGAGCGAGCATCTGAAGGACTACCAGCAGTTCTCGCAGATCGCTCCGACGCTGATCCTCGACACCACCAGCTGGGCCGACTTCTACCCGAACCTGGAGAAGCTCGGGCAGGCGGTCGGCAAGGCGGACAAGGCGGCCGAGGTGGAGAAGAGCGTCAAGAGCGCCATCGCCGACGCCCACGCCAAGCTCGCCGCCGACGCCGGCAAGCGCGCGCTGATCGGCGTACCGACGCCCGACAAGTTCTTCGCGTTCACCGCGAACTCGATGCCGGCCGGCGTACTCACCGAACTCGGCCTGACCTACGCCTACAAAGAGGTTCCGGGCAAGCTGAGCGAGCAGGCGCCGCTCGAAGCGCTCGCGCAGACGAAGCCGGACGTGATGTTCCTGACCGTCGATCCCGGTTCGCAGGTGGTCACCGACACCTGGAAGGGCAACTCGTTGTGGGACTCGATCCCAGCGGTGCTGGGAAATCATGTGCATACCGTCGATCGCGCGATCTGGTCGGTGGGTCGCGGCGTACTCTCGGTGCCGCTGATGGCCCAGCAGACGGTCGACGCCTTCGCCAAGGGCTGATCCGATGGCGCAAACACTGACCGCACCAGCCGCCGATCGCCTCCGTTCCGTACGGATCCCCCTCGGCGCCGGCGTGCTCGTGCTGGTCGTCGCTTGTGCGCTCAGCCTGATGGTCGGCTCGACCGGGAACGCGTCGCCCGGTCAGGTCCTGCGGGCCCTGACCGGGCACGCCGACCCGCAACTGACGGCGGCGGTGCTGAGCCTGCGCCTGCCCAGGACCGTCGTCGCGCTGCTGATCGGCGCCGGGCTAGCGGTGGCCGGCGCGCTGGTCCAGGGCGTCACCAGGAACCCGATCGTGGAGCCGTCGATCATCGGGGTGAACGCCGGCGCGGCACTGGCGGTCGCGCTGGTCACGTACACGGCCGGCCCGCTGCGCCTGGGCGGGATCGGCCTGATGCCGTTCGTCGCGTTCGCCGGCGCGGCGGCCGCGGCGGCGCTGGTGTTCGTGATGGTGGCCGGGGCCGACATGACACCTGGCCGGATCGCGCTGGCCGGCGTCACCGTCGCCTTGCTCGCGAACGCGCTGGTGATGAGCGTCGTCGTACTGAACGACAACGCGATCCAGTTCCTGCTCCGCTACCTGGTCGGCGGGGTCGACGGCGCCAACTGGTCCGGAGTCGAGACCCTGCTGCCGTACACGGTCATCGGTCTGGGCGGTGCGTTCCTGCTCGCCAAGTCGGTCACGGTGCTCTCGCTCGGCGACGACGTGGCCCGCGGCCTGGGCCTGCCGGTCGAGCGGATCCGGCTGCAGGCGGTCGCGCTCGTGGTGATCCTGGCCGGCGCCGCCGTCGCGGTCGCCGGCCCCATCGCGATGGTCGGGCTGCTCGTACCGCACATGGTCCGGTGGTCGGTCGGTACGTCGTACCTGCGGGTGTTCGGCGTCGGCACCTTGTACGGCGGCGCGCTGCTCGTCGGCGCCGACGTGATCAGCCGGATCGCGATCCCGAGCACCGAGGTACCCGTCGGCGTACTGACCGCGGTACTCGGTACGCCGTACTTCATCTACCTGGCCCGCCGTGGAAGGGGTGTCATATGACGGCCCTCACCGAAATGTTGCCCTCAGCAATGATCCTGCGGCGGGTCGCGCACCGCCGGCTGCTGGTCGTCGCCGGGCTGTTCGGCCTGCTCGTCGCGGTCTCGGTGGTCAGCATCGGCATCGGGGCCGTACAGATCGACCTCGGCCGGATCCTCCGCGCCCTCACCGGCACCGGGACGCTCGCCGATCACCGGATCGTGATCGGGTTCCGGCTGCCCCGGATTCTGGTCGGACTCTGCGTCGGGGCGAGCCTCGCGGTGTCCGGCGTGATCCTGCAGGCCGTCACCCGCAATCCGTTGGCCTCCCCCGCGGTTGTCGGCGTGAACGGCGGTGCGGGGCTGGCCGCGCTGCTGGTACTGACCTTCTCCAGCAGCGCGGCCGCGATCTGGCAGGTGCCCGCCGCGGCGTTCGCGGGCGCGGCCGTCGCGGGCGGTACGACGTACCTGCTCTCGCGGCGGGACGGCATCGTCAACCCCGGCCGGCTCGCGCTGATCGGGGTGGCGTTCGGTGGGTTCTCGCTGGCGCTGATCCAGCTGATCATCGTCACGACGTCCTTCACCGGCGACGTACAGGCCGCGCTGCGGTGGCTGACCGGCAGTCTTTGGGGCCGCACCTGGATTCATGTCGAGCAGGTCGCGCCGTGGACGCTGGTCCTGCTGCCGCTGGCCTGGCTGCTGTCCGACCAGCTCAACCTGCTCGGCCTCGGCGACGACGTACCGCGGGCGCTCGGCTCCCGGCTCGAGCGGGTCAAGCTCGGGCTGCTTGCGATCGCGATCGCACTGGCCGGATCGGCCGTCGCGGTCGGCGGGACGATCGCGTTCGTCGGACTGCTCGCACCACATCTGTGCCGTCGCCTGGTCGGCCCACGGCATCGGCTGCTGATCCCCGCCTCCGCGTGTGTCGGCGCTGTCCTCGTCGTAGTCGCCGACGCTCTCGGCCGCGCGATCCTGCCGCCCGCCGAGATCCCGGTGGGCCTGTTCACCGCGGTGCTCGGCGCACCGTACTTCCTGCTCCAGCTCCGGAAGGGAATGCGCGCATGACGCTCCTCAGTCCAGGCCGGGAGGCCTCATGACCAGCCGCCTCAGCACCGAGAACCTGCGGCTCAGCTACGGCCCGCTGGTCGTGATCCCGGACCTGTCCCTCGAGATCGCGGACGGGGCGGTCACGAGCCTGGTCGGGCGGAACGGCTGCGGGAAGAGCACGCTGCTTCGCTGCATCGGCCGGTTGCTCGACCAGCGCTCCGGCCGCGTGCTGCTGGACGGCAAGGAGATCGCCACCATCCCGTCCCGCACGCTGGCGCAGCAACTCGCGATCCTGCCCCAGGGGCCGACGGCGCCGGAAGGCATGACCGTCACGGACCTCGTCGAGCACGGCCGCTACCCGCACCGGCAGTTCCTCGGCATCAAGTCCGACGAGGACCGCCGGACCGTGGCCTGGGCACTCGAACAGACCGGCATGACCGACCTCGCGCACCGGCCGCTGGAACGCTTGTCCGGCGGACAGCGGCAGCGGGCCTGGATCGCGATGGCGCTCGCGCAGGACACCAAGATCATCCTGCTCGACGAGCCCACGACGTTCCTGGACGTCGCGTACCAGCTCGAGCTGATGGAGTTGCTGCGGCGCCTGAACCACGAGCACGGTACGACCATCCTGATGGTGCTGCACGACCTGAATCAGGCGGCGGCGTACTCGGACCGGATGGTCGCGATCCGCGGCGGCAGCGTGTACGCGAACGGCCGCCCGGCCGAGGTACTGACGCAGACCATGGTCCGGGACGTGTTCGGCATCGAATCCGACGTGATCGCCGATCCCCGGACCGGCAGCCCGTTGTGCATCCCGTACGCCCTGGCGCCGCGGCCCGAGGCGGTGCCGTCATGACCCGCGTCAGCGTGGTGCAACTGGGCTCTTCCGCGGATCGCAACGCCAATCTGGCGACGATCGAGAAGTCCTTGCGTACGGCGGCCGAGAACGGCAGCGCCTTCGCTTTCTTGCCCGAGGCAAGCATCTACCGAGGACCGTATGATCCGGTGCACGTCGAAGCCGAGGATGGGCCCGTGCTGGGCCGGATGTCCGAGCTGGCGCGGGAGCTGGAGCTGAACGTCGTCCTCGGCGGCGTGTGGACGCCGGGCGTCGACCCCGAGCACGCGGACAACAGTTGTCTGGTCTTCGACCGGACCGGGCAGATCGCGGCCCGGTACCGGAAGGTGCATCTGTTCCGGCTCGACCGCTCGGGTGAACCCGCGGACGACGAGGCCGCGTTCACCAGACCTGGCGACCGGACGGTGGCGCTCCGGGCTGGTGAGCTCACCATCGGGCTGAGCGTGTG
This sequence comes from Kribbella hippodromi, assembly GCF_039531045.1. Taxonomy (NCBI): domain Bacteria; kingdom Bacillati; phylum Actinomycetota; class Actinomycetes; order Propionibacteriales; family Kribbellaceae; genus Kribbella; species Kribbella hippodromi. The sequence goes on along the minus strand of NZ_BAAAPH010000008.1, from coordinate 191,750 downwards.
CTACGACCTGCGCTTTCCCGAGCTCTACCGGAACCTGGCGGACGCCGGTGCGACCGTGCTGAGTGTGCCGGCCAACTTCTCTGCGTACACGGGGCCCGCGCACTGGGAGGTTCTGTTGCGCGCGCGGGCGATCGAGAATCTCTGCTACGTGGTGGCTCCGGCGCAGATCGGCACCGATCCGACCGGGTTCGCGGCGTACGGGCACAGCCTGGTCGTCGATCCGTGGGGCAATGTGGTCGCGCGCGCCGGCGACGAGCCCGCCGTACTGACCGTCGACGTCGATCCGGCGCTGGTCCAGGCGCGGCGGCTAGAACTCCGCTCGCCCCAGCACGCCCGGCCCGACGTGTACGCCCACCCCGCCCGGATCGAGGAGCTCGATGGCTGACATCTTGTTGCGTGAGGCAAGAATCCCCGCAGGTCCGTGGGCTCCCGAAGGGACCGGCGAGCCGACCTGGATGGCCGTGTCCGGCGGATCGATCGCCGCCGTCGGCCGTCCCGGCGAACCGGAGCCCGCGGCCGATCGCATCATCGAGCTGGACGGCGCGGTCCTGTTGCCGGGGTTCGTCGACAGTCATACGCATCTCGGCTGGAGCGCCGAGGATCGGTGGACGGTCAACTGGTCTGAGACGACGACACACGACGAGGCACTCGACAGCCTCCGTACGGTCGCCGCCCGGGTGACGCCGGGCGATTGGGTCACCGGCGGCGACTGGCTCTCCGGCACGCTGCCGGAACGCGAGCTGCCGGGCCTGGCCGAGCTCGATCGGGCGACTTCCGGCCGGCCGCTGTTCCTGCGCAGCCTCGACCACAGCATCGCGATCCTCAACAGCCTCGCGCTGGAACGGGCGCGGATCGACGCCGACACCCCCGATCCCGCCGGCGGCCGGATCGAGCGGTACGACGACGGTACGCCGACCGGCGTACTGCGCGGAACGGCGATCTGGAGCCGGCTTGCCGCGGGCGTCGTGCCGCCACCGAACCGGGCCCGGCGCCTCGCGGAACTGCGCGATCTGCTCGCCGATCTGTCCGCGCGGGGCATCACCGAGGTGCACGACATCGCGACGTACCCGGTGGAGGACCACCGGACGCCGATCCATCTGGAACGCTCGTTCACCGATGCCGGGCTGATCGACTCACTCGCCGGCGACTTGCCGTTGCGGTACAGCTTCCGGCCGTCGATCTGGCGGGTCGACGAGTTCGCCGAGGTGCAGGTTTCGTCTCCGCTCATCACGTTCGCGGGCTTCAAGATGTCGCTCGACAACGGGTGGTACTCCGAGCCGGGCGGCCCGCGGATCGACTCGTTCAGGTACCCGGGGGCTGAGGTGGCCGGCCGGCTCGGGAAGCGTGCGGACGCGTGCGGTGCCGCGCTGTCGATCCATGCAATGGGCGATCTGGGCGTCGCGGAGGCACTCGACATCCTGTCCGGGCTGCCGTCCCGGGCCGGTGCCGCAGTGCCGCCGCACCGGGTGATTCACGCCCGCCGGGTCCGCCGCGAGGACGTCGTACGGCTGGCTGCGCTTGGAGTTGCCGTCGAGGTGCAGCCGTGGGAGATCGTTGCCCAGGGCCCACGTCTGGCGGCTCGTGGCGGCGCCGAGTTTCAGCGCATGCTCAGTCCTTATCGTTCGCTGCTGGATGCGGGTGTGGTCGTGACGATCGGCTCGGACCGGCGGCTGGGCCTTCGGGTCGACCAGCGCGACACCGACCCGCTGGTCGCCGTACAACTCGCGGTGACCAGGGAGGGCTTGCAGCCAGAGCAGTGCATCACGGTCACGGAGGCGTTGGCGTGTGCGACCACGGCCGGCGCGATCGCTGCCGGGGCGGGTGGCCGGCGGGGGAAGGTCGCCGCCGGGTACGAGGCGGATCTGGTTGCTCTGGGCGACGATCCGGGGCGGCTTCCACCGGACCGGATCGCCGAAGCCCGACCGGTGCTGACGATGTCGGCGGGCCGGGTCGTGTTCGAGGAGGGTGCCCGATGACAACCGTCGGGGCGGCTAGTGGCATCGGGGCGGATCGTGGCGCTGGGGCGGTTGGGGGCGTTGGCGGGCCGGCCGTTGTCCGGGTGCCGCGGGGCGCGCACGGATTCGCCTTCGATCGAGCGGCGACGCCGGTGGTTCGGGTGCCGCCCGGTAGCTCGCTCGTGGTGGAGACGTACGACTGTTTCTCCAACAAGGTGTCCTCGAGCGAGCAGGTCTTCGGCCATGAGTCCGAGCTGCTCGACCTCATCGGGCAGTACAACCCGGTCACGGGCCCGATTTACGTCGAGAGCGCCGAGCCCGGCGACCGGCTCGTCGTACACATCGATCACATCGACCTCGGCACGTTCGCGCCGTACGCCACCACGCTGGTGACGGGCGACTCGAAGGGCGTCTGCGGTGGGCACTGGAACCCGCTCGACGACGGCCTGCCGGACACCCGGATCTGCGCGCTCGACGGCGACACGGTGACCTTTCCGGCCGGAGCGGGTGACCTGCGGCTCCCGGTACGCCCGATGATCGGCTCCATCGGGACCGCGTCCGCGACCGGCGGCGCGAGTTCGCTGGAGTTCGGGCCATTGCACGGCGGCAACGTCGACTGCCCCAGCATCACGACCGGCGCGACAGTTCTCCTGCCGGTCAACGTGCCCGGGGCGCTGCTGTTCCTCGGCGACGTCCACGCCGCGATGGGCGACGCCGAAGTCACCGGTACGGCGCTGGAGACGAACGGCGACGTACACATCACCGTCGATGTCGTGAAGGGCGGCGACGAACCTGTCACCCCGCGACTCGACACCGCGACCACGCTCGGCTCGATCGGGTGCGAGTTCGGCGCACCACTCGAACGCAACCTGCGGCACGCGTTCACGGACCTGATCGAGCGGCTGCACCGGGGCCATAGACTGACCAGGGTCGAGGCGTACGAACTGCTCGGCGCCACCGCACGGGTACAGGTCAACCAATGCGTCGCCGGTGGCTGGACCGCCGTGCATGTGAACATCGCGCGCTCCGTCGTACCTGATCCGGAGAAGACTGACGAAGGGGCGGGCTGAGATGCCGTTGCCAGGCGGCGACAAGCTGCCCATCCGGGTGAACGCCCAGGACATCGCGTACGAGCGGCTGAAGAGCTGGATCGTCGACGGCCCGCTCGAACCGGGCGAGAACGTCCGGGACACCGACGTCGCGGAGATGCTCGGCGTGAGCCGTACGCCGGTCCGCGAGGCGCTGATCCGGCTGTCCCAGGAGGGTCTGGTGGAGATCGCCCGCGGCCGCAGTACGCGGGTCGCCGACCTCCAGTTCGACCGCGCCGTACACCTCTATGATCTCGGCGGCGTGCTGGACGCGCACGCTGCCGAGATCGCGGCGACCACGCTCGGCGAGCCGGAGCTGGCCGCCCTGCGCGCGATGGTCGACGAGATGGCCGGCCAGCGGGATGTCGCCCGCGCGCAGGAACTCGACGAGCAGTTCCACGACGTGTACTACCTGGCCGCCGGCAACCCCGTGCTGACCGGCTACCTCGAACAACTCAAACTCGAACTGCGCCGCATCGAGCGGGCCGCGTTCCGTGACGAGCAGATCCGCAAGGAAGCGTACGAGGAACACGTCTGTATCCTCGCCGCCCTCGAAAACCGCCAACCCGAAGCCGCCCGCGAGGCGGCCCTCACGAACTGGCGCAACTCCTGGGCCCGAATCAAAGCCTGGATCGAACCCCGCACCGGAGCCGTCCACCCACACTAGACGGCAGGCGCGGCCCGACGGTGCGAACCTCGCCACCTGCCTCCTTCATGCCGCGTGCGCTCCCAGCTCGCTTCGCTCGGAGCGTTCGGCGTGCCGTGCCTGCAGGTGTAACGCTTTCCCAGGCGGGCACCGGCGGGGCGATGGCGATGGTGCTCAGCCAGCAAAGAGGCGGTAGGCGGTGGATCGCGCGGCGGTCTTGAGGCGACTCGGGAAGCTCGTCGCCGCGGAGCTGGAAAGCCTGCAGGACGTGCTCGGCGAGGGGCCCGGCCAGGAGGCATACCGTAGCGGCGCGCCCGTGATCGCTGACCTGAGCGACACCACTTCCCAGCTCTGGCCAGAATTTCCCGGTCCGCCATCGCGACGCACGACGGTTCGAACCGCCCATTCGCCGATCACTCCGCGGTGTACCAAGCGACCGGCATGCTGGCCATCCAGCTGGGCGCTTCGATGGAGGACGCACTCGCGATGCTGCGCGCCCACGCGTTCGCCCAGGACCCGACCTTGAGCGAGATCGCGGAGCAGGTGGTCGACCGTCCCATCGACTTCCGGGATTCCTGAGTCCCTGAACTGCGGCCATGGCCGAGGTCATCGCGATCGCGGTCCCGGCGACCGCGTTCTGCTGCCGGAGACAGTCAATTATCGAGCCCACGTGAGCCCGGCAGCCTGCGGGTGTCGATCAGCTCCTGGGCGACGTCTCGCAGCTTCCGGTTGTTGTTCTGGGAATACCGCTTGAGCACCTCGAACGCGCGATCGCCGTCGAGACCGTACCGCTCCATCAGAATGCCCATCGCCTGCCCGACGAGCTTGCGCGCGTCGACCGCCCGGGACAGATTTTCATCCCTCAGAGCGGTACCGATTGCTACCGTGGCGTGGCGGGCGAGGATGTGCGCTACAGCGACGTCAGCCTCGTCGAATCCGCCCGGTTCCTCGCGGTAAAGGCTCAGCACCGCGCCGTGCCGCCCGCTGACGAGCAACGGCAAATGCAATGCGCTCTGAATTCCAAGGGCCGCGATCTGCTTCCTCCAGACCGGAGACCAGCGCGTCTCGGCTTCCACCTGCGGAATCGACACCACCGCGCCGGTCCGGACCGCGGTCAGCACCGGACCTTCCCCGCTCTCGAGCTGCAGCCGGAACAGGTCGGAAAGCTTCGGATCGGTCATCGCGAGTACTTCGGCATCGCCGTCGGCACCGATCAGGGCAGCCGCGGCTGCGTCACACTCCACCGCCTGGCAGGCGAACTCCACGACCGCTTCGACGGTCTCCTCCAAACCATCGACATCGTGCAGTTCGACAGCCAGCCGAGCGAAGGCCTCCGCGATGGACTCCCCGGACACACGCACCCCTCCCGCTCGGCACCGAACGAGTCCATCATCCACCCGGCCGCGCCCTACGCACACCTCGACGAACCGGGCCGGCACCTCGACCGTGGCACTGGTGGCTAACTCTTGAAGGCGTCCTTGCTCCCGACCGGTCGCCTCCACACGCTTCACAGCCGGAGTAGACGCGGCCAAAACCTCACGTGCAACCCAGTCGCACCTACACACCCTCCGGCAAAGCCCGAGAACCCACCCAGAACCGGCCGTTGCCGGGGTCCGCGTCTCCTCGGTGTCAGTCCTTGTTTCGCAGTTGCTCGTTGATACGCAGGGCTTCGTCGAGCTGGTCTTCCAAGATGATGATCCGGCAGGCGGCCTCGAGCGCGGTGCCCTGATCGACGAGTTCGCGGGCGCGGGCAGCCAGGCGCAGTTGGTACCGGGAATAGCGGCGATGGCCGCCCTCGGACCGTTGCGGAGTGATCAGCTTGGCCTCGTCCAGACTCCGCAGGAAACCCGGAGTGGTCCCCAGCATCTCGGCGGCCCGTCCCATCGTGAAGGCCGGGTAGTCGTCATCGTCGAAATTCGCTGGGCCAGGTACAGGTTTTGAACTCATCGGTGTCTCCGTGTGCAGGTCTGGGGTCATCGGGCCTCCATGCCGATGGGCCCCGGTGCCGTAGCACCGGGGCCCTGTAGGGATTTGGGATTGTTCACCATCTACCGGCTGTTGGGCCGGCCTTTTCTGTCCGCAGCACGCCACTTGGAAGCTGACACTGCGGGGATCGCTGAATGCGTAACCGAAGACCACCTTCTCTCTGATGGAACCACGGCACCCGCCCGGCGACGTACTGGCACTGGCGGGCGATCCGACGGCGTAAATCCTCACCCTTCTCTCTCGAACAACACTTACCAACTACACCTACAGATACTACGAACTGCTACTACCTACTTGCTGACTACAACTACCTACTACGAACTACAACTACCTCGAACTGCTGACTACAACTTCGAACTGCCAACCACTACTTCATCCGCTCTGCCGGAACCCTTCTCAACCACCGGCTCCGGCCGACGCGGATCCTGGCGTGAAACCCGGGCCCGTCCACTGATCGGCCCGGCGGAGTCCGCCGTTCTGACACTTCACAACTTGGGACAGATCAGTAGCTGTCCACCTCAGCTTCGCTTCTCTACTCTGTCAACACGAAGGACACTACACAACCCATCATCGAATGTCTAATCCCGCCACCATAGATATTGAGCAAGCCCCGAGACAGCTTCAGGCCGGGCCGCACCAACCGGCCAAGGGGTGGTTCGTGTCAGCGATTCGCTGACATCTCCTGCTTGTCATCATTTCGATGACATGTTATAAGGGAAGTGCGTGTTGACACCACAGCTGGACAGCAGGAGGTGGAGGACGATGTTGATGCGCACTGACCCGTTCCGGGAGCTGGACCGATTCGCCCAGCAGTTCTTCGGAAGCCAGGCGCCGGGCACCTGGTCGCGCCCGACCCCGATGCCGATGGACGCCTACCGCGACGGCGACCGGTACGTCGTCTCGTTCGATCTGCCCGGGATCTCGCCGGAGGCGATCGATCTGGACATCGAGCGCAACGTGCTGACGGTCAAGGCCGAGCGCCGACCGGTGGAGCTCGGCGAGGGTGCCGAGATGCAGGTCTCGGAGCGCCCGCTCGGGGTGTTCTCCCGGCAGTTGTTCCTGGGCGACACCCTGGACGCCGACCGGATCGAGGCCGGGTACGAGGCCGGCGTGCTGACCCTGAAGATCCCGATCGCCGAGAAGGCCAAGCCGCGCAAGATCGCCATCAGCGCGGACAGTACCGATCGAAAGCAGATCGACGCCTGACCCTGGACGAACCACGCCCAGTCCCGGGTGACGTACGCCGCGCAACCGTCCCGGTGAAGTAAGACAAGTTGTCGAGGACACAGACGGAGAAGGTGAGCGATATGAACCTCGGCACCGGCCGGCAGTCACCGGCCGTGCGATGGCTGCCGGCCGAGCCGTTCGCGCACCTCGACGACATCCACCACCGAACCAGCCGCGGCCTGCACCACCTCACCGCCGCGCCCTCGACCGGCGGCGAACCGGCCCCACCCGTCGACGTCGAGGAAACTGCCGGCGAATTCGTCATCGAGCTCGACCTGCCCGGCGCGGCCACGCACCAGGTCACAGTGCAGTGCAACGGCCAGCAGCTCGTCGTACACGCCCAGATCCCGACCCGAGTACACGCCGGGACGCTGCGACAGTGCGGCCGGCGTACCGGGCCGGTCCACTACGCCATCAACCTCCCCGGACCGGTGCGCGGCGACAAGATCACAGCAACCCTGACCGACGGCGTACTCACCATCCACGCCCGCAAGCCTCGCCCGTGCCCCACCGTCTACATCGTCGACGCCGACACCACCGACGGGTACCTGCCATGACCGCACCGCCACTCGACCCGTACGCAATCCTCGGCGTCAGCATCGAGGCCTCCGACGACGACCTCGACCACGCCTTCCGCGGACTCGTCCGCGGGCTCCACCCCGACACCCGCACACCGAATTCGGACAACGCGGATGGCGCCGACCAGCGCCTGCAGGAACTCCTCAACGCCTACGCCACCCTGCGCGACCCGGTCCGCCGCGCCGCCTACAACCAGACCCAGACAGCCGCCCCCAGCGCGCCCTCAGCCGGCACGCCCTCAGCCGGCGTGCCTGCTGCGCGCCCTCGGAGCTCCGCGGCTGTCGCGTCCGATGCCGCACCGGTCCGGCTCGGTCCGGCGATCCGGGTCGGCCCCGTGCACTGGGAACCGCCACGACCAGGAGGAAAACACGATGCCCCCCGTTGACGACATCGAGACCTACTGCGACAACGGCATCTGGAAGACCCGCTGGCGCAACAGCCCGGAACCCTTCGCCGCCGGCGGCGGCCGGGACCGCCAAGTCACCCAGGGCGCCACCGTCGCACAGTGGTACGGCGTCGACCACATCATCACCAACCCCGACGGCACCACCGCCGAACACAACTCCTACCGCTACCGCAAGGAAGCCCACGCCACCGACCCCCTGGAGGCCTCCCCGACGGCGGCGCGCAACTCAACCCGCACCCCCGCACTGGCCGCCGGATAGGCACCCAAACCAGCGATCGGACTGTGGAACCGCGGCCTCCGGGAGCCAGGGGGCTGGCTCAACCGGAGACCACGACTGAGGATCCTGTACCCAGGCTCCCGGTTTCCAACTCCAGGTCTCGTCTCCCGTGGGCGCCGAGGACGTTACTGGCCCCAGTTGGGCAGTTCGCGAGTGGCAACCAGCTTCCGCGCGATTTCGCCGAGTCTGGTGTTGGTCTGCTGTGAGTACCGCCGCAGGACCGCGAAGGCTTGATCGGGGTGCAGATCGAAGCGTTCCATCAGGATGCCCTGGGCTTGGCCGATGACGGTGCGACCATCGACGGCTTCATGCAGGTTGTCGAGCTTCCGGGCGGAGTCCAGCGCGATCGACGCGTGTTGTGCCAGGATCTGTCCCACGACGATGTCGTCGGGGTCACCGAAACGGTCGACGGTGTCGGCGTAGAGGTTCAGCGCGCCGACTTTGGACTCGTCGGTGGCCAGTCTGATGCTCAGCACGCTTCCGATCCCGAGCTGGTTGACTTCGTGGCACCAGCGGGGCCAGCGCGGCTCTGACCGGGTGTCGGTGATCACGAAGGTCGCCCCGGCCTCGATCGCGGACAAGCACGGTCCCTCGTCGAGTTCCAGCTGCAACTGGTCGGCGCGGTCGACAACCGGTCCGGTGGTGGCAGCGATCTCGACCCGCTTCCGGCCATGCACCAGCATGACCCCGGCGTGGTCAGCGCCCACCAGCGCCGTCGCAAACTCCGCCACCGCCTGGACGGTGCGATCGGTGTCCGGCTGTTTGTGCAGCTCGAGCGCGATCTCTGTGATCGCCGTAGCGGCAGACTCAACCATCGGCCCCCTCCTCCGTGAATGCCGGCGGGAGCCGGTGTCCTTCCATCATGCACCGGGAATTGCCCGAAGCCGTGACTGGCGGTCGATCCGAGGAGAACAATCAGTCTTTTCGGCCAGTGAGCGTACGCACTGTAACGGTGGGCTGCCCCGCGCAAGCGAGTCGCGTTCAAGCGGGGTCAGCTGCCGATTGCCGAGCGGTCGCCGACGGTACGTGGCGCGTGACGATGACTTGCTGGGCGACCTGGCTCATCGTGGTGCCAGTTCCCTTCGAGTGGCGCCGCAGGATCGCGAAGGCCGCATCCGCATCGATGGCGAAGCGTTCCATCAGGATACCCATCGCCTGCCCGATCAGCTTCCGGGCGTCGACCACTCGGTCCAGTTCCTCCAACCGGCGGCTGCTGGCAATGGCAACCGCGGCGTACCGGGCCAGGATGTGGGCGCTCTGCTGGGCCTCGGTATCGCTCAACCCTGCGGGCTCGAGGTGGTACAGCGACAGCACACCCTGAACCTGTGCACGCGCGACCATTGGAACGTGCAACACACTGCCGAGGTCGAAGGAGACAGCCTCGGTGCGCCACTTCGGCCAGTCCGTCGCCGCACCGACATCAGGCACGTACACGGTGTGGCCACCGGCCAATGCGTCCAGCAGCGGGCCGGCGTCCGCGTCGAGTTCCCATTCGCACAGTTTTTGTACGACAGCATCGGTGACCGCGCCGACCACGGGCCCGGCCAGAACGGCTCCCGCATAAGTGCAGCCCGCCACCTGCCGGGCGAACCGCACGACCTTCTCGATTTTCTTTTCCATCCCCGGTACGTCATGCAACTGCACCGCGAACTCGGCAAAAAGTTGAGCCGAGCCGACTGAAGGGGTCTGTGGCACCGTCAGCTCCACGCAAACAACGGAGTGCGGGTCACCCACGCTTTCGGAGCGATGCACCGGGCAGCACTATACAACGGCCGGCGGCCCGGGCCGCGGATCGGCTTTCCAGTACGCGGCCGGGCGCCGACCTTCGACGCGCCAATTCCGGCATCCCCTGGAGGTCGGAGGATGCGATTAGGAATTGACGATCTGGATACCGGATGAATATGCAACGTTCGGTGTTCAGCAGGGCAGCACCGAACAGGCGGAACAGGAGCAGCCCCGGCCATGCGTACCCCTCCTGGCCGGGGCCGCCCCCTTGTCTGTTGTACCTACGCCTCGTCCTCGAGGGCTGCTTTGAAGCGATAGAGGTCCGCGACGACCAGGCGGTGCAGGATTCCGGTCTTTTCGGCGATGTTCTCGACCACGCCTTGCGGATCGAGGTTCAGTTCCACGGCGATCGTGGTGCTGCTCTCCCCCCGCGGCTCGAAGCTGACGGAACCGCCCAGCATCAACCCGGGGCTGCAGCTCCACGCGATGCGCTGCCCCGGTCGCTGCTCGGTGATCGTCGCATCGAACTCCCGGACGAACCCGCCGATCGAGGTCACCCAGTGCGAGTGCACGCCGTCGAAGTCCCGTACGTCGTCAACGCCGTCCATGTACTGCGGAAACGAGCTGACGTCCTGCCACTTCGCATAAGCCAGCTCGAACGGCGCCTGGACGTCGACCGACTCGGTGATGCTCTCCATACCTGATGCCTCCTGCCTGCCGCGCCAGAACCTGACGCGATAACGGTTGGCGCACAACAAGTAACACTCTGCGCAGACAGAAGCCTCGCACGCCCCCACCAAACCTCTCCACAGGATCGCGGACTGCGACACCGGCCGACGGCTAGAAGCTCGTTGTGCCATCGCCTGGAGTGCACCGCCACAGACAGGTCGTACGCGAAAACCGGAAGTCCCGGCTGATCCACGGCCGGAGGTCTTCGAGAACCTCTTTACCGGCGGCGGACCGAGAGTTCGCTGGTCGCCTGGGAGGGGCTCGACACCGGGCAGGTGGCGGAAGCGGCCGGCCGACACGTGCTCACACCGTCAGCTCGCCGAATGCTTCATCCGGCAGGACCAAGCCGCTCGGGCGGCCCAGTGGTTCAAGCGGACCGGCGATCAGGCCGACGCCGCGCTGGCCGCTCCGTACGCGGGCCTCCGAGCGCCGTACCGAGTAAGCGGACCACCGCGGACCCGCGTACCGATGTTCTGCGTCGACCCCGCTGCCCGGCGTGCAGGGCGCGATGAACGGCAAAGCGCCGCAGAACTTCCTGATCGACACCGGTGGCGGCATGCTCTCGTTGACCACTGAGACCGCGCAACGTCTCGGTCTCCGCGCGGTCGCGACGAGTGTCACGTACCCGGCTGGTCAGACACTGGTGACGTTGCCGGACGGTACGCGGCCGGCCGGTGCGATCGGTACCGAGCTCGTCCAACGCTTCCTGACCACGATGGACTACGCGGGCAAGGTACTGGTGCTGCGGCAGAAGACCGCGAGTCAGCAGCGCGCGTTCCATCGGGAGCCTGCCGGGAGCCACCGTCTTCCGTTGTGGCTGGGCGGGGATCACATCCCCTGCACTCTCGGCAGTTTGAACGACGACGGGTCAGGTATCGTGACTCTGGACACAGGTGCTAGCTCCTCGGCTTCGACGCCATCGCTGGAGTAAGTCAGTCCGTGCGGATCGAGGGCCTTCGCGCAGCACGAATGCAGATAGTCAGGCGCTGCCCCACGACCAAGGCCAACCCGCGGGGCGCATGCTCCCGGCGGACATCGAGGTACGCGTCCCTGCGCTGCACAACTCCATCGATCGTGGCCAAGCGGACGTCGTAGCGGCAATCACCAGATGCATCAACGCAGCCGGAGCCTATTCAGGTGGATTCTCCGCGTGGTCGATCCAGCCCGACCTGATGTCGTCCGCGGTCATTCCAGGGGTCAGCTCGACATGCCCGTTGTAGGCCTCGTCGACTGCCCAGATGCGCCCGGCCGGTTCCTCAGGAAGGACTGATCGGAGCCACAGCATGACCTCGATCGCCTGCTCGGCGCTGCCATCGGTGGAGATGCTGTCACGAGTACGGAAGTGGCAGATCTGGAACACCGGCTCACCGGACCGATCGATGCGCGCAGCGACATCCACCGGCGATTCATGGCCCGCCCGCTGGACTAGCGACGTCACCTCCGCACCGAAGCCCACAACGACCGCTTCCTCAAAACGCTCCTTGGCCAGGTCCAAACCATCCACGTCGGGCGACAAGATGACGATGTTCGGCATCAGCGTTCCTCCTCCGACCAGACCTGGACATCCAGACCGACTTCCTCACCAACGATTCTCCGCCCACGCTCTGCAAGGAGACGGCACGAAGAAGCTCTCCAGACCGCACTGGCGAATACCGGCAGATCGGAATTGCAATCGGCATCATCGCCGAGCGCGACACCCAGCCGGCCGGCGCGAGTGGGTCAATAGGAATTCCATTGAGTGGGGGGTGTCCGGTCCGCTGCGGTGTTGCGTGTTGCGCGTGGCCGGAGCCGAACGCTCCGATACCGGATCATCTGCTGTACGACGGGCTGTCACTTCCCGGCGCCTAAATCACTGGGGGTGCGGCCTGGTCGGCTGCTAGCCTTGTGGGGACCGTGCAGGTGATCGAGGAGGTGGTACCCCATGAACAAGTCGACATGGGTGCTTCTTCCTGGAGTCACGGTCGGGCGATAGGTCGTCCGGGAGCGCCGTTCAAGAGCTCTTCCGAAAGGCACGACCATGCAGTTTTTGTCCGAACGACGCCTGGATGACACCGTCCTCGAGCGCGAGTTCGCCCTGTCCGATGTATCGGGATACCTGTGGACGCCTGCGTCAGTCTCGTCCCCCGAGCACGCGCCGCTGATCTTGCTGGGTCACCCAGGGAGACTGGGACCGATGTACCCCCGGCTGGTGGCCCGCGCTCGCGCGGCCATTGGCCTTGGCTTCGGCGCAGCCACGATCGAGCTCCCCGGTACTGGTGCCCGTTCAGGCTCTGGTCCTATCGAGCAGGGCCGTGCTGCGCTGCAGCAGACGATCAAGGCCGGCGCCCGGCCGACTGAGGAAATCATCGATTCCTTCATTCTCCCGTTGGCCGACCAGGCCGTCCCTGAGTGGCGGGCCGTCGTGGACGCCCTGTTCGAGCTACCGGAGTTCGGTGGGCCGGTTGGCTACTCCGGAGGTGTCATCGCGATCGGCACCCGACTTGCCATCGTCGAGCCACGCGTCACAGCCGCTGGCCTCTTTGCCGGCAGTTACATTCCCCGCACCATTCTCGAGGAAGCACGCCAGGTCACCATCCCTCTGCACGTGCTGCTGCAGTGGGACGACGAAGGCAACGACCGGCAGCGCGCCTTGGAGCTGTTCGACGCTTTCGGTTCGAAGGAGAAGACCTTGCAGGCCAACCTGGGCGGCCACACCGGCGTCCCGCAGTTCGCCGGCGACGACGCGGCCCGGTTCTTTGCTCGGCACTTGCAGACAGCGGACCGACGATTGCGGTCCCCCAGTTCCACAGCTGCCGAGGGCCACCAAACGCCTCGATGAGGAAGAGCTCACTCTGTATGGACCTTCCAACAAGGCCGCGGTCCTCATCGATAGCTCGCGTGGCATCGGGCGCACCATCTCGGCCCGCCTTGCTCGCGAAGGGGGCCGTCGTCGTCTGCATCGCACCCGTCCCCCGACACCTGACGACGTACGCATGATGCGCTGGACGGTCCGCCGCAAACGGCTGGAAGGACTGGCCGAGGCCTGCGCTCACCGCAGCAGCTGTCACCAGTCACGTCCGACCTGGACGACGCGCTGGAGTGGATGGAGGTGTCCCGCCCCGCTGGTGTCGAAGGCCTGGTGACCAAGGGCACGTCGAGCCGGTATTCGGCTTCCCGTAGCTGGATGAAGTACAAGTCGAGAGAAACGGTCGAGCTCATCGCCGGTGGCGCAATCGGCCCAATTCCTCGGGACAGACGGCGGTGTAGCCGCGTGGTGTCGAGGTTCAGATGCCCGAGAAGAGTCGTGGCGATGTGCAGCGGCAGCCCAGTCGAGACCGTCTCGGTGTCGGGCAGGCAGCGGACGTCGTGCGGTGTGAAGGTGATCGGCATGTCGGTCTTGCTCGGGGTGATGATGCAACAGCGGCACCGGCGTGCCGGTCGTGGCCGAGGTGAAGTGGCGCAGCAGCTGGGTGAGCTTGAGCGGTTCCTCGATCCGGACACCGGTATGGCACATTGTCTCGATGACTGCTCAGGCTCAGAACCGGCCTGCTTCGGCTGCGGTCAGACCGACCGGCTTGCTTGGTTGGCTGCCGGCAAGATGCGGTGCCGCATTGATGAGCCGCAGGCCCGCAGCAGGCTCGGTTGGTCACGCTCCAAATGATGCGGGGCGGCTGGTGCAGCTCGAACACCACATCGACAGCGAACCGCTCACCGTGGCTGACCTGTCCGGCCGCGATCAGAGCCACCGGTGAACGGTGTCCATGCCGCCCCGTCAGGGAATCGCGCCCCGTCGGCGACGCGAGCACCTATCAGGACCGTGCGCCCACGCCATCGCTGCCATGGCCCGCACTTCAAATCAGCACTCAGTTGCGGAGCTGAGCCCCTCTCAGCAGTTCCGCAGAACCTTGTTGGCCCCGGTGAAGCCGCCGCCGAAGTTATGAGTGGTGTGTGCCTTCACGCAGGCTCTCGCCGTGCCGTGGAGCGGACCCGACTTGAGCGCTTCCACGTACTGGCCGTGATTGACGCAGTTCGTGAACAGGAAGTCGCCCCCGTACCAGTGCTTGAAGTGTCCACCGCACTTCTTTGCGCGTACGGCGCCGACCGAAGTGGGCTCGGAACTCGCCGGGGCCACAGCCACCGCCGGCGAGCTACCCAGGAAAGTTGTTACCAGCACGAACGCACAACCCAGTGCGATCTTGTGCATGTCGCCCTCCTCTACTCGGCATCACTGAACCGAACTGTAAGGTTCAAGATGCCGCGTAACAAGGCAAAGATTGTTGCGATCCTGGATCACCACCGCACCGAAGGCCGGCACCCGGCGGGCGTTCGCCGACAGACTTCCATCTCGGCGGAGTCAAACGGTTCGCCATCCACGGCCCCCATTCCCGCACAAGGCGGGACACAGCTGGTGGACTAGAATTCACTACCACCGAAGAGGCCGGGGTGGGACGAAGCGGCATCGCCCCTGGCAATCGAAGCCCGGTGGCACTCGATGGTGGCACAGGCTCTAGCCGGAGTAAGAAATGTCAGACGATACGCGGCCATTTCCACCATTCCTGCTGGTGGACGACGACGGCTGGCTCGATATATACGACAATTTCGAGGATCTCATTGGGGATCTGGAGGCCCCGTTCTTGGATGAAATCGCCTGGCTCGTCGACGGCAAGGCGCGGGCAGTCAGGTTGACTGCCCGCGGGGACCGTATTGAGCTCGCAGGCATGGAACCGGCAGTTGACCAGGCCGGACTCTACGAAGCAATCGACCGCTTCTTCGATCGTTGGACCATGACAAGCCCACCCCCGCATTGCGATAGCGAATCTGAGTACATCGCTAGCGTTGCAGCTCAATATCGGACCGCGGAGTTCCGTCCGCGGAAGCGCAAAGACCGCTAGGCCAATACCGTGGAAACGCGAGCACATCAGTTGGGTTTGCGATTGAAGGGGTGCGTGTGCACGGCTGCGGATCTGTGCCGACCAAGAATTAATGATTTCGAGATTGGCCATACGCGCGAGAGCTCCCAATGGAGGGCGATGGCCGTGGCTTACGTCGCTGCCTTTCCCTGCATGGTAATCGGTCTCGGATCAATCACACCCTCAGCCGGAGCATCGGTCCTGCCTTTCGAGCGGCACTGCGCGGAAGGGAGCGATGATGTGTGCGCGAAGGGTGATCACCGAACTTCTGGAGGAGTCAACCGAAGCCCGGAGGATCGTGGACATCGAGTCCGATCAGCTGAACGCTCTGCCGGCACACCGGGAAGCCGGCCCAGCGTTCCTCAAAGACCTGTTCAACCTCTGATCGACGAGGTCAGGTATGAGGCGCGTACCCGCACTGAGTGACAGCGCGGCCATTCACGCCCGGTATCCATGCCCCGGGTGCCCATCTCACCCAAGCAGCAGCACTACTCGGGCTCGGACCCGCCCACTTCGACGACGGTCGACGACTACTTCGGCAGGCGCCGCCGAAACCCCAGAGCAGCCAAGCATCTAGAGGAGGCGCTCAGACACGGCCCCAGAAGTTTATAGCTTCTGGGGCATATTGCCAGGTCAGAGAGCCGGTGAGGGGATTTGAACCCCTAACCCCCGCTTTACAAGAGCGGTGCGCTGCCAGTTGCGCCACACCGGCGGGTGTGCGGGAAACATACTAGGGGATGGGGGTGGGGGTGAGGCCAATTTTAATCGGGGGTGGGGGTGGCGGCTGGGTTGGGGGTGGGGGGTTTGGTGGGGAGGTGGTGGCGGAGGGTGTGGGCGCCGGGGATGGCTAGAAGGGGGATGGCGGCCATGGTTAGGAAGGCGGTTGTGGGGTGGTGGACGAGGAGGCCTACGGCGGTGGCTACCAGGAGGCCGCCTAGGTTGCCGGACATCCAGATCAGGCCGGCGGCGGTGCCTTCGGCTTCGCCGGTTTGGCGTTCTACGAGTTCCAGGACTATGGGGAGGGCTGGGAGGAGTAGGAGGCCGATCAGGGTGATGGAGAGGTAGCCGGTTGCGGCGCTGGGGGCGATGGCGAGGAGGGCGCAGGCGGCTGCGGTGGTGGCGAGGCTGGTGATCAGGAGGCGGGATTCGGCTTGGTGGCGGGCCACGAAGATGGGGATGGTGGCGCTGCCGAGTACGCCGGCGATCACGTTGACCAGCAGGATGGTGCTGGCGGTCGTGCCGGAGACGCCGGCTGGTTCCAGCAGGGCCTGGGCGAAGGTGCTGATGGCAACGAAGACGCCGAACGGGAAGATCGCCAGTACGCAGAGGCGGCGGATCAGCGGGTCGCCCCAGGCGGCGGCCAGATTTCCACGGGTGGTCGCGGCAATGGGCGCGGTTCCCGGAGCGGCGGATGCAGGCGACGGGCGTGGAGCGGCGGATGCGGGCGACGGGCCTGGAGCGGCGGCCGGCGCTGGGGCGGAGGGGGCGGGGCTGAAGGGGCCGGGGGTGCGGAGGGCGAAGGTTAGGACCGCGGCGGCTGCGATGGTGAAGATGGCGGTGACGAGCAGCATGGTGGGGAGGGCGGTCGCGGTGGGGAAGATTGCGGAGAGCAGGAAGGCGATCACCATGCCGGCGAAGATGCTGGCGGTGCCGGTGGCGATGCCGGTGGGGCGGTGTTTTTCGGTCAGGTACCGGCCGGTGATGCCGGTCACGGCGTTCAGTACCAAGGGCTGGGCGATCGACGCGATGATCTGACCGGCCAGCAGCCAGGTGTACGAGTCGCCGGCCAGGCGAATGGTGGCGCCTAAAGCTGTAAGGACCGCGCCCGCGATGAGAGCGGGGCGGAACCATCGGTCCAGCGCCAGGCCGCAGGGGATGGCCAGTACGACGTACAGCAGCGGGAAGACCTGGGCGAGCCAGCCGATCGCGCTTTCGGAGACGTGGTACCGGGTGGCGGCGACTGTCGTGACGCCGGCGAAGTTGAGCCAGACCAGCTGGGTCGCCGCGCCGACCAGGGAGTAGCCGACGATGGCCGACCACCGGCTCCGCGTTTGCATGGGCGCACTGTACTCCTGAGTAGCATCCGAAACAGCTCGTCGCGCCATCCCCGTCCGCACGGTGTCGATTTCCGCCTGCCCCGATCGACGCTGGGGTGTAAGACCACAACTCAGGAGGAAAACCAAGATGTCGTTTCAGGCTTACCTGGACAAGATCGAAGCGAAGACGGGCAAGACCCCGCGGGAGCTGGTCGACGAGGCGAAGGGGCGCGGGTACGACGCGAAGGACGTGAAGGCCGCGGTCATCACCGACTGGCTGAAGGAGGACTACGACCTCGGCCGCGGGCACGCGATGGCGCTGGTGCACGTGATCAAGAACGGGCCGCGGATCAGCGACAAGCACGTCGGCAGTACGGGTACGCACGCCGACGCGAGCAACATGCTGTGGCTCGATGGGAAGGCAACGAACCCGGCGCTACGGTAGGCGGGTGGATTCGAAGAAGTCGCCGCGGGACAAGTGGATCACCGTGTACGGGCGGAAGCCGGTACTGGAAGCGCTGCAGGATCCCGGCCTGTCGGTGGCGAAAGTAGTGGTCGCGGACAACGCGACCGGGCATTCGCTGCAGGAGATCCTGCGGGCGGCGGACAAGGACGGTACGCCGGTCGAGCGGGCGACGGCCAGCCGCGTGAAGTGGCTGGCCGGGAACGGGAAGCACGACCAGGGTGTAGTCGCGGACGTGAACGCGCCGCGGATGACGCCGCTGGAGGAGTTCGTCCGGGAGCGCGGGAAGCGGCCGACGAACGTGTTCCTGCTCGACGGCGTCACCAACCCGGGCAACGTCGGGATGATCCTGCGGACCGCGACCGGTGCCGGGTTCGACGGCGTGATCCTGCCCCGGGCGGGGACGCCGCATGTCGGGCCGCTGGTGATCAAGGCGTCGGCCGGGGTCGCGTTCCAGGCGCCGATCGTGAACACGCCGACCGCGAAGGCGGCCGTCGATCTGCTCCGGACCGCCGGGTACCACGTGTACGGGCTGTCCGCGCGAACCAGCGACTCGCTCTTCCGGACCGAGCTCGCACCGCGCGCCGTGTACGTACTCGGTGGCGAGACGAACGGCATCACCGTACGCACCGACTCCGACCTGCGGATCCCGCTCAACCCGGGCGTCGAGTCCTTGAACGTCGCGGTCGCGGCGGCCGTGGTCGCCTTCGAGGTCACCAACCGCTGACTGTGTACGGGATGCTCAGCCGATGATCTTGCCGGCGACCTTCTCGGCGTCGTCGCGGGTGTACGTGCCGGTGATCTCGACCTTGCCGCCGGGGATTTCGGACATCACCGTCGGCGCGGTGACGACCTGGCCGCGAACGAGGATCGCGAGCTGATTCGCGGGCGGGTCCTGCTTGGCCAGGCCCGCGGTCAGCCGGCCGAAGAGCTTGGCGCCTTCCGCGTCGAGGGTGAGGGAGATGGCCCAGGCGCCGGTCGTGGAGCCTTCCTGGAGGCCGACCTTCACGCCGTCGACGTTGCTGCCGTTGAGCTCGACCTTGCCGAGGGTGTAGCGGTTGCCCTTCTCGTCGCAGGCGGTTCCGTCCGGCGCCGGGGTCGGGCAGGTGCCGGGTTTGACGGCGATCACGCGGCGGAACTCGACGGCCGTCGGGTCGGACGGTTTGCTCGCGGCCGCCGAGGGCGGGGCGCTGCTGGTCGACGGCTTCTTGTCGCGGGTGAGCGCGATGATCACGCCGGTCGCGACCAGGGCGAGCATCACGACGCCGAGCGTGATGACGAGAACGAGAGAACCACGGGAGACCTTGCGGGGAACCGGCGCGTACGGCTGCTGCCCTTGAAAACCGGGCTGAAACGGCGCATTACCCGGCTGATACGGCGGCTGGCCGGGCTGGTAGGGCGGTTGACCAGATGGGTGAGGCGGTTGGCCGGGCTGGTACGGCGGCTGGCCGGCTGGGTAAGGCGGTTGGCCCTGGGGCGGTGGCG
The DNA here is from genome assembly GCF_039531045.1 of Kribbella hippodromi. Lineage (NCBI taxonomy): Bacteria > Bacillati > Actinomycetota > Actinomycetes > Propionibacteriales > Kribbellaceae > Kribbella > Kribbella hippodromi. The sequence goes on along the minus strand of NZ_BAAAPH010000008.1, from coordinate 172,259 downwards.
GCTGGTTCGGGAACCGCGGCTGGTCCTGCGGATTGTTGGAGTCGTTCGGCGGGACCGGCGGCTGCGTCATGGGTCGAGTTTAGGTAAGCAAGATGTCACCCGCTGCGCAGGCGTGCCGCCAGTTCGGCGTTGCGCTGGGCGAACGCGCGCCACAGTTCCGGCGTCGACGCCACCCGCTCCCGTGCGGTCCGCTCACTCACCGCACGCTGCGTCCACGTACACATCCGCCCGCCGCGTACCTCGAACCGCACCAGCACCCCGTCGGCCCACCCGTACACCTCCGCGTCCACCGCATCGAGCCACGCCACCTTCTGCTCGGCGACGATCCACTCCAGCGCCTCCAGCTCGCCCTGTACCTTCGCCGCGAACTCGTACCGCAACTCCCCCGCCGCCCGGTCGCGCCGGCGGATCAGTTCGTCGCGCAGCGTACGCACCGCATCCGCATCGCGTTGCAGGACAGCGATCGCCGTACGAGCCAACGCCGCCCGATCGCCCGGCCCAATCCCAAAGAGCCGGCCGAACTCTTCAGCCGACGCATCACCGGCAACCGTGTACTGCAACGGCAACACCCGATGCAGCCCCGAAATCGCCTGCCGGATCCGCAACCCACCCAGGTACGGCCCGAAGTGCTGCGCCGATCCAGTCACGGCGTGCTCGAACCGAAGCCCTGGCCCGGAACCGTCGGCAAGCCGGATGTACCCAACGACTTCCGCGCCACCCTCGATCCGGTTCCACCGTGGCTTCGAATGCTCCAGCAGATTGCGCTCCAGCCACGCCGCCTCATGCTCGGAGTCGCACCAAACCCCTTCCACCCGGGCGATCTGGCGGACCATCCGGCGCAAGTGCGAACGATCGCCGACGTTCACCCAGTACGAGCGCACCCGCCGCCGCAGGTTCCGCGCGCGTCCGATGTACAGCACCTTCCCGGCGTCGTCGCGGAACCGATAGACGCCAGGCCCCATCGGCAACTCGCGAACGCTGCTGATCATCAGCCCAGTGTGCCTGCTCTGACCCGCCGCGTGATCAACCCACGGCGGGTTGGAGACGAATGCCCGTGAGGTCTTGCGCGCCAACCTGCCGAAGGTCGATCCTGACGGGCGATCCGAGTACCCGTAGGGGGCTGTGCGGGCGGGTGCCGGGGATCATGCCGTGGGGGCTTCGTGAGGTTTTCCGCCAAGTGGCTTCGTCCTGTCCTGTCCATTGTGCTGTCCACACTCTGCGTACTCGCGCTGCTGCCCGTTGCGGCGATGCCGGCCCGCGCCGCGGTCGCACCGAGCGGATTCAGTGAGCAAGTCGTGTTCAGCGGGCTGACCGATCCGACGAACGTGGCGTTCTCGCCGGACGGCCGCGTGTTCGTCGCGGAGAAGAGCGGCCTGATCAAGGTCTTCGACTCGTTCGACGACCCGACGCCGAGTGTGTACGCGGACCTGCGCACCGAGGTGTACAACTACTGGGATCGCGGTCTGCTCGGGCTCGCCTTGAACCCGAACTTCCCCAAGGACCCGCGGATCTACGTGCTGTACACGCACGACGGCCTGATCGGCGGACCGACCCCGAAGTGGGGTACGCCCAACACCGACGCCGACCCATGCCCGACTCCGCCTGGTCCGACCGGTGACGGTTGTCAGGCCAGCGCGCGGCTCTCGGTACTGAACGCGAACGGCGCCGAGCAAGTACTTGTCGAGGACTGGTGCCAGGTGTACCCGAGTCATTCGATCGGCTCGATCGAGTTCGGGCCGGACGGATTCCTGTACGCCGGCGGTGGCGAGGGCGCGAGCTTCACCTACGTCGACTACGGCCAGGACAGCTACGCGGGGTCCGATCTCACGCCCGACAATCCCTGCGGTGACGGGCCGGCTCCGGTCGGCGCGACCCTCAAACCACCGACAGCCGAAGGCGGAGCGCTGCGCGCGCAGGACGTCCGTACGCCCGGTGATCCGACCGGTCTGGACGGCTCCATCATCCGGATCGATCCGAACACCGGACAGGCCGCGCCGGGCAATCCGATGGCTTCCAGTACGGACGCCAACGCCCGCCGGATCGTCGCGTACGGCCTCCGCAATCCGATGCGCTTCACGTTCCGGCCGGGTACGAAGGAACTGTGGATCGGCGATGTCGGGTACTCGACCTGGGAGGAGATCGACCGCGTCATCGACCCGACCGCGAAGGTGACGAACTTCGGCTGGCCTTGTTACGAAGGCGCCGCGCGGCAACCCGGGTACGACGCGATCAACGTGAACCTCTGCGAGAACCTGTACGCGGCCGGCCCATCAGCGGTCGCGTCGCCGTACTACGCGTACAAGCACACCGACCACATCATACCGGGTGAATCGTGTACGGTCGGAAGCTCTTCGATCGCCGGAATGTCCTTCTACAGCAACGGAAACTACCCCTCCGCGTACGACGGCGCGCTGTTCTTCGCGGACTACAGCCGGCGCTGCGTGTGGGCGATGATGCCTGGCGCGAACGGTCTGCCCGATCCGGCGAAGACGCAGGTGTTCGCATCCGGGTACGGTGCGACGCGGCTGCAAACGGGTCCGGGTGGCGACTTGTTCGCGGTCGACTACGACAACGGGCGGATCTTGCGGTACGTGTACGACGCGACGAACAACCCGCCGACCGCGGTGATCCAGGCCACCCCGTCGAGCGGCCCGACGCCGTTGACCGTGACGTTCGACGGCACCGCCTCCAATGATGCCGACGGCGATCCGCTCACGTACGCGTGGGATCTCGACGGTGATGGTGTGTACGACGACTCGATCGCGGCCGTTGTACAACACACGTACACGACGTCCGGGGAGGTGACCGCGCGGTTGAAAGTATCGGACGGTCACACCACCAGTACGACGACGACTCGAATCAGTGTCGCGAACACGGCGCCGACGGCAACGATCACCGCACCGGGCCCGGCGACGACCTGGAAGGTTGGCGACGCCATCAACTTCTCGGGTACGGCGACCGATCCCGAGCAGGGGACCTTGCAGGCGTCGGCGCTGACCTGGTCGTTGATCATGCACCACTGCCCAAGTGATTGCCATACGCACACAATCACCTCGATGACCGGTGCGAAAGGTTCATTCAGCGCGCCCGATCACGAATACCCGTCGTACCTGGAACTGCGGTTGACGGCGACCGACGCGCAAGGGCTGACCGACACCAAGAGCGTCCGGCTCGACCCGAAGACGGCCGGGCTGAGGTTCGGTACGTCGCCCAGCGGATTGCCCGTGACCTTCAACGACACGAGCGGGAAGAGCCCTCTGACCGGCACGACAATCGTCGGATCGAGTGTCTCTGTGTCGGCGGATCCGATGCAAACGTGGGCGAACCAGCCGTACCGCTTCGGTCTGTGGTCGGACGGTGGGACGCGCAATCACAACCTGGTCGCACCTGCGTCGACCGCTACGTACACGGCGATGTACGGCGCGAAACGCAACCTCGCTCGCGGGCGGCCAGCGGTTGCCTCCAGCACCTATCTGGTTGGGCGTGAAGCGTCGAAGGCAGTCGACGGCGCGATGACGACCGCCTGGTCGAGCGCGCGTACCGATCCGCAGTGGTTGCGCGTCGACCTCGGGTCGGTACAGCTCGTCAACCGCGTACTGCTGAACTGGCTGTCGACGTCCTACGCGAAGGCGTACCAGATCCAGGTTTCCGGAAGCGGCCGAACCTGGAAGACGGTCGCGTCGACGATCAGCGGTGACGGCGGTACGGACAACGTGACGTTCCTGCCGAACTACGCGCGCTACGTACGGATCAACGCGACGAAACGGGCCGTTGCCGGAAGCTACTATTCGCTCTGGGAGTTCGGTGTCTTCCAGGACACCGGCTCGGCGACCGGGATCGCCGGGAAGTGCATCGACGTGTACCAGGCCGCGACCGCTGACGGTACGCCGACGACGCTCTACACCTGCAAGGGCGCGGTGAACCAGCAGTGGACGCCTTCGCTCGACGACGGGACAGTGCGCACGATGGGCAAATGCTTGTCCGCTCGTGGCACTGCCCTCAAGACGCCAGCCGTACTGTGGACGTGCGACGGATCAGCCGGTCAGCGGTGGATTCCGCAGCCGAACGGTTCGCTCGTCAACGCCGCCGCACCCCTCTGCCTCGACGCCAGCGGCGCATCGTCCGCGAACGGCACCCGCCTGATCTTGTACACCTGCAACGGCGGCATCAATCAGAGGTGGGCGCTGCCATAAGCAAGTCGCCGAGGCGGCGAAGGACGTGGCTGCGCCAACCACCGTTCATGAACCGGCGGGCCAGCTGCTGGGTCGGGTCATCCGGGTCGAACCCCGAATGCTCCAGGAACAGCCGCGTCCCCTTACCTTCGGGCTGAAGCGTCCAGGCAACTTCGGTCGCCATGCCGTCGGGGTCGGCCGCGTCACACCAGCTGATCCGCAGTCGCTTCGGTGGCGTCAGCTCCAGCACCTCGCAGGCGATCGCGCCAGAGAAGCCGGTCTGCCCGACCGCCTTCGCCTGAAAGGTGAACCTGTGGCCCACGGCCGGCCGGAAGTCGTTCGGCATCAGCCACTCCGCCATCAGCTCCGGCGTGGTCAAAGCACGCCAGAGTTTGGCCGGCGGATGCGGGAAGTACTGATCGACTTCGATCACCGTCAGGTCGTCACTCGTTGCCATCAGCATCCATCCGGTCGAGTACGCCGCCGAGAGCGGTCATCCGGTCACGCCAGAAGCGCTCGTACGGAGCGAGCCAATCGATCAACTCCGCCATCGGCTCTCCCGTCACCCGATAGAAGCGATGGCGCCCTTCCAGCCGCTCCTCCACGAGCCCGCTCTCGCGCAACGCGCGGAGGTGCTCGGAGACGCTGGGCCGGGCCATGTCGAACTTCCCGGCCAGCTCGCCGGCGGTGTGCTCGCCGGACAGCAACGCGTCCAGAATGTCGCGGCGCGTCGGGTTGGCGAGCGCGCCGAACACGTCGTCCAGCGGCCCGCTCTTGACCCGTCGAGGCACGGTTCCTCAGCCCTGCAAGACGTAGCCGTTGCCGTCCGGGTCAGCGAACGTTGCCTGCTTCCCCCAAGGCATTTCATTGGGTCCCTCAACAATCACACCGGCTGCCTGCAACCGCGCGATGTCCGCGTCGAGATCATCGGTGGCGACGATGGTGCCTTGCCCACCCCCTGCGCTCGCGCCCGGGAACGGCTTGTGCAGTACGAGAGTGGTGCCGGTCGGGGCGCCGACCTCGAGCCAGCGGTTGTCGCCGAAGGTCTGATCGACCTTCACCTCCAGGCCGAGCGCGCCGACATAGAACTCCCGGGCCCGGTCCTGGTCGGAAACGAACACGGTCACGGTCTTCACTGTGTTGATCGCCATGACTTCACTATAGGTAGGAATATTCCTACACGTCAAGGTTGGTCAGCGCGGTGGTGGTGGCGGCGTCGTTGGGGGTGTAGATCTCCAGGCGGTGGTCGGGGCTGTCGGGTTGCAGCCAGACCTGGTACGCGACGTTGGCGGGGCCAATCGTCGGGTGCTGGAGGTACATGTCTCCGGTGGTGCAGTCGGCGACCTCGCCGGTGGCCCAGAGCTGGGCGAACCGGTCGCTGCGCATGGTGAGTTCGCCGATCAGGTTCGCCAGCCGGGCATCGGTCGGGTACCGGCCGGCGGTCAGCCGCAAGTACGCGACATGGATGCGAGCCAGCTCGTCCCAGTTGCGGTGCAGCTCCTTGGTGAGCGGATCGAGGAAGAACATCCGCGGAATCGAAGGACGGGTGCCGGTGGCGTACGGCGCCTCGTACTCGAGGTGTTCCGCGAGCAGTGCGTGTCCGGCGCGGTTCCAGGCGAGTACATCGCCGCGTCGTCCGAGCAGGATCGCAGGCGTTGTCTCGGCCAAGGACTTGAGCAGGGACAGGACCCTCGGATGCGGTTCCTCAACGGGCGGCTCGGCCAGGCCCGAGTGGATCGGCTGGCGGGCGAGGTTGTGCAAGTGCGCGGTTTCTACGTCATCCAGTTCCAGTACGCGTGCCAGTGCGCCGAGTACTTGCTCGGATGCCGTCTCGGCCTGTCCTTGTTCGAGTCGCGTGTAGTACCCGGCGCTCATGCCGGCCAGGTGGGCGAGCTCCTCGCGGCGCAGTCCTGGTACGCGGCGGGCCGATCCGTACGTACGCAGGCCGATCTGATCAGGGGTGACCCGATCCCGGCGGCTCTTCAAGAACGCTCCGAGGCTTTCCACATCATCGAGCGTACGCAACCACGGACGCCGGCTGGGTGTACTTGTCAGGTGTACCCACGGCAGATGGCTGGTTGCGGGCGCCGCCGGCTCTGAAAGTTGCGGTATGTCGCAAACCACCGCATCCACGACGAATCTGCGAGCCTGGCTCGGTCTGCTGGTCGTCCTCGGTCCCGTCCTGCTGGTCTCGATGGACGGCTCGATCCTGTTCCTCGCGCTGCCGCGCATCAGCCAAGCGCTCGATCCGACCGCCGATCAGGCGCTCTGGATTCTGGACGTGTACGGGTTCGCCGTCGGTTCGTTGCTGATTGCTTTCGGCAACCTCGGCGACCGGTACGGGCGGTTCAGACTGCTGCGGATCGGGGCGCTGTTCTTCGGGCTCGGGTCCGCCGCTGCCGCTCTTGCTCCATCGCCGGAGCTGCTGATCGCTGCCCGCGCGGTGATGGGGATCGCGGGCGCGACGTTGCTGCCGTCGGCGTTGGCGTTGCTGAGTGAGCTGTTCGCCGATCCGCGGCGGCGGGCGCAGGCGATCGGGATCTTCGCGGCGACGTTCGCGGCCGGGTTCGCGATCGGTCCGGTGATCGGTGGGGTGCTGCTGGAGCGCTTCTGGTGGGGGTCGGTGTTCCTGGTCAATCTGCCGGTGATCGTGCTGTTCCTGGCGGCCAGTCCGTTCCTGCTTCGTGAGGTACGCGCTGGTCGGCGCGGGCGGGTCGATTTGCTGAGCGTGGTCGCGTCAGCGGTCGGTCTATTGTTGACAATCCTCAGTCTGAAACATGCCGCGGCCGATGGTTTGTCCGGTACGTCGGTGGTTGCGATGGTTGTGGGGCTCGCCGTGCTGGCATGGTTCGGGGCGCGGCAGCGGCGGCTGGAGCATCCGTTGATCGACTTCACGTTGTTGCGGGACCGGGTGTTCGGGATCGCGGTGATCACCGGGTTGCTTCCGCTCGCTGCATGGTCGGCTACCGCGTACCTGGCGGGGATTTATCTGCAGTCGGTGCTCGGGATTCCGGTGCTGCGGGCGGCGCTGCTCGCGCTCCCGGGCGCGGCGGTGCTCACCATCACGTGCGTGGTCGTGCCGAGCGTGGTCGATCGGATCGGAAAGCGGAACGCGCTCCTGATCTGCCATTTCACCATCGCCGGTGGGTTGCTGCTGCTGTTGCCGATCACGGTCAGCGGTGGAGCGGGCTGGTACGTGGCGTCCACTGCTGTCGCCGGTATTGGGTATGGGATCTCGTTCGCTGTTGTTGCTGACACGGCGGTCGGCGCTGTGCCGCCGGAGCGGGCTGGGGCGGCGGGGGCGATCGCCGAGACCAGCAACGAGCTTGGCAACGCGCTGGGGATCGCGCTGCTCGGGTCGTTGGCGGCGCTGCTGTTCCGGCTGCACGGGCCAGACCTTGCGCCGACACTGGATGCGACGCTGGAAGTCCCAGGTCTGACAGCTGACCTGGTCGCGAACGCGAAGTCAGCCTTCGTCACCGGCCTGCAGGTGGTCGCCGCAACCGCAAGCGCCCTGCACCTGCTCCTCGGCGCCGCCACCCTCCGCCGACTGCCACGAACCAGCTGAGGCAAGAGGCTCGCCGCCTCGCACCGCCAGGGGCTGGAAGTGCGCACTCCGGGAACGCGGAGTGCCTGCATTTTCAATCTATAACCTACTGGGGGACTTGCCGCAAGCCCCCGATCGTGGTGGATGATTGCCGACCGCAACCACGATTCCGGACTGTTTTGGGGGAAGTTTGATGCGGGTTTTGTTGTCGACGTGGGGTTCGCGCGGGGATGTCGAACCGCTGGCGGGCCTTGCGGTGAAGCTGCGGGAGCTGGGCGTGGACGCGCAGGTGTGTGCGCCGCCGGACGACGAGTTCGTCGCGTTGCTCGCGCGGGCCGGCGTACCGATGGTGCCGCTCGGGCCGAGTGTGCAGTCGGTCGTGTCACGGCCGAAACCACCGACCGCGCAGGACGCGTTCAAGCTCGCGCCCGAGCTGGTCGCGGCGCGGTTCGAGACGCTGACGAGGGCGGCGGCGGACGGGTGTGACGCGATGCTGGCGACCGGTCTGATGCCGGCCGGAGTGCGTGATGTCGCGGAGAAGCTGGGCATTCCGTACGTTCTCGCGTGCTTCCACATCCTCGGTCTGCCGTCACAGCACAGCAGCCCGGGCAAGCGCCCGGGTACGCCGCCGGCCACCGGACCGATCGATCGGCGCGCGGAGTGGGCGCAGGATGCCGAACGGGTGAACGCGCTGTACGGCGAGGCGCTCAACACGCACCGCGCCGCGATCGGCCTGCCGCCGGTCGAGAACGTCCGCGACCACGTCTTCACCGAGCATCCGTGGGTGGCGGCCGATCCGGTCCTGCTGCCCGCGGTGGGGAAGACGGATCTCGACATCGTCCAGACCGGTGCGTGGATCTTGCCGGACGATCGCCCGCTGCCGGCGGATCTCGAGCGGTTCCTCGAGGCCGAGGAGCCGCCGGTGTACGTCGGTTTCGGCAGCATGGCGTCGTACGCACCGCAGGACATCGCCCGCGCCGCGATTGAAGCGAGCCGGGCGCATGGCCGGCGGGTACTGCTCGCGCGCGGCTGGGCCGGATTGTCAACAATCGACGACGATGCTGACTGTTTCGTCGTCGGGGAGGTGAACCAGCAGGCGCTGTTCCCGCGCGTCGCAACCGTCATCCACCACGGCGGCGCCGGCACCACCGGAACCGCGGCCCGCGCCGGTGCCGCTCAGCTGATCGTCCCCCTGATCGCCGACCAGCCGTTCTGGGCGAGCCGAGTCACCGAACTCGCCATCGGCACCTCCGCCCCCAACCCCACCACCGAATCCCTCACCGAAGCCCTGGCCATCACCCTCTCCCCCACCACGCAATCCCACGCCAAGTCCCTAGCCCCCACCCTCCAAACCAACGGCACCGAGATTGCGGCCAACCTCCTGATCCAAACCATCAACAGCTGACCCACCCGGGCGCCTCCCAAACCGGTTTGGGGTGCCCAACCGCCCGTTCCAGGGGTACAACCCTCCCCGCTCCACGTAGACAACCACCCCAAACCGGTTTGGGGCGCCCCGCACCCCGCTTGATGAGCTGATCGGGGTATCCCCTTCAGCTAACCGGTTCCCAGGTGAAGGTTGAGCCGTGGCGGGTGACTCGGCCCAGGCCTGGGAACGGGAGGTGGTAGGCGTGGAGGAGGACGCGTTCGTCGGCGGCCCAAGCAAGGATGCGGTGGCGAGTGGCGACCGACGCCGGGTGGTCGAGGTCCCACGGGGTCGCCCAGCTTGGGTTCGTCACCTGCAGCGGGTCGTAGAACGTGTCCCCCACGCACAACAACCGCTCCCCACCCGACTCCAGCAGGATCGCCGAGTGACCCGGCGTATGCCCACCCGCCGCCACCGCCCGTATCCCCGGCAGAATCTCATCCTGGTACTCGAAGGACCGGAGCCGCTCGCCGTACAACCGGATCGTCTCCCGCGCCGCCTCGGTGTGCGGCAACGCAGAACCATCAGAAATCGGCCCCGACCAGTACGCCACCTCGTCCACATGTGCGTACGCATCCGCGACCGGAAATGTCGGCTCCCCCGACCAAACCGCCCCGCGCGAATGATCCTGATGCAAATGAGTGAAGATCACCGCCGCCAACTCGGACCGCGACAACCCCGCACCCACCATCCCCTCACCAAGCTGCCCCACCAGCGGCTCGATGTACTCCCCGTACCCAAGGAAACTGGCCCCCAGCCCGGTGTCGACAACCGCCATCCCATCCACCGTGCTGACGAACAGACAGTTGTACCCGCACGCAAGCGCCGACCGCCCTTCCCGCGCCACCGCCGCCTGCAGCTCCGCCTCCGCAACCCCGGATGACGGCGTGAAGAAGTCCGCGAGCGCCGGCTCGAGCGGTCCGGCAGGCTGCCCGTCGCTGACGACCACACACTCCAGCGACCCGACCGAGAACTGATAGCGCATCGGCCCATCATGACCGCCACTGCCTAAGAGACGAAACAGCACCCAACTTTGTGATGTGCGTTTGTTCACGTCACATCCACGCGCCGGCCGGCGTCAGGTGTTTGTTCGCGATTGGGCAGACACGGAGGAATGTCATGAAGGTTGAAGGTTTTGCCGGCGACATCGTTGGCGCGGACGACGATGCGTACGAGGCCGCGCGGCGGACCGTACTTGTCGATGGACAACCGGCGGCAGTGCTCCGGCCACTCACCGTGGCGGATGTGCAGAAGGCCGTCCAGTACGCCGCATCGAGTGGTTTGCAGCTCGCGGTTCGGGGCGGTGGCCATGCGTTCGCGGGCTTCGGCACCAACGACGGCGGGCTGGTCATCGATCTCAGCCTGCTCCGCACGGTCGAGGTCATCGACAAAGAACGCCATCTCGTCAAGATCGGCGGCGGCGCGAACTGGGGTCAGGTCGCGGACGCGCTCGCACCGCACGGCCTGGCGATCTCCTCCGGCGACACCAGGAGTGTCGGCGTCGGCGGTCTGACCTTGTCCGGCGGGATCGGCTGGAAGGTCCGGAAGTACGGCCTCGCCCTGGACAATCTGGTAGCGGTAGAACTCGTCACCGCCGCGGGCGACGTCGTCCGCGCATCCGCCGACGAAAACATCGAGCTGTTCTGGGCCGTACGCGGTGGCGGCGGCAACTTCGGCATCGTGACCGCCTTCGAGTTCGCGGCGCACCCGACCGGCGACGTTCACTTCGGCAAGATCGTGTTCGCGGCGAGCGAGATCGCGGACGTACTCCCGCGCTGGGCCGAGTACCTGAGCACTGCGCCGGAAGAACTCACCTCGATCGCGTCGTTCGCGAACCCGTTCCTAGGTGGACCGGAAGCACCATTGGAAATCCAGGTCGCGTACGACGGGAACAACGCCGCGGAGGCCCTCGACCCGATCCGGAAGCTCGGTACGGTGATCGCCGACGACGTCGCGTTGACCCCGTACGCCGAGGTGCTCGTCAACGGTGCCGTACCGCCGCCGGGCATCCAGCTCGTGACCCGAAGTGCCTTTGTCGACAAGGATTCCGTACCGGACGTGCTCCGCATCCTCGCCGAGGCAGGCACCACGCAGGGCGCCCCGGTGATCGCGGTACGCACCGTCGGCGGGGCGGTCGCCCGGGTCGCCGACGACGCGACCGCGTACGCGCACCGCCAGGCCGAGCTGATGATCATCCTGACGACCATCGGCCCGCCGCCGGTGATCGAAGCGACCCGCCCGGCCCGGCAGCAGCTGTGGGATCGGCTGTCCCCCCACGTGCACGGCGCGTACGCGAACTTCTTGTCCGAGGCGGACGATGTCGATGTCGCCGCGGTGTACCCGGCCGCAACGTACGAACGCCTCGCCGCGGTGAAGCACGACTACGACCCAACCAACCTGTTCACCGGCAACCACAACATCCGCCCCGCCTGAGCAAGATCAACCTTTCAGCTGAAGTTCATAGACGTCCGGCGACCAGCTGGCCGCGGTTTTCGTGACCAGCTTGGCGCCGAGACGTTCGTAGAAGCGGTACCCGGCCGTGTTCTCCAAGCGCAGACCCCAACTGATCGGAAGCCGCTCCGGCAACGCGTGCCGGGCGAGAGCCAGCATCAGCTGCCGGCCGACTCCGGCGTCGCGGTACCGCTCGCTGACGTACAGATCATCGAGCGCGAGCAGATCACCGCCGACCCAGAGGTACGGCCGGCGCAGCGCGGACACGTACCCCGCTACGTCGCCGTCCACCTCCGCGATCAGCACGACCACCTCGGCCCGCGCCAAGAACCCTTGCCAGTCCGCGACGCTCGCGGTGACGTACTGGCCCTGGTCTTGGTAGTCGGCCAGCTCACCCATCAACTTCAGTACGGTCTCGGCGTCCGCGACCTGCGCACGCCTGATTTCAGTGGACATGTACTCCTCCGGTCGAAGGCTTCAACGCCGGCACCGTCACCAGCGCCAGCACCGCGGCGAGCGCGGCGGTCACCGCGGCGAAGGTGAAACCACGGGTGAACCCGGTCGTCACCGTCCCGGCCAGGCTCGCGGCCGCGACGCTCGACACCACCGCAACCCCGATCGACGCACCGAACTCGTGGAACGTACTCAGGAGTCCGGACGCCAGCCCCGCCTCGTGCGGCGCGACCTGCGCGAACGTCGTGGTCGACGCGCCGACGAACGCCGCACCGAGCCCGATCGTGCCGACAGTCATCCCGAGCACGATCATGGCAGCACCCTCCCAGACCGCGGGGACAGTCACCCCGGCCGCGGTGATCAGGAACGCCGCCAGCACCACCGGCCGAGCGCCCACCTTGCCGACGAGCTGACCCGCGAGGTGCGCGCCGGCGATCGCGGCCAGCGCCACCGGAAGGAAGAGCAGTCCGGTACGCAGCGCGCCGTACTGCTTGAAGTGCTGCAAGTAGAACGAACCGAGGAAGAACATCGAGATCATCAGCGCGGTCGCGACCAGCAACATAAAGAGGCCTGCGGCAACAGATCGGCGAGCCAGGATGCGCAGGTCCATCAACGGTGACCGGACCGAGCGCTGGACCTGGGCGAAGATGCCGTACAGCACCAGGGCGCCGGCCAACGTACCGAGGGTTGCCACCGACAACCAGCCGCGATCAGCTGCGTTGATCAGTGCGTAGATCGCCGCACCAGTACCGGCCGTGACCAGGAGTGCGCCAGGTACGTCGAGGCGGCCCTGTTCTTCGCGCGGCCCATCAACCGGCAGCATCCGCAGCAACTGGACGAACACGACGACACCGATCGGCAGGTTGATGTAGAACACCCACTGCCAGCCGGGGCCCGCAGTCAGCAGACCACCGAGCAGTACGCCGATCGCCGACCCGCCACCACCCATCGCGGACCAGATGCCGAGCGCCTTGTTCCGCTCTTCCCCGTCGAACGTCTTGGTGACGATCGACAGCGCGGCCGGGGACAGCATCGCGGCACCGATGCCTTGTGCGACCCGGCCGCCGAGCAGCAGCTCCGGGCCGTTCGCGAGACCGGTGGCGAGCGAAGCGAGGGTGAAGACGGCGAGGCCGGTCAGGACGACGCGGCGGGAGCCGAGCAAGTCGGCGGCGCGACCGCCGAGCAGCATCAGGCCGCCGAACATCAGCGTGTACGCACTGACCACCCAGGTCAGGGTCTCGCGCTGGAGCCCGAGGTCTGTTTCGATGTTCGGCAGCGCGATCGCGACCACCGTCACGTCCAGGATCAGCATGAACTGTGCGATGGCGAGCAGCCCCAGCAGCCGCCACCGCCGGGGGTCCGGTTGGGTCATGGTTCCATCCTCAAGTCGAACAAGCGTGTACGGTTTACGCTGAGACGATAACTCGTACACTGGTGTTCGACAAGAGGAACTCGTACAGTGGTGTTCAGAATCAGGGAGGGCGGATGGCCGACGGTGCACGGCGGGCCGACGCGCAGCGGAACATCGCGGCGATCCTGGCCGCGGCGGCCGAATGCCTGGCCCGCGACCCGGGCGCGAGTACGTCCGAGATCGCGAAGGCGGCCGGGGTCGGGCGGGTCACGCTGTACGGGCACTTCCCGTCCCGTGGCGAACTCGTCGACGCGGTCTTCGTGCAGGCGATCGCTACCGGCGAGGAAGAGCTCGGCAAGGTCGATCTCAGCGGCGATCCACGGGCGGCACTGTCCCGGCTGATCGAGTCGAGCTGGCAGTTGGTTGATCACTTCCGCGCGTTGCTGCTCGCGGCACAGGAAGCACTGCCACCCGGACGCGTACGCGAACTGCACGCCGATCCGATGACCCGCGTCGAGCGGCTGCTCGAGCGGGGGCGTACGCAAGGCGTCTTCCGGAGCGACCTGCCCTCCGCGTGGCTGGTCAGCGTGATGCACAACGTCATGCACGGGGCGGCCGCGGAGATTCAGGCCGGCCGGATCACGTCCGAGCAGGCCGGGCCGTACATCAACGCGACGTTACTGGCGGCGTTCACTCCGCCGGGTGCGGAGGTTCCCGAATAGGTCGTGTCTGGTAGTCCAGCGCCGTAGCGAGGAGGTGCTCGGCGCGGTAGCTCGGCGCGCGGGAGGGGAGGCCTCGATGTGGTTTCATCGTGGCCTTTCCTCCCGCGCGGCGAGATGCCGTGCCGAGTGCCCCGCAGTAGGTGCTGGACTACCAGACACGACCTAATCACTCCAGCCAGATCGTTTCGAAGGTCGGGTTGGCGTGGATGTGCAGCGCCTCGTACCCACCCGGGCCGGTCCTGAACTTGTGCGGGGTGTCGGCCGGTACGACCAGGATCTGCCCTGCTTTGCCGATCAGCTCCTCGCCGTCGACCGTGAAGGTCGCGGAACCGCGGCGGATGATGAACGTTTCGGCGTACGGATGCTTGTGCAGCCGCGGACCGGAATCCTCCTTCGTCGTCGACTCCAGAATCAGCGAGACCCCGGCGCTGCCGGGAAGCTCGGTGTAGTTCTCGGTCCACTCCTCCCCGTCGTCCCGGCCGTCCGCCCGGTTGATCACCACAGCACCGGATTTCGCGATCTCGGTCATCCAAACCCCTCCTGGCTTACGGGACACTACGGTCCTGCCACCGTAACCACGCCCAGGGACAATCCGGAAGGTCAGCGCGTCGGCGGGGCGTCCCGATCGGTTCCTCGTCACGCGCCTGCTGCGGTGGGTATTAAGTGCCCCAAACCGGTTTGGGGAGGGTGGGTGCGTGGAGCGGGGCGCGCTGTACGCCTGGAATGGGCTGCTCAGTGCCCCAAACCGGTTTGGGGAGGGTGGGTGCGTGGAGCGGGGCGCGTTGTACGCCTGGAATGGGCTGCTGGGTGACCCAAACCGGTTTGGGGGGTAATGGGTGCTGGGTCAGTGTGTCGGGACCTTGGTGGCGCGGGGGCCGGCGATGTGGGCGGCTACGGGGGCGAGGGCGGCGACTACTACCGCGAGTACGGCGACTGCGCTCAGGGCGGTTGGGAGGGTCCAGAGTGAGGCGGCCGCGCCGACCGCCGCCGGGCCGAGCAGGAAGCCGAGGTAGGCGATGGTGGTGACGACGGAGATCGCGCCGGCGCGACGCTCGGGTCCGGCCCAGGCGCCGGCCATCCCGATGATCGTCGGGGCGCACACCGACGTCCCGAGCCCGGCGACACCGATGCCGACGAGCGCCGACCACGGCTGATCCGCCAGCGAGGCGATCAGCGAGCCAACCGCCGCGATGCACCCACCCGCAACCAGCAGCTGAACCGGCCGGACTCGTTTCAGCAGTGCGTTCCCAGCAAACCGCCCGGTCGCAGCCGCCGCGGCAAACACCGCCGGCGCACTGGACGCAAGACCAGGCGCAGCATGCAGAGAGGTATCAAGATGCACAGCACTCCAACTCTGCCAAGCGTTCTCCACCAAGTACGCCAACGCACACAACACCCCAAACATCAGCAACGCCCCCTCAACCCGCCCCAACTTCCGTCCGGCGGGGGTGACGGAATCGGCAACACCACCCGCACTTCCGGAGGAGGTGGTGGAGTCGGCCGCAGCACCTACACCTCCGGCGGGGACGACGGCGTCAGCCGCAGCACCAGCACCCCCGGCGGGGGTGACGGGATCGGCAGCACCACCCGCACTTCCGGAGGAGGTGGTGAGGTCGTCCGCAGCACCTACACCTCGGGCGGGGGCGACGCCGTCAGCCGCAGCACACGCACCTCCGGCGGAGCTGGCGGAGTCCGCCCCAGCAGCCACACCCCCGGCCGAACTGACGGAGTCCGCCGCAGCACCAGCACCCGCGGCCGAGCCGGCGGAGCCCGCTGCAGCAGCACCTCCGGTGGGGGTGGTGGGGGCGGGGGTGGTGCCCGGGGTTGTCTTGGTGGTGCTTGTGTTCGCAGCTGCTGGTTCGTGGGGGCCGGCAGGTGTTTCGGCTGTGTTCGCGCGGCGTGGGGATAGGACGGTGGCGGCCGCGATGACGATCAGGGCTGCGGTTCCGGTGAGGAGTGGGAGGGCGGTGGTGCCGGTGGTGCGGAGGGCGGCGGTGGTTAGGCTGGCGATCACTACGGCGACTGAGAACAGGCCGTGGGCGAGGTTCATGACCGGGCGGCCGGCGACGGCTTCCGCGTGTGAGCCGGTGGCGTTGATCGCGACGTCCATCGCGCCGGAAGTTGCCCCGAGCAACAACAGGGCGATGCTCAGGGTCACGACCGAGCCGGCAAGGGCGGGCAGGACGCCGCACAACGCGAACAGGATCGTGACGACCGGGAGCACGACTGCGCCGTACCGGTCGATCAGGTACCCGGTGAACCGCATCGACACCAGCGCGCCGAGCCCGATCATCAACAGCGCAACGCCCAGCCCCGCGTCGCTCACACCCGCCTCGGCACGCACCGCGGGCAAGATCGCACCCCACGCGCCCCAGAAGAGACCGAACGCCGCGAACCCCACCACCGTCCTGAGCATCCGCGCACCCTAATACACGGCAGGCCGTCTTTCGCAGCGTTGTTTCCGCGTCACTTAGCCCACTGTCATAGCGGCCCGGAGCGTCTCGAAATCCTCCGGAGACAGTGGTATCAAACCTCGCCGCAGCTGGTATCCCCAGTTCGGCTGAGAAGTGAGTTGAAGCTCAACTTCACGCACCCCCGCACGTCGCACCGGCAGGAACTCGATCCGTCGCCGCCATGGGGTAACGATGCCCCGCTCGCCCATCGACATCGGTTCGGCCTGGTACGGCTCACTGTCCGCAACGACCCCAAGCGCGGTGAACGCCCGCAGCGGTTCCTTCCCGCCGCGCTGTTCGGTCGGCGAGTAGATCGCGAACCCGTCGCCAAGCCGCAACCGAGCCACACCGAACCGCTTGCCATGGTTGAGTTGAACAAATCCGCCGGATACCGCCCGCTGAGTGTGCTCCGCGGAGATCACACCCAGCCAGGCACGCTGTAAGTCAGTCACCCACCTACTGTCCAGCGGTATATACGACATCCTTTGTCATGATTTTCCGCCGCAACCACGCGATCAACGGCCAGCCGATCATCAGCAGGATCACCGCATAGATCACGTACGCGACCGGCCCGCCGACCAACCCGGACGCATCGCCGTTGGACAACTGCAGCGCCATCCGCGCCTGACGTTCCGCGATCGGGCCGAGAATCACACCGATGATCAACGGCAGCACCGGCAGACCGAACCGCCGCATCCCGAAACCGAGCAGTCCGAGCAGCAGAAGCAGCAACAGGTCGAGCGGCTGGGCGTTCACCGCGTACGCGCCCATCGAAGCGAAGAAGATGATGCCCGCGTACAGGTACGGCCGTGGGATCTGCAGCAGCTTCGCCCATGCCGGCGCCAACGGAAGGTTGAGCAACAGCAGGAACAAGTTGCCGATGAACAAGCTGGCGATCAACGCCCACACCAGCTTCGGCTCGCGCTGGAAGAGCAGCGGCCCGGGCTGGATACCGTACGAAGTGAACGCGGCCAGCATCACCGCGGCAGTCGCGTTCGTCGGCAGACCGAGCGCCAGCATCGGGACCAGCGTGCCGGCCGCGGACGCGTTGTTCGCCGCCTCCGGGCCAGCGACACCCTCGATCGCGCCGTGCCCGAATTCCTCCGGGTGCTTGGACAGCTTCTTCTCGGTCGCGTACGAAAGGAACGTCGGAATCTCCGCGCCTCCCGCCGGAAGCGCACCGATCGGGAACCCGAACGCCGTACCGCGCAGCCAAGGCTTCCACGAGCGGCGCCAATCCGACTTACCCATCCACGGCCGCCCGACCGGGATCACCGTACCCGGGTTCCGTCGCAAATGCGCCGCCACCCAAAGCGCTTCGCCGACCGCAAAGATGCCAACAGCAACGACTACGACATCGATGCCGTCGGCAAGCTGTGGTACGCCGAACGTCAACCGCTGCTGCCCGGTCACCTTGTCGATGCCGACCAGCCCGATCACCAGACCGAGCAACAAGGCCGCGAACCCACGGATCCGCGACGACCCAAGCACCGAGGTGGCTCCCGCGAACGCGAGCAGCATGATCGCCAAGTAGTCCGGCGCACCCAAGCTGATCGCGAACTTCACCACCTGCGGCGCCACCAGTACGAGCAGCAGCGTGCCGATCGTCCCGGCAACGAACGAACCGATCGCCGCGGTCGCCAAAGCCTGCGCGGCCCGTCCGGCGCGGGCCATCTTGTTGCCTTCGATCGCCGTCACCACCGAGGACGATTCGCCCGGTGTGTTCAGCAGGATGGACGTGGTCGATCCGCCGTACATGCCGCCGTAGAAGATGCCGGCGAACAGGATGAACGCCTGCACCGGCTCGAGTCCGTACGTGATCGGCAGCAGCAGCGCCACCGTCATCGCCGGCCCGATCCCGGGCAGTACGCCGACCGCCGTACCCACCGTCACGCCGAGCAGCGCGAGCAACAAGTTCAGCGGGCTGAGTACGTCACCGAACCCGTTCATCAGGTTCATCAGGTTGTCCATCAGAGAATCCCTTGCAGTACGCCGGCCGGCAGGTTGATGCCGAGCCCGATCGCGAACGCGTAGAACGTGATCAGCGACAGCGCGACGGCGATCAGCAGGTTGCGTACGTAGTGCCGGTTGCCGAGCGCGTACGCCGAACCCCAGAACAGCAACGTCCCGCTGATCACCCAGCCGAGCGGCTCGATCGTTGCCAGGTTGACGACGAACGCGCCGATCAGCAGCAGGACCGTCTTCCAGTCGACGGCCGACGTCACGTCGACGTCCTCGCCTTCCTCGGCCGCACCGGTGCCGCCACGCGCGACGTCGACCGCGTACAGGACGGCGATCAGCAGCAGCAGTACGCCGAGCACGATCGGTACCGGCTTGGGGCCGATCGGATCGTTGCTGGTGGCCATGTGCGGCAGCCGGGCGGCGTCGGCGATCACCAGACCGCCGACCACCGCCAGTACTCCACAGACCCCGTACTGCGCCCTGTCTCGCCGAGCCCCTTGCGAAGGAGTCTCGGCCGCGGTCACGAGGTCAGACCCAGCTGGGTGAGAACGTTCGCGACCCGCTTGTCCTGCTCGGTCAGGAACGCGCCGAACTCGTCGCCGGTCAGGAAGGCGTCGGTCCAGCCGCGCTTCTCCAGCTCGGCTTTCCATTCCTTCGACTCGCGCATCTTGGTCAGCGCGTCGATCCAGACCTTCTTGTCCGCGTCGCTGATCTCCGGCGGCGCCACGATGCCGCGCCAGTTCGTGAACACCAGGTCGATGCCGGCCGACTTCAGCGTCGGTACGTCCTTGAGCGCGTCGATCGGCTGCTCACTGGTGACCGCGAGGACCCGTACCTGACCGCTCTCGACCTGGTCCAGGAACTCGCCGAAACCGCTGGCACCGAAGGCGATCTTGCTGCCCAGCAGCGCCGGCAGCAGCTCGCCGCCACCGTCGTACGAGACGAAGTTGACGTCCTTCGGGTCGATGCCGACGGCCTGCGCGAGCTGCATCGGCAGCAGGTGGTCCGGCCCGCCCGGCGACGAGCCGCCGCCGACCGCGAGCTTCTTCGGGTTCGCCTTCCAGGCCGCGACCAGGTCCTGGATCGTCTTGTACGGCGAGTTCTTCGGCACGACGATCGCGCCGGCCTCCTCGATCAGCTTGGCCAGCGGGGTGGTCTGGGTCAGCGTCGCCTTCGACTTCGACGTGTACGTCGCGCCGACCACGCCGAGGCCCATCTGCATCGCGAGCTTGCCGTTGCCCTTCTCGTTCACGGTCCGCTGCAGGCCGACCGTGCCGCCGGCGCCGGGCAGGTTGAAGACCTGGACGCCGGTGGCGATCTTCGCGTCGTCCATGACCTTCGCGGCGACCCGGGCGGTGGTGTCGTACCCGCCGCCGGCCGTGTTCGGGACCATCAGCCGCAGGCCGGTGACCGGCTTCCCGTCCGTCCCCGCGTCGGTGGCGTCCTTCTTGTCAGCGGTCGCCCCGCAGGCGGTGGCGCTGACCAGCGCGAGTAGCGCCGTGGTGACCCAGAGCATCGGCCGTGACCTCATCGGCGGAATCCTTCCGTGTTGCAAGCGGATCAAGTGGCGACGATGCTGGCGTCCCGGTGGGTGTGGCGTCTGCGTTCTGGCCGCAGCGGTGGTTGAGTTCATTGTGGTCACAGGCAGAATCCGGGTGAAGTGTGGCACTCGGGCGCCCGACCGGTGATCATGCGGCAGGACCAACAGCGTGGGCGAGTACGCGAGGAGGTGAGAGATGGCAATCGGATTGCCCCAGAAGTTCGGGCGGATCGGGCGTCCGACGCTGGCCGGGCAGTTGCTCGTACTGCAGCTGGCGATCGTGGTTGTCGTCCTCGTTGCCGTCGCCGCTGTCTCGCTCGCCCAGTCGAACGCCACGTTCAACCGGGTGGAGGGCCGCCGGGTGACCGCGCTGGCCGAGCAACTCGCCGGTAACCAGACGCTCCGGTTCGGCATCCGGAACCCGGCGCCCGCCGAGATGCTCGCTCCGCTGCTGCAGAGCACCCTGATCCAGTCCGGCGTCACGTCGATCACCATTTCCGACGCCCGCGGCCGGATCGTCGCGGCCACCAACCCGACCACAGTCGGCACCAACCTCACCCTGGGTGACCCGGGTGTGGCGGACGGTCGTGGCTGGTCCGGCGAGCTGCGCGTCGACAACGACAAGGAACTCGTGTCTCAAGTGCCCGTGCTCAGCCAAGGCACCGACGCGGAAGGACAGCTGGACGGTACGCTCGGCGACCGCATCGGCACTGTCATGGTCGGTGAGAGTTCGCCTTCGGTACTACAGCGGCTGCGCGGCGCATCGTCGTACTTGGCGATCTATCTCGGGATCGCCTGCGTGCTCGGGCTGCTCGGGTCGTGGTTGCTGGCGCGCCGGATCAAACGGCAGACGCTCGGCCTGGAACCGCGGGAGATCGCCGGCCTGGCCGAGCACCGGGAGGCCATGCTGTACGGGCTCGCCGAAGGCGTCGTTGCCTTGGACCCGCAACTGCGCGTGACGCTGGTGAACGACGTCGGCCGGCGGCTGCTGGATCTGCCCGAGAACGCGATCGGCCGCAGCCTGGGCGATCTCGGCATCGAAGGCCGGCTGCGCGAGGTTCTGTCCGGTGAGGACGAAGCGCGGGACGCGGTCGTCGTACGGCGTGGACGTGTCTTGGTGATGAACCGGATGAGCGTCACCAAGGACGGGCGGTCGCTCGGCTCCGTCACCACGCTGCGCGACCGGACCGAGCTGGCGCAGCTGGAGCGTGAGCTCGGGTCCTTCCGCAGCTCGGCGGAGCTGCTCCGGGCGCAGACGCATGAGTTCGCCAACCAGTTGCACACGATCTCCGGGCTGATCCAGATCGGGGAGTACGAGGAAGTGGTCACGTACGTCGGGGCGCTGAACCGCTATCGTGAGTCGCTCGACCTGACCGTGACCCGGCGGGTCCACGATGTCGCCGTCGCCGCCCTGCTGATGGCGAAGTCCTCGGTCGCGGCCGAACGCCGCGTCGAACTCCGGGTGTCCGAACGGACCACCTTGCTCCGGCTGGACCCGGCGCTGTCCGCGGACATCGCGACCGTCCTCGGGAATCTCGTCGACAACGCGGTCGACGCGGCCGCACAGTCCGGTACGCCGCTGTCGCCCGCCTGGGTGGAGGTCGAGTTGCGGCAGGACGCGACCAGCGTCGAGATCGTGGTCCGCGACTCCGGTCCCGGGGTGACGCCCGAGCTGGCGCAGGAGGTGTTCGCGCACGGATTTACCACCAAGGCCGCGGCCGAGGGCGAACGCGGGATCGGGCTGGCGATGACGCGGCTGATCTGCCGACGGCGCGGCGGCGAGGTGGCGGTCACCAACAACGCCGACGGCGGCGCCGCGTTCGTCGCCCGGATGACCACGAACGAGATCCAGCGCACGCCCGAAGGAGCCCGATGATCACCGTCCTGGTGGTGGACGACGACTTCATGGTCGCGCGCATCCACCGCGGCTTCGTCGAGCGCATCGACGGGTTCGAGGTCGTTGGCACCGCCAACTCCGGCGACCAGGCGGTCGCGGCGCTCGCCGACCTGCGGCCCGATCTGGTGCTGCTCGACCTGTACCTGCCGGATGTGTTCGGGCTCGACCTGATTGCTCGGCTGCGGGCGGTCCGGCCCGAGGTGGACATCCTGGTGATCACGGCCGCCCGCGAGGCCGAGGCGGTACGCGGTGCGGTGCGGCAAGGGGTGGTCAACTACCTGCTCAAACCGTTCGGTTTCGAGGATCTGCGGACACGGTTGCAGGAGTACGCCCGGCGGCGCGCGAGCGTACCCGAGCAGGTCACGTCGCAGGCCGATGTGGATCGGGTACTGGCGCCCGCGCGGCCGCACGTCAACCGCCTTCCTAAAGGACTCAGCCAGGAGACCGCCGACCTGGTCGCCGCGGCGCTGCGTACCACGTCCGACAACCTGTCGGCCGCCGAATGCGCCGAGAAGGTCGGCATCTCCCGGGTCAGCGCTCG
Source organism: Kribbella hippodromi (assembly GCF_039531045.1). Lineage (NCBI taxonomy): Bacteria > Bacillati > Actinomycetota > Actinomycetes > Propionibacteriales > Kribbellaceae > Kribbella > Kribbella hippodromi. The sequence continues at coordinate 149,747 of NZ_BAAAPH010000008.1, read as the reverse complement.
CCGTTACCTCGAGTACTTCTGCACTCGCCACCAGGCCGAGGTCGCCCTTCGGTACGGGACGACCGGCCGGCCCGAACGCCGGTACCGCTGGACCACCTGAGCGGGCGTACGCGGCATAAGGTGCGGGTATGCCTCTGTACTCGTTCGAAGGTAAGCGGCCGGTCGTGCATCCGGAGGCGTGGATCGCGCCGACTGCCACGCTGGTCGGTGATGTGGTGATCGAGGCCGGTGTCTCGGTGTGGTACGGCGCGGTGATTCGTGCCGATCTGGGCACGATCACGATCCGGGCCGGTGCGAACATTCAGGACAACACCGTGATCCACGTCGGCCACAACGGCTGCGAGATCGGGCCGAACGCGACGATCGGGCATCAGTGCCTGATCCACGACTGCACGATCGGCGAGCAGGCGCTGGTGGGGAACGGCGCGATCGTGCTGGACGGGGCGGTCGTCGGGAAGCGCTCGCTGGTCGCGGCCGGTTCGACCGTCACGCCGGGTGTGACGATCCCGCCCGAGTCGGTCGCGATGGGCAGTCCGGCGAAGAAGATCGTGCCGCTGGACGGGACGGCCAAGCTCTTCGTGGACCACAACGCCGCCGTCTACCACGCCCTCGCCGAACGCCACGCCACCACCGTCGAGCTGGTCCAGGAGTAGCCCCCTTCCGGCGCCCCCGCACCCTTCACCGCCCGGACACTGCAGCTCGACAGTACGTATACGCCCACCGCAGGCAATCTCACGCCGACCGACCGACCGGACAACGACGCAGTGGACGTATACGTACTGTCCCGCCGCCGACAACCGCCTACACCACAGACCAAAGACGGACAGCCCTCACCACCCACCAGCCCCCGCTGGCGTCCACCACCCGCATTCACCCGGCGACCCACACCCACCACCGCGTCCACCACCTCGCCCCCAAACCGGTTTGGGGCACCCAGCAGCTCGTTCCGGGAGACAACACGCCCCGCTCCCCGTCGCCCGGTAGGTTCGGTTCATGGTGACCGTTGGCGATGAGGTCTCGGTGACGAGTGCGCGGCGGATGGCCCTGCACGCGCAGGGCTTTGGCGAGCTGCGCAGATCCGGTGACGCGCGCAGTGCCGGCGGGCGTCGTGGAGTGGCGCGGGTACGGGCGGCGGCTGACTGGGCCGGCGTGCTGCAGCTGGATTCGGTGAATGTCCTGTGCCGCTCCCACTACCTGCCCGTGTTCGCCCGCGTCGGCGACTACTCCCGGGACACCCTGGATCAGCTCAGCTGGGGCCCGAAACGGGAGCTGTTCGAGTACTTCTGGGGCCACAAAGCCGCCCTGCTCCCCTTGAGCGTCTGGCCACTGATGCGCTGGCGGATGCGAGCAGCTCAACAGCAAGTCTGGGCTGACGACCTGAGCCCGGACGTCACCGCCCCCTGGTCCGTGGTGGCGGGTATGCGACGCCTGACCGCCGAGCGACCCGGCTACGTCGACCAGGTCCTCGAACGAGTCACCGAGCACGGTCCGCTGACAGCAAGCGAGGCCAGCCCGGATGGCGTACGCCGCAAGCGCACCGACCCAGACCCCGACCCGACCACCGGCTCCATGTGGAACTGGCAAGACGCGAAGATCGCCATCGAGTACTTGTTCTGCACCGGCCAAGTGACGATCGCCGGCCGCCGCCATTTCGAGCGCGTGTACGACCTGACCGAGCGCGTACTCCCCGCCGACGTACTCAACGCACCCGAACCGACCCCCGCCGAAGCACGCCGCGAGCTGCTCCGCACAGCCGCCCGTGGCTTGGGCGTCACCACGGCAAAGGAATTGTGCGGCGCCACGGGCAAATCGCACTTTCCCTTGCCTGCAGCAACTGCCCGTGAGGCCGTCGGCGAGCTGATCGACTCCGGCGAACTGATTCCGATCCGGGTCGAAGGCGTCAAACAACAGGCCTACCGCTGGCATGAAGCGAAAGACAAGCCGGTCGACGTACGAGCACTCCTCTCGCCCTTCGATCCATTGATCTGGAACCGCGACCGCACCCAGCACTTGTTCGACTTCTTCTACCGGATCAGCATCTACACGCCCGCTCCACAACGCATCCACGGGTACTACGTGCTGCCGTTCCTCCTCGGCGATCGACTGGTAGCGCGAGTCGATCTCAAAGCCGATCGCGCGACGTCAACGTTGGTCGTACCCACACTGACCGCCGAGCCCGGCGCACCCGACTTCATCGAACCATTGGCGGAGGAGCTGCGGTTGATGGCCGGCTGGCTCGGCCTGGAGCGGATCGCGATCCCGGCCGCCGGCAAACCGGCCGCTCAGCTGACCGATCGGATTCGCGTCACCAGCACACCCGCCAGCACGGTCACGAAGGACGCCAAGAAGTAGAGCACCGGGTACCCGCCGAGGTACTTGACGATCGGCGCGGCGATCGCGGGCGCCAGTACTTGCGGCAGCGAGTTGGCGATGTTGATCACGCCGAGGTCCTTCGCGCGATCGCGGGCATTCGGCAGGACCTGCGTGAGCAGCGCGAAGTCGACCGACAGGTACACGCCGAACCCCGACCCGAGGATGACCGCGCCGAGGATCGCGCCCGGCCAGGTCGGCCACAGCGCAAGGACGATGCCGGCGACCGCCATCACCCAGCCCGACGCGGTCACGAACACCTTCCGCCGCGCGACCCGGTCCGACCAGCCGCCGACGCTGATCGCGGTGACCAGCACGCAGAGGCTGTAGATCGCGGTCAGGATGAGTACGCCGGTGTCCGGGTCCGCGATGCCGACCTTGTCCTGCAGGTAGTAGAAGAGGTACAGCGTGCCCAATGCGTTGCCGACGTTGAACAGGAAGCGCGTCAGCCACGCCCAGCCGAAGTCCGGGTACTGGCGCGGGCTGATCCAGAAACCGCGCAGGAATTGGCCGAGTACGAACGGCGGCCGCGTCGCCAAGCGCGTGTCGTGACTACGCAGCAAGTACGGCACGACTGACAACAACAAGAACCCGGCGCACGCCACGTACCCGAGGGTGTAGTTGTTGAAAGCCGCGGCGAGGGCTGTGCCGACCAATGCACCGAGCACCTGCGAGATCGCGACCCACCCGCCGACCGATCCGCGTTGCGCGACCGGGACACGGTCCGGTACGACGGCGGTGGCCGCGGCCAGCAGTGCGTTGCCGAACAGTTGCATCAGGCACCAACCGAGCAGCATCAGCCCGATCGCCCGTGCGCCGGACAGGATGAACAGCCCTACTGCACCGCCGACCGCTCCGGCCAGCACCCACGGCACCCGGCGCCCGTACCGCGACGCGGTCCGGTCGGAGATCGCGCCGAACGCCGGGTTCGCGACCACGGACACCGCCGCACCGATCCCGGTCACCAGCCCGAACACAAACTCCTTGTTGCCCGGTGCAACCGCCTCCGACTGCTTCGCAAGCAGCACCTGGATCGGGCCAAGCCAGGCGGCGAACACGCCGACATTTGCCAGTACGACGGCCGCCGTCCAACCCGGCCGCACCCGAACCGTCGGCTCGGTCAAAGCCTCCGGCCGGATCGACGTCATCGCCGGCTCTGGGCGGCGATCACATCACGCAACCAGTGGTACGAGGCCTTGGGCGTACGGACCTGGGTTTCGAAGTCGACATGAACGAGGCCGAACCGCTGCGAGTACCCGGCCGCCCATTCGAAGTTGTCGAGCAACGACCATTGGAAGTACCCACGGACGTCGATTCCATCGTCGATTGCCGAGCGCAACGACCGCAGATACCCGTCCAGGTACGCGATCCGCCGCTGATCGTCCACCACACCGTTGACCGGGCCATCGTTGATCGCACAGCCGTTCTCGGTGATGTAGATCGGCGGCAGGCGGTCCCCGTACCGGTCCTTGAAGGTCCGCAGGATCTCACCGAACGCGTCCGGCACGACCGGCCAGCCGAAGTCGGTGGTCGGGTAGCCGGTCAGCGTCCGCGGCTCGAAGGGCAGTCCCGGCGGCAGCAGTACCCCGTCGGTGGCGGCCGTGTCCGGATTGCCGGTGGCAACGCCGACCGAGACCGGTGCGTAGTGGTTGATACCGAAGAAGTCGAGCGGGGTCGAGATGACGGCCAGGTCGTCGGCGACCGGGCCGGGCATGGCGGCTTCCAGGCCGGTCGGGTACGAGCCGAGGATGATCGGGTCGGCGAACATCCAGTTGATCAGGTTGCCGTACAGCCCGGCCGCTTCCTTGTCCTCGGCGCTGTCGCTGGCCGGCCAGGTCGGCGCGTGGTTGGACGCGATGCCGATCTGCTGAGCGCCCGCCGCGCGCAATGCCTGGACGGCGCGGCCGTGCGCGAGCAACTGGTGGTGCGCTACGGGGAGCGCGTCGAAGAGCAGTTGTTTGCCCGGCGCGTGGGCGCCGAGCGAGTAGCCCATCAGCGTCAGCACCACCGGCTCGTTGATCGTGATCCAGAGCGGTACCCGGTCCGCGAACCGCGCGCCGAGGATCGCGGCGTACTCGGCGAAGCGGTCGGTGATGTCGCGGGACAGCCAGCCGCCGGCGTCTTCGAGCGGCTGGGGCGTGTCCCAGTGGTACAGGGTCGGCGCCGGCTGAATCCCGGCGCCGAGCAAGGTGTCGATCAACCGGTCGTAGAAGTCCAGGCCGGCCGCGTTGCCCGGCCCGGTGCCGTCCGGCTGGATGCGCGGCCAGGCAAGGGAGAACCGGTACGTGTCGACGCCGAGGTCACGCATCAGCGCGACATCGTCGGCGTACCGGTGGTAGTGATCGCAGGCGACCGCGCCCGTGTCGCCGTTCAGTACGCGACCGGGCTCGGCGCAGAACGTGTCCCAGGTGGAGGTGCCGCGGCCGTCCGCGGCCACGGCACCTTCGATCTGGTACGCCGAGGTGGACACGCCCCACCGGAAACCGGGTGGCATCACTACCGGCGTACTCGGGTCAGCTGTCATTCGCATCATCCTCGTCGTCAGGTTTGCTGTCCTGGACGCGCGCCGGCTCGACCTTCTGAACCACGACGGCAGTCCCGTACGCGGCCACTTCGCTCATCGTGTTCGCGATCTCGTTGCAGTCGAACCGCATCGCCAGCACCGCGTTCGCGCCCATCTGCTGCGCCATCTGGCACATCCGCATCACCGCGACGTGCCGCGACTCGGCCAGCATCTGGGTGTACTCCGGCACCTCGCCGCCGCCGAGCGACCGGAAGCTCGCGGTGAAGTTCGAACCGAAGTCGCGGCTCCGTACGGTCAGCCCGAAGACCTCGCCGAACACCTTCTCGGCGGTGTAGCCGGGCAGATCGTTCATCGTCGAGACCAGCACCGGGTACGGCGAACCCTGCGGCGCCACGTGCGGCGCGTTCTGGTGCGTCGGCTGGTAGTTCCCGGGCGCCTGGCCGTACCCCGGCCCGGGCTGCCCGTACCCCTGCGGCGGCGGACCCTGCTGGTATCCCTGCTGCTGCGGCGGCGGGCCCTGGTACCCGGGCGGCGGGCCCTGCTGGTAACCCTGCTGCGGCGGGTACGGCTGGTTCGGAGGAAAGTTCTGATTCATACCCCACATCCTGACAGGCAGTAGGGGGTCATGATCCGCGGCGGGCTGGGAACTCGACCACCTGTTGGTACGTCGGCCGGTTGACCCAGGCGATCCGGTTCTGGGTGATGCCGCCCATCGGGTTGTGCGCGATCTGGTCGGCGCAGAACTGGTCACCGGCCTTGCAGTCCGCGGTCGCCGGGTACGTCGTCGCCGCCGGTACTTTGGTTGCCGCCAGCAAGGTGTCGGTGAGTACCGCGCGGCAGGTGGCAAGTGATCCACCGCCGCAGTACGTCACCGGCTGCGACGCCTTCACCGGATCGCCGAGGACCTTCCGGAGGTCGCGCTGAACGAAGCCCCACCAGCCGCTCTGGAACGCGGAACCCTGTGAACTCGGCCGCTCGTCGATCTTAAGGTTCGCAGTCAGCGCCTGGTAGAGGTCCGGCCCGAGGTCCTTGAACTCGGCCGGTACCAGCAGCGGCCACCACGCATCCAGCAGCCGGATCGCCTCGGCGTTGTCGTAGGTCCGGGATGAGGCGTTGGGCGTCTTGCGATGGGCCCCCGATTGTTGCCAGGCGGTCAGCTTGGCGACCGCGTCGGCGACCGCCGGATCGGTGATCGGCGCGCTCTTCAGCACCCGGAGCAGGTACGGCAGGACCTGATCACCGCGCAGATCGACCGTCGCCGCGTCCTCCATCGCCTCGACCAGCTTGCCGCGGGTGAACTTCTGCCCGCTCCCGATCACCGCTTTGATCCGGTCGTCCAGCGGCTGGCTGCGGTACACCGAGTTGTAACCCCATTGACCGTCGGACGCGGAGTACCCGGGGGCCTGCTTGTTGTTCCAGCTGGTCAGGTAGTCCTGGTTGACCACCTGCGGGTGCTGCGCGGGCGGCGTGTACGTCGCGCGGTTGTTGTCCGGGTTCCAGCCCTTCCACTCGTAGCTGCTCCAGGTCGGCAGGTTCGGGTCGGCGCCGCCCGCGCGGACCGGGTTGTCACCGGAGTTGAAGTACGCGATCGAGTCCTTGTCGGTGTAGAACCAGTTGAAGGTGTACCCGATGTTCGCTGCCGCCTTCTGGAAGTCGGCGGCCGAATGAATCCGATCCGGGTCGTTGAACTGCATGAACCCGAGCGCTGACCCCGCCTCGTTGCCGTACGTCGACCTGTTCTTGGTGAAGAGCACCGGCTTGCCGCCGACCGTACCGCGATGCGTCACGATGCCGTACTTGGTGCGCAGGGCAACCAATGTGTACGACCCGGCCGGCTCCGACGAACCGAGACTGGAGTACCAGGAGTTGTGCCTTTCGAGGCGCTCGATCGGTATGCATTGGCCGCGGAAGACGTAGTACTGCGAGGTCTTCGTCGGCGTCCCACCGTTCGGCTCGCAGAGCGGTACGGCGAAGGTGTCGGTGATGTCTTGGCCGGCCGACGTGGCGCTCCACGAGTAGTCGGGGCCGCGGCCGATCAGCGTGTAGAAGTTGAGGCCGGCGAAGGCGATGCCGCGCGAACTCACGCCGGGCCCTTGCAGTTCTTGGCGGAGCAGTAGTTGCGGCGCGAAGTACCCGGTTTGTGGTCCGTACACGGCGATCGGGTTGCCGCTCTGGGTGTGCGCGCCGGACACCAGCAGCGCGTTCGACATCGCCTTCTTGCCAAATCCTTCCGGGAACAGGCCGCCGTTGAAGATGCCTTTGAGCTTCTCGGCGCCCTTCGGCGCGGGCTTGGCGGCGGCGCTCTTGTTCGCGGTCTGGTTGATCACCTCCGGCTCGGCAGTCACCGAGCCGCGGTCCGGCAGCGCGCGGCCGGCCGGGTTCGGGCCGGTGGTTCCGTACGGGAAGGTGGCGCCGTTGTGGACGGTTGTGCTGGCTTCCGGATCATTCTGTGAGCGGAACGATTCCCACACTTTGGTGCCTTGGGCAACGCCGTACTTCGCCTGTGCTTCGAGCAGTGCGAGCGCGGACGTGACCTCGGCGCCACCGCCGGTACCGAAGATGCCCGCGACCACGGCCGCCGTAGCGACGACGTCAGTCACCTTCCAGTGCGGGGTCGGCCAGGTCAGGCCGAGCGCGACGTACTCACCGGGGTACGCGATGCCCACAGTGTCGATGTAGTGGTTCACTCCGTCGACCCAGGCCTGGATGTCCTGTTGCATCTTCACGCCGTCCGCGCCGTACAGCTCGTCCGCGTCGTCGAACTGGCGTTGCAGATCCGCCTCGGTGTACGGCGCCGTACGCCAGAACTCCTGCTCGAACTCCCGGTTCGCCGCCGCGCCGCCCGCGAACGGCGTGAGCTGACCGCGGCCGAGGTGCCGGAAGACGTCCATCACGAACAGCCGGTCCTGCGCGCCCGCGTACCCGGCGCCGAACATCGTGCCGAGCCGCGTCGTGCCGGTGATGTGCGGGATGCCGCGCGACTTGTCCCGGACGATCGTCACGTCGCCGCGCGGGTGGATCGTACTGGCGATGTCGTTCGGCTTGACCCCGAACGAGGCGTCGTCGAAGTACGGCGCGAGGCCGTCGTCGGTGATGCCTTGCGAGTTCCAGACCAGATCCTGGTACGGCTTGACGGTGTCGCTGAAATGCGCGGGGCGTACGCCCAAGGTCTTGAAAACAAGGAGGTCCGTGAAGGTCGCGTTGCCGTTCTGACCCGGCGGAAGGATGTCGCGACATTGCTGCAAGCAATAGTCTTGCGGGCCGGCGGCAACGGTCTTCGCCACCGCCTGCGGTGCGCTCTGAGGTGCGGCTTGGGTCGGTGCGGGCAGGGTCGCGAGGACCGCGGTGGCGGCGACGGCGACGACCGTCGTCCGAAGCCGGGTACGAAGTGCGGGGCGGGGCACGGTTCCCTCCTCGGGTCGATGAAAGTGAGAATGACTCACTAGTAGCTTCGGGTCAAGAACTCACCCCCAGACTCTCGCCAATTGCTGTCCGTGACCACTACGCTCGGCAACACCATGAGCATCCATGATCGTTACCGCTTGAGTGTGGTGATCAATGCCAAGGGGACGTACACGCCGCTCGGGGTGTACCGGAGTCCCGACGGAGTGGCTGCCGCCGTCGCCCAGGCGCTGCCCGAGTTCTTCGTGATGGACGAGCTGGGCGACCGGGCCAGCGAAGCCATCGCGCAGGTCACCGGCGCCCAGGCCGGCGCGGTCGTGCACTGCACCGCGGCCGGCATCACCCTCGCCGTCGCGGCCACCATGACCGGCGGCGACCCGCAGCGGATCAGTGCGCTGCCGGACACCACCGACCTGCACAACCGGGTCGTACTGCCCGCGTCTCACGTGGTCGACTACGGCCACACCAACGTGCAGGGCATCCGGCTGTCCGGCGCGCGGGTCGATCTCGCGGGCACCGAGGACAAGTGCACGATCACGGATCTGGAGGCCGAGCTCGACGGGCCGGACATCGCCTGCCTGATGCTGGTCTCGTCCCGGTTGACCAAGGGCGAACCGATCGACCTGGTGGCGGCGGTCCGGGCGGCGCATCGCCGAGGCGTACCGGCCATCATCGACGCGGCGGCGCAGTTCCCGCGGATCGCGGACCTGCTGGCGACCGGTGCTGACCTGGTGCTGGTCAGCGGGCAGAAGTACCTCGGCTCACCGACCGCGGGCATCGTGGCCGGAAGCTGGCCGCTCGTACAGTCCGTACGCGCCCAGGAGAAGGGCATCGGGCGGGTGATGAAGCCGACGAAGGAGGCGATCGTCGGCGTACTCGCGGCGCTGGAGGAATGGCAGGCGTTCGACCGGGTGAAATGGGAGGCGGACGAGCTCGCCAAGGTGGACGCCTTCGTCACCGCGGCCGGGCGGATCCCGGATGTCACGGCCGAGGTGGTCCCGGACCCGGCCGGGCTGCAGGTCTCCCGCGTACTGCTCAAGGTCCCCGACGCGAAACGCCTCGCCACCGAACTCGAAGCCGGCACCCCACCCATCTACGTGATGACCGACCGCGTCGACGACAACGAGCTGATGCTAGAACTAGTCCCCCTCTCCCCCGACGAAACCGCCACCATCCTCGCCCACCTCTGGACCGCCCTCACCTAACCCACCCCGCCCCTCCACCCCCTGTATGCGGGGAGTGAAGGTTATCCACCCGCCTGGTGGGTTCTCCACTCGTGTACCGGTGGAGAACCCACAACAGCGGTGGATATCCACTCTTGTGTGGAGGGCCGGCCGGTGCGGGTGGTTCCGCAGGGCGGGGTGGGTCAGTGCTGGTAGGACTTGCCGTCGGTGCGGCGGGGGGTGTTGCCGCCGCGGCGGGGGCCGTTGCTGCCGCGGGAGTCGTGGCCGCGGCCCGGGCGGGTGCCGCCGAAGCGGCGGCCGCCCTTGTTGGCGCGCGGCTTCGGGGCCGGCAGCTTCACCGGGTACCCGGACGGGCGGCTGCCGCCGGTGAGCCCGGTGACGACCTCGTCGCCCGGACGCGCCCGGACCGGCTCGACCGCCACACCCGCGGACTCGGCCAGCCGGATCATTCCGCGCCGCTGGTGCGGCAGGACGAGCGTGACGACCGCGCCCTCACCGCCGGCGCGAGCCGTCCGGCCGGCGCGGTGCAGGTAGTCCTTGTGGTCCGCCGCCGGGTCCGCCTGAACCACCAGGCCGACGTCGTCGACGTGGATTCCGCGCGCCGCGACATCGGTCGCCACCAGCACCGGAACCGAACCGTCCTTGAACTGCTCGAGCGTCCGGTTCCGCGCGCCCTGGGTCAGGCCGCCGTGCAGCGCCGCGGCCATCACGCCACGATCACGCAGCTGGGTGGCGACCCGGTCCGCGCCGAGCTTGGTCCGGACGAAGATGATCGTCCGCCCGTCCCGGCTGGCCAGCTCGGCCGTCAGCGACTGCTTGTGCGCCGGCTCGATCACCAGCAGGTGGTGCTCCATCGTCGTGACGGCCGCCTGCGCGGCGTCGGTCGAGTGGATCACCGGGTCCTTCAGGTACGTCTTCACGATCGTGTCGACGTCGTTGTCCAGCGTCGCGGAGAACAGCAGCCGCTGACCCGCGGGCGGCGTCATGTCGAGCAGCGTGGTGACGGCCGGCATGAAGCCCATGTCGCACATGTGGTCGGCCTCGTCCAGGACCGCGACCTCGACCGCGCCGAGGTCGGCGGCGCCCTGCTCACACAGGTCGATCAGCCGGCCGGGGGTGGCGATCAGCAGGTCGACCCCACGCCGGAGCGCGTCGATCTGCTTCGGGTACGGGAGTCCGCCGGCGATCAGCTTGAGCGACACGTTCATCACGTGCGCGAGCGGCTCGAGGGCGTCGTGGACCTGCATCGCGAGCTCACGGGTCGGCACCAGGATCATGCCGCGCGGACGGCGCGACTCGGTCCGGCCGCCGGACAGGCGCATCAGCGTCGGCAGGCCGAACCCGAGGGTCTTGCCGGAGCCGGTCTGACCGCGACCGAGCACGTCCTTGCCGGCCAGCGCGTCCGGGATGGTCGCCGCCTGGATCGGGAACGGCGCGGTGATCCCGTCCCGGGCCAGCCGCTGCACCAGTCGCGGCGCCAGCCCGAGCGCGGCAAACTGGTTGTCGTCGGCAACGGTTCCCAGGTCGGCCGGTGCCGCCTGCTCCCGGCGGTCGTCCCGCTGTCCCCGCCGGTTGTCCTGCTCCACTCGTCGATCGTCCTTCCGGAAGTTCTTCTCACTCCGCTCGAAGCGCGGCCGGTCATCCCGGGCGTACGCCGAACGCTCGTCATTGGTCGACCGCCGGTCGTCCCGGTTGAACCGGGGACGCTCGTCACGGTTGTACTGCTGCCGGTCATCGCGGTTGTAACGCGGCCGCTCATCCCGGTTGAACTGCGGACGGTCATCCCGGCTGAACCGAGGACGCTCGTCACGGTTGCCCTGCGGACGGTCATCACGGTTGAAGCGCGGCCGCTCGTCGCGGTTGTACTGCGGACGGTCGTCGCGGTTGAAGCGCGGGCGCTCGTCACGGTTGTACTGGGGGCGATCCGACCGGTTGTACTGCTGGCGGTCGTCGCGGTTGCTCTGCGGGCGGTCGTCACGGTTGAACCGGGGACGCTCGTCGCGGTTGCTCTGCGGGCGGTCGTCGCGGTTGAAGCGCGGCCGCTCGTCACGGTTGAACTGCTGGCGATCCCCGCCGTTGTACTGCGGGCGGTCGTCGCGGTTGAACCGGGGACGCTCGTCGCGGTTGTACTGCGAGCGGTCGTCGCGGTTGTACTGGGGGCGGTCCGACCGGTTGTACTGCTGGCGGTCGTCGCGGTTGGGGCGGGTCTGGCCGCGGTCGGGGCGGGGTTGTTCGGCGCGGTAGCCCTTCACCGCGGGGCGCTCCTCGCGTGCTGCCTGGGACGTGGCGTCGGCCGCCATCCGCTCGCCGTACGACTGGTTCTGGTGTTTCTTGTGCCGGGGCTTCTTCGCCCGCCCGTCGGCGGACTCGGGGTATTGCTGGGTCACGCAAACTCTCTCTCGGATTCACGGACGATTTGCCGGTTCGCAGCAGCACGCGTGAGCGCCGGTCACGAAAAAACATGACCGGGCCATGGCGTACTCAGCAGGAGACGGGCATCGACCTGCGGGTGCTATCGCGTTGCACCCATGTCGCCGGAGTTTTCAGCCGGATGCTGAAACCGACGGGTCGGAGCGCCTGGAACATCTCTGGTGACGCGACTCGCGCACCGACACGAGAAAAGTATAACCGATCGTGACGGCCCCTCCGACCACCCAGACCACCCCGGCCACTGGTCTCCCCCGCTGAAAGTCACCCTCCGGAGCTGGCCCACTACCTGCCCTACCATCCTGCGATGGTCACGATCTGCATCGCCTTCAAGCTACCTCCGCAGTACGACCAGGAAGCTCGCGAGATCAGCAAACACGTCGCGCGCCAGAGCCCGTCCCAGTTCGTGCTCGGCGAGCGGTTCGCCCGCGCGGATGGCGAGATCCCAGTGGCCCATTCGACGGTCCTCCAGGTCGAGATCGATCCCGACGACGTACCTGCCATGTGGGACGCCGTCCAGCGGAAGGTCAGCTCGCACTCCTCGCTACGGATCGAGAATGCCGTCTACCAACACAACCCGTACGGCGCGGTCGAGGCGCACTGGGAGGCCTCGCCGGAGTGGAAAGCTCTCCAGCAGGATGTGGTGGACGCCGCGCGCCCGTTCTGCCGAATGGCCGGCAAGGACCCGTCCGGAGTCTCGAACGAAGAGATCCTGAGCTTTTGGCAGCAGGACCCGGACAAGCGGGATCGGATCGAGAAGTTCACGCAGGATCATTTCGCCGAGACGGGCCCCTGGTACAGCCCACATGCGACGTTCACGTGGCTGGACAGTGAGTTCGAGGCGCACCCCGACGGACTGCACGACTCCGACGGGGAGATCACGAAGGAAGGTTTCCCCGACCTCGAGCCGCTCCAGGCCGAGCACCCGGCCGAAGCGTTCAACGGCGCCGAACTCGGCGAGCTCTGCTGCTTCCGGCGGGGCGACCTCGGGACCTGTCTGGACGAGCTCGCAGCCCCCATCACCCTCACCTCCCGCCAAGAGGCACAGGCGGTTCGGGCAGCGACCGTTGGGCTCACCCCAGCCGGGGCAGTGGCCGACAAGCTTCGTACCGAGGCCAACAGCGCACACCGCTCTGCGATCGACGCGGACCGCGGGCGCTCAGGCGGTCGCTGACCTGTCAGACCGGTGCCGACGGCCGTCCTGCCCTCACCTCAAGCGTGGTTGAGTTTTTGGAGTGGGGATTTAGGGTGACGGTATGGGAGAGGAGAACGTCCCGAGCAAGGAGCACTGGCTCTCGATCGGCGAAATCGCGCAGCGGTCCGGGGTGGCGGCGTCGGCGTTGCGCTTCTACGAGGACCAGGGGTTGATCGGGTCGCGGCGTACGGCCGGCAACCAGCGCCAGTACCAGCGCAGCACTTTGCGGCGGATCGCGTTCGTGCAGGCGGCGCAGCGCGTCGGTCTCGCACTTGCCGAGATCAAGTCGGCGCTGGATTCGTTGCCCGAGGACCGTACGCCGACTCGTGCTGACTGGAGCAAGCTTTCCAAGTCCTGGCGTAGTCGCCTGGACGATCGGATCGCTGAACTGGAGCGCCTGCGCGACGATCTCGACACCTGTATCGGGTGCGGCTGCCTGAGTCTGCAGCGGTGCAACCTCTACAACAAGGAGGACCGGCTCTCCACCCGCGGACCTGGTGCGCGGCTGCTCAACGTCGGCATCCCCGGCGAAGCCTGAACCGGCTGGAGCCAGCCGTGGCACCCCGGCCGCTCAGGACAGTAGGCCGGTTTCCACCAGGTTGATCAGTAGTTCGGCGGCGGTGGATGGGTCGTACGTGGGGTCGCGGAGTGATTCGGCCACGATCGAGTCGATCCCACCACCCAGTACCAAAGCTGCCGATCGCAGATCCAGCTCCCCGGCAATCCCCCGGGCATCCCGGGCCGCCTCCAACAACCCAGCCACCACCCGCCAACGCTCCTCAGCATCACCCACCGCCTGAGCGGAGGTGGATGGTGAGGCCGACCGCTCTTCCCGAGAGTTCACCTGGGTGGAGGTGGCTGCTTCTATCAGGGTGCGGACGTGGTGGGGGTGGTTGTGGAGGTGGGTGATCATCGTGCGGATGTAGGCGGCGGGTGCGTCCGCTGGGCCGGCGGTTTCTACGGCGGCGCCGACCTCGGCGACCAGCGCTGACAGGACGTGCGCATGTGCGGCCTCGACCAGCGCCTGTTTGGACGCGAAGTGATACAGCACGCCCGCCTTCGTGATGCCGGCGCTTTCCGCGATCCGGCCGAGGGACGTCGCGGCGTACCCGTGGGTGGCGACCAGCTGGATCGTGACGTGGATCAACTGCGCCCGGCGGGCTTCCTCGGTGAAGGTGAGATTCCGGCCCCGCGCTGACGGCATGGCCTCAACTTACCGTATGGTCGGATCACTTACCGATCGGTTAGGAGAGGTCATGCCGAAGAAGCGCCTCGGGAACTGGAACAGTCCGGCCGGCTACCACGACTACCGCGCCAAGTACGACGCCGCGATGCAAGACGTGCCCGCCCCGGACGCGACCTACGACATCCAGACCGCCTACGGAACGGTCCGCACCTACCGGTTCAAAAGCAGCGCGACCGGCCTGGACCCACTCGTCCTGCTCCCCGGCACCTCATCCGGTACGCCAGTGTGGGCCGACAACCTGGAGTCACTGCTCACGATCACCGATGTGTACGCCCTCGATCTCCTCGGCGAACCAGGCATGAGCGTCCAAACCGAACCGATCACCAGCGACGAAGACAAAGCCGCCTGGCTGGACCAAACCCTCGCGGGCCTGCCCGAGCAGCGGTTCAACCTGCTCGGCCTGTCCATCGGCGGCTGGACCGCGATGAACCTCGCCGTTCGCCGCCCGGACCGGATCGCGACGGTCACCACCGTGGACGCGGTCAACGTGTACGACGGCATCCCGTTCGCCGCCATCGTGCGGTCGCTGCCGGCCGCGATCAAATGGCTGCCGCGTTCGTGGCGGGACAGCTTCAACTCGTACACAGCCGGCGGCAAACCGGTGGAGCGGGTCCCGATCGCGGACATGATCGAGTCCGGCATGAAGAACTACACGATCCGCCAGCCACCACCGCGCCGCATCACCGAGCAGCAACTGGCCGAGCTGCCGATGCCCGTACTCGCGATCATCGCCGGCCGTTCGGTGATGCATGATCCGGCGACGGCGCGGCGTACCGCCGAAACCGCGCTGCGTACGAAGACCGTGGCGTTCTACCCGGACGCGTCGCACGCGATCAACGGCGAGTACCCGGACCGGATCGCGGCAGACCTGCGGACCTTCCTGAACCCATAACCAGACGGTTATGTCCGGCATAGAACCGGCAGCCTGCCGCGCGGGTTATCCCCAGGTTTTCGGGTGATGGGGTGCGGAAATCGGGCCCGCTTGCGACGATCCGATGGTGGCGATCGGTAATCCGCCCGTCGCTTTCCGCCACCGATTTCGGAGTGAGGCCTCCATGTCGCATCGTCGTATCCTGTCCAGCTTCGCAGCGCTCGCCGCTGCCGCGCTGGCCGTGCCCGCGTTCGCAGCGTCCCCCTCGACTGCCGCGCCGGCCACCAGCCCGAATGTCTCCACCACCGCCACCCGCGCCGCGTACGTCGGCTCGCCCCAGGACGAAGCCGCCACCAAGGCGTTCTACGACGCGGTGATGAAGTCCGCCCGCGCCAAGTTCGCGCAGCAGGCGAAGAGCGGCCGCAAGGTCACCGCGGTCACCGTCACGTACGCCGTCGACGCACCGACCTTCCGGTCCCAGATCGCTTCCAGCACGTCGATCTGGAACTCGTCGGTGAGCAACGTGAAGCTCGCCGAGGGCAGCAACTACGACTTCTACTACACCGAGGGCAACGATTCGCGCGGTTCGTACGCGTCCACCGATGGCCACGGCAGCGGGTACATCTTCATCGACTACGCGCAGTCCCAGCAGTACGACAAGACCCGCATCGTCGCGCACGAGACCGGCCATGTCCTCGGTCTCCCCGACCACTACTCCGGCCCGTGCTCCGAGCTGATGTCCGGCGGCGGCCCCGGCCCGTCCTGCACCAACGCCTACCCGAACTCCACCGAACGCTCAAAGGTCAACCAACTCTGGGCCAACGGCAAGACCTCGCTCCCCGCAGCCGCCTTCCACACCGCCAAGTAAGCCGGCTTTGGGTACCCACCACGCAGAAATCCGCTCTGAAAATGCGTGGTGGGTACCCAAAGCGTGGGTCAGACGGCCGGGCCGGTGGAGCCGCGGACGACCAGTTCGGGGCGGAAGAGGAACTCGGTGTGGGGCGTGGCGTGGCCGCGGACCTCTTCGAGCAGGGCTTGGACGGCGGCCAGGCCCATGGCTTGTACGGGCTGCCGGATCGTGGTCATCGGCGGATCGGTGAACTCCATCATCGGCGCATCGTCGTAGCCGACCACCGAAACCTCGCCGGGTACGGCCAGACCGCGCTGGCGGGCCGCACGAATGACGCCGAGCGCCATCATGTCGGAGCCGCACACGACACCCGTGACGCCGGCGTCCAGCAACTGCCGGCCGGCTGCTTCGCCACCCTCGACGCCGAACATGCTCAACGCCACCAGCGGTTCGAGGTCGTCGTCGGTCAGCCCGAGCTGCGCCTTCATCGACGTCCGGTACCCGGCCAGCTTCCGCTGCACCACCAGGAACCGCTCCGGCCCGGACGCGAACCCGATCCGGCGGTGGCCAAGGGCAACCAAATGCGAAACGGCGAGTTCCATCGCGGCGTACTCGTCCGATGAGACGAACGGTGCCTCCACTTCCGGCAACCAGCCGTTCACGAACACCACCGGCAGCCGCCGCTCGACCAGCGCCTGGTACCGCCCGTGATCCGCGCCGGTGTCGGCGTGCAGCCCGGAGACGAAGATGATCCCGGAGACGCCGCGCTCGAGCAGCATCTCGACGTACTCCTCCTCGGTCGCACCGGACGGTGACTGCGTACACAGCACCGGGGTGAAACCGCGCTGCGACAACGCCGACTCGATCACCTGGGCGAACGCCGGGAAGATCGGGTTGATCAGCTCCGGCATCACCAGCCCGATCAGGCCCGCGGACCGGCGCCGCAACCGCGACGGCCGCTCGAAGCCGAGCACGTCGAGCGCCGTCAGCACCGACTGCTTGGTGTCGTCGGCGACACCCGGCTTCCCGTTCAGTACCCGGGACACCGTCGCCTCGCTGACCCCCGCCTTGGCCGCGATGTCCGCCAGCCGTGCCCGCCCGCCCGCGCCGCTACTCACGCCCGGCACTGTACCGAGCTGCCGCTGACATTTCAGCAAGATCCTGCAAGAACTTGCAGAACGCCCAGATGAGGCGATTTCTGCACAGAGGTGTCCAGTCCGTGAACAGAATGGACACATCACACCCCGGATGCCTTGTCAGGAGCTGCCGGCCAGGCGAGGATGGGCGCACTCCCCCGCCTGGGGGTGCCTTTACTCGGATCGTCCGGCACGTTCCTGCCGGTGAAGGGAAGTACAGTCATGGCCACTGTGTCATTCAAGGCGGCAACCCGGATCTACCCGGGCGGCGACAAGCCCGCCGTCGACAAGCTCAACCTCGAGATCGAGGACGGCGAGTTCATGGTGCTCGTCGGCCCCTCGGGTTGCGGCAAGTCCACCTCGCTCCGGATGCTCGCCGGCCTCGAAGAGGTCAACGAGGGTTCGATCTACATCGGCGACCGCGACGTCACGCACCGTCCGCCGAAAGAGCGGGACATCGCGATGGTGTTCCAGAACTACGCGCTGTACCCGCACATGTCGGTCGCCGACAACATGGGCTTCGCGCTGAAGATGCAGGGTGTCTCCAAGGAGGACCGGGCCAAGCGCGTCCTCGAGGCCGCCAAGCTGCTCGGCCTGGAGGAGTACCTGGACCGCAAGCCGAAGGCGCTGTCCGGTGGTCAGCGTCAGCGGGTCGCGATGGGCCGCGCGATCGTGCGTAACCCGCAGGTCTTCCTGATGGACGAGCCGCTGTCGAACCTCGACGCCAAGCTGCGGGTCCAGACCCGTACCCAGATCGCCGAGCTGCAGCAGCGCCTCGGGGTCACCACCGTCTACGTGACCCACGACCAGATCGAGGCCATGACGATGGGCGACCGGGTCGCGGTGCTCAAGGACGGTCTGCTGCAGCAGGTCGACACCCCGCTGAACCTGTACGACAACCCGAAGAACAAGTTCGTCGCGGGCTTCATCGGTTCGCCGGCGATGAACCTGATCGAGGCCGACATCACCGACGGTGGCGCCAAGGTCGGCGACTACACCATCCCGATCGCGCGCGACGTGCTGGCCAAGGCCGGCAGCGACAAGACCCTGACCGTCGGCGTTCGCCCGGAGGCCTTCAAGGTCGCCGACGAGGGCCTGCCGGTGAAGGTCGCCGTGGTCGAGGAGCTCGGCGCGGACGCGTACCTGTACGGCACCGCCGAGCACGGTGAGAACCAGCAGATCGTCGCCCGGATCGACGCCCGCCAGGTCGTCGAGAAGGGCTCCACGGTCCGGCTCGCGGCGCTGCCGGACAAGCTGCACCTGTTCTCGACCTCGACCGAGGAGCGGTTGACGGTCTGATCAGGCCAGTAGTTCGTTACCGGCCCCTGGTGGTTCTGCCACCGGGGGCCGGTGGCTTTTCCAAGCGGTGCGCCGGGTCCATGTTGGTCTGCTTGAGCAGGTAGTGCGGGCGCTTCTTGGCCTCGTAGTAGATCCGGCCGATGTACTCGCCGATCACCCCGAGCATCACCATCTGCAGGCCGCCGAGCCCGGTGATGGCCGCGATCAGGGTCACGTACCCGGGCATCTCGACGCCGTGCAGGATCGCCGCCACGATCACCCAGATCGCGTACCCGGCGGCGACCGCGGTAAGCAGCAGCCCGACGTAGATCGCCAGCCGCAGCGGCTTGTTGTTGAAGGACAGCAGCCCGTCCAGCCCGTACTCGAGCAGCCGGCGGAAGGTCCAGCGGCTCTTCCGGTCCGGCGGTGGCTTCACGTTCTCGTACTCGAACAGGATCGACTCGAAACCGATCCAGGCGAACAGGCCCTTCGAGAACCGGTTGTACTCGTTCAGCTCGAGCAGGCCGTCGACCGCGCGCCGGGACAGCAGCCGGAAGTCGCCGACGCCGTCCATCAGTTCCACATCGGCCCACTTGTTGATCAGCCAGTAGTACGCCCGCGCGAACAAGGTCCGGGTGGCCGGGTCGCCGGTGCGGGTACGCCGGGCGATGACCTGGTCGAAGCCGCGCTCGTACTCGGCGAGCATCCGGCCGATCAGCTCCGGCGGGTGCTGCAGGTCGGCGTCCATGATCACCACGGCGTCACCGGACGCGTACCGGAGGCCCGCGAGCATCGCCGCCTCCTTGCCGAAGTTGCGGCTGAAGGACAGGTACCGGACCGATTCGTCGCCGGCTGCCAACCCAACCAGGGCCTCGAGCGTCCCATCAACGCTGCCGTCGTCGACGTACACGATCTCGTACGGACGGCCGGTGGCGGCCAGGTCGCGGCTCACTGCCTGATGGAACCGGGTGATGACCTCGATCTCGTTGTAACACGGCACCACCAGACTCAACCGCATCGCTGTCCCCATCCGCCCTGTGTACCGACTGTGATGCGATTCTTGTCTATACCAAAATCATTCGCTAGCTTGAGCGAGCCAAGCAGCGGAACGAAGGGGCGGCCAATGGGTTCCGAGGACGGTACTGTCCGCCGGCGATCGGCGCTGTTGCCTGCCGTCGTCGCGTTCGTCGTGGTGGCGGCGGTGTTCACCGCCTCCGGCATCATCCGCGGTACCTATCCCTTCGGCTCGCTGTCCCGCAGTACCAACGATCTTGGCACGCAGTACATCCCCTTCTTCGCCCACCTCTGGGACGTCCTGCACGGACGGGCCCAAGGTGACTTTCTTTTCAACTGGCAGAGCGCGTTCGGCGTCGGCTTCCTGGCCGATGCCGGCGTCGATCTCGGCAGCCCGCTGTCACTGCTGGTCGGACTGTTCCCCCGCGATCAGGTCGACCTCGCCGTCTACGTCATCACCACTCTCAAACTCGGCCTCGCCGCCGCCGCGATGGCAGTCACACTTCTCACGATGCGTCCGGGCCCCCGGTGGGTTGCGGCCAGTTTGGGCATCTCGTACGGCGTCTGCGGCTGGGCTCTCGACGACGGATCGTACGTCCCGATGTGGCTGGACGGGCTCATCGCCCTGCCGATGTTCTTCCTGGTGGCGGAGTGGTCGCTGCGGCGTACGAACCGGCTGCTCAGCGTGCTCGTGGTCGCCGTCTTCTGGCTGTCCAACTTCTACACCGCCTACATGGCAACGTTCGCGGGTGGGATCTACCTGCTGGCCCGGCTGCTCACCAGTGACCTGAGCTGGTCGCTGCGCCTCCGGTCGGTCATCCGGCACGGCATCTCGTTCGCGCTCGGCATGGCCCTGGTCGCGCCCATCCTGCTACCGATCATCACCGCGAACCGGGCCGCAACGCCGTCGCCGTCCGGGATCTTCCACCCGTCCGCGCTGGACATCTTCCTGTCCCGGTTGCTGCCGCTGTCGGAGGGCGTCGGGAAGACCGCGAGCCTGTACGTCGGCACTGTCGCGCTGCTGCTCGCGCTGACGTTGCCGTTCAACCGGTTCGTGCCGTGGCGGAGCAGGGTGATCTGGGTGATCACCCTCGTCGGCGTGGCGATGTCGTTCCGGTGGGCGCCGACGCAGGAGTTCTGGCACGCGTTCGACACCCCGAACGGCAGCCAGTACCGCGAGGCGTTCGTGCTGTGCGGCCTGCTGGTCGCGGCCGCGTGGGTGGCGGTCGCGCATCGCCTGCCGGACCCGATCGCGTTGCTCGGCGGCGGTGCGCTGCTGGCCGTGATCGCCTTTCTGTCCGACGGCAGCCGGCTGCTGACCCGCCATTCGATGTTCGTGCTGATCGTGTCCGGAGTCGTCACTTTGGTTGCGTTCGGCACCATTTGGCTGCTGCGCCGGAAGCCTGGGTCGCTCAAGCTGCCCGTGGCGGCCGCGTTCGCGGTCGTACTTGCGGTGGTGGCGGTGGAGACGACTTGGACCGCGATGATCACCGACGAGTACCGGGCCAAGTCACTCACCCCGTCCGCGCCGGCCTGGACCGGCAAGGAGACCGAGCAGCTGAACGCGATCCGCGCGGCGGGCGACTGGCCGAAGTACCGGACCGAGCCGGGTACGACCCTCACGCCCAACGACCCGATGCTGCTCGGTGGGCAGGGCGCCGGTCTGTACAGCAGTCTGTTGCCGTCCACCACCAATCAGATGCTGACCGGCCTCGGCTTCGGCTGGTCCGGGTACGGGCGGGCGTCGCGCACCCTGGACAACCCGGTGACCGATGCGATCTTCGCGGTCGGTGCGCGGATGCGGCCCGCGGGCGACGGCACGCCGCACATCAGCCGGTCCGTGGCGCCACCTCTCGTGACGGTCCATCACCGGCTCGCGGCGCCACCGGCCGATACCGACAGCAGTGCGCCCAACCCGTACGCCGCTCAGGAGCAACTGCTCGGTTCCAAGGTGTACGAGGTGCCGGAGTACAAGGGCACGCGGCTCGCGACGGGTGATGTGAAGCTGGCCGCGGAATGCACGCCGGGGACGAGCGCGTACTTGTTCATGCCCCGCGTCGGCGGCCGGGCGCGGCAGCCGGGCGGTACGTGGCAGGAGCTGAGCTCGACGCGGCGGCCGGGTATCAACACCAGCAGCGCGATGATCGGGCTCGGCGCGGTACCGGCCTCGGGTGCGCTGGTGATCGAGGTCAACTTCGGCGAGGCCCCGCAGGGCATCCCGCCGAAGAACGCGATCGGCTGCCTGGACGTGAAGGCGCTCGCCGCCGCGGTCAAGGACCTGCGGGCGACCGGTGCGACCGACGTACAGGCCGGTGGCCACTCGATCCACGCGACGCTGCGGCCCGGCAGCAGGGGCTGGGCGGTGCTCTCGGTCCCGAAGCTCGACGGGTGGGCTTGTTCGGTGGATGGCGCGAAAGGGCAGGTCCCGCGGAACTTCGGCGGGTTGATGGCGGTGCAGCTCACCAGCACGGCAAAGAGCGTCGACTGTACGTTCGTACCCGCCGGCCTGCGCCGAGGACTGGCAATCGGCGCGGCCGCCGCCGCACTCACCCTCGGAATCGTATTGCTCGGCGCACTACGACGGCGGCGTACTACGGGTTGATTTCGACGAGATGTGCTACGCAGGTGCTTGCCTCGTCGCTGCGCTCCTCACCGCCCCCGCTCCACCTGCTCCCACCCACCCCGGCTGGCGCCGGAACAAACCGGCTGTCACCGAGTGGCAAGTTGCCGCTCGCGTGCCTGCTAAGCGGGCGCTCCATCAACCGATCGTGGTGACGAGTGGATGCGCCCAGCGCGCTACGCCCACACACATGATCGCAAGCAACCCGTGCCCATCGGTTGCAGATGCTGCTCACTTCCGGCTCTTGTGCTTGGTGTGTGGGTCGGGTTCGGGCGGGACGGGTGGTCTGCGGCCGCCGTCGGTGAGTGTGGAGAGAACCTCAACCATGACTTGGGTATCCGGCAACCCTTCAAGAGGTTGTCGAGGCTTCCGGTGGAGCGTGAACGTTCCGTGGAGGGTGTGGACACCTGCTCAGCTGTTCAAGGCCCCGCCGACTGTTCGCGCTCCGGCAGTTGCCCGCACTCCGGCAGTCTGAGGCACCGACCCTGCACCGCGGCCGCACCCGGCCGGCCCACATCGGACAATCGGCAGCTCGACAGGTAGTGCACCCCCGAGACGCCGTACACCCCGGCCCCTTCACGCTCAAGTGCACTACCCACCCAACGCACACGTCCTGTCCACCCGCCCCACAAACCCAGCCACCCACTCCGCCCCCATAGCAGACACTGCATCGTCAAAGGAGCCTTTTCAGCGCCGGGCAGGAGCCTTTCTGGCGCTATTCCAGCAAAAGGCTCCCCCAACACCCCGACGAGCGAGTGACCCACATCAGGCACAAGAGCCTCATTTCCTCTCACCGCTGAACGACACCGCCGTACTCACGCTGGGGTTCTTACTGGTCGGCGCGGTACGACGGCGGCGGGCTGCTAGTTGAGGTCGCGATAGTGCTTCAGGAGTTGATGTCGCGGTGGTGGAAGACCCAGGCGCCGAGTAGCACTGCTAGTACGGTCAGGATCGCCAGGTACCAGGCGCCGTGCTCGAACGTGAGCGTTTTCTGGATCGCGTCGCAGATGTAGCCGCCGTCGGAGGCTGTCTTGCACTCGGTCACGTAGTAGTGCGCGTCATGGCGAACGAAGGCGTCGAAGTTGAGCCGCACCAGCCAGGGCTGTGCCTTCTCCAGGAACGATCCGAACACGCCCTCGGCCAGGACGAGGTACCCCATCACCACCCCGATCGCGGCCGCGGTGTGCCGGAGCAGCAGCCCGGTGACACTGCCGATCGCCGCAGCCAGCGCGGTTGTCAGTACTGCCCGGCCGGCCGTCGCACTGAGATCGCCCCACGCCTTGGCGGTCGCCGACGACGTGTCACCGAGCTGGTCGATGATCAGGAACGTACCGAGCAGGATGATGCCCAGGACAACAGTCGCGATCGGTACGAACCCCGTCGCCGCCGCGGCCAGCTTGCTGCCGTACACCCGGAGCCGGCGTGGCTCGAACGTCATCCAGTTGCCGATGGCACCGGAACCGAACTCGGCACCGATGAAGCTGGCCCCGATCAGGAACGCCGCGAAGGCGAGGAAGTACGCCGAACCCTGCAGCAGCCCCGGCATCACCTCGGTGAACACCGTCGCCGGTTTGCCGAAGTCACCGGGCTTGGGCTCCGGGTTGGCGCACATCTCCTCGAGCTTGGGTTTCGGGTCCGGCTGGGTTTTCCAATCCGCCGCGCACTGCTTCAGGTTGTCGGCGGCGTGCTCGACCCAGTCCTTGTGCGCCATCTGGTACTGCTGCTGGGCTTCCTGTTGCGCGCTCGCGGACAGCGGGCGGGCGTTGAGCCACGTACCGACGAGCAGCATGACGGTGATCACGAACAGGCCGGCGATGCCGATCACGGTCAGCCGGCGCGCGGTGAGGCGGCGGAGCTCGACCTTGGTGAGGCGGATCAATTCAATCCCTCCCCGGCGGTCAGCTCGAGGAAGACCGACTCCAGGTCAGCGCGGACCGGGATCAGCTCGGACACGTACAGCTCCTGATGGGCGAGCCTCCGGGTCACATCGGCCGGATCGTTGGCGCCGTCAACGAACAGGTAGTGGCCGTCTTTGCGTACGTTCAGGCCGGCCGCGGTCAGGATTCTGGTCGCTGCTTCGTGGTTGTCCACGGCAACCTTACCGTTGCCGCCGTGCCGGTGCCGATCACCTCGGCCACCGTTCCACTGGCGAGGAGGCGGCCGTGACCGATGATCGACACGGTGTCGGCCACCTGCTCGACCTCGGCCAGGATGTGGCTGCTGACCAGTACCGTCCGGCCTTGGTCGCCGAGACCGCGCATGGTTTCGCGGATCTCCCGGATACCCGCCGGGTCGAGGCCGTTGGTCGGCTCGTCGAAGATCAGCAGGTCCGGTTCCTTGAGCAAGGTCGCGGCGATCGCCAGGCGCTGCTTCATGCCCAGCGAGTACGCCCGGAACTTGTCGTCACCCCGGTCGCCCAGGGACGTTTGCTCGAGTACCTCGTCGACTTTCGTACGCGGCACGTCGATCGCCTCGGCCAGAAGCTGAAGGTTCTTCCGGCCGGTGAACGCCGGGAAGAACTTCGGCGACTCCACAATCGCGCCCACCCTGCCAACCACCTCCGGAAGCCGCGCCGGAACCGGTTTGCCGAACACCGTCATCGTGCCGGCGTCGGCGCGGACGAGTCCGAGCAGCATCCGGATCGAGGTTGTCTTTCCTGAACCGTTAGGGCCGAGGAATCCGTGCACACCGCCGGTCGGGACATCCAGGTCGAGGCCCTGCACCGCAACCACCTTGCGGCCGCGGCGGGTCCGGTAGGTCTTACGCAGCCCACGCGTACTGATGGCCGCTTCTGTCATCACCACCCCTTTCATCAGACAGCAGACGCACAGCGTGCCAGGTTTGTTCACCTGCAGTGAAACCCCACGCACGCTACGCGGCCGTCGCCGGAAGCGTGGGGTGGAGCACAGTCGGTGAAATACCCCCACCAGGTATGGGTGGGGGCTTGCGTGGGATACCCATAGGGGGTAACTTATTGGACGTGGAGATACCCCCTAGGGGTAGTTAGAGGGAAAGAGGAGCGCCAGATGACCACCGATGAAGCGGCCGAGGTGCACGGTTACACCGCTGAGAAGACCAGTCACTTGAAGCGGTTGCGGCGGATCGAGGGGCAGATTCGTGGGCTGCAGCGGATGGTCGAGGAGGACAAGTACTGCATCGACGTCCTGACTCAGGTGTCCGCGGCTACCAAGGCGTTGCAGTCGTTCTCGCTGGAGCTGCTGGAGGAGCACCTCGCGCACTGCGTGGTCGAGGCCGCACAGCGTGGTGGTCCGGAGGCGCAGGAGAAGGTCCGCGAAGCCTCGGACGCCATCGCCCGCCTCGTCCGCAGCTGATCCCCACCACCAGAAACACAGCACCACCCCGCAGTACTCGCACCCGCTGCACCCCGAAACACCGAACCACCTGCAGCACCCGTAGTAGCGCAGCACTCACAACACCACAGCACTCGCAACATCGCAGTACCCGTAGCACCGCAGTACTCGTAGCACCGCAGTACATCTACAACTCAGTCCCGTAGCGCCGCTTCGTGCGGTTGTTTGTTTCGAGCTAGGAGCATTGATATGGCTACCACTACCTACTCCGTTGTCGGTATGACCTGTGGTCACTGCACTGCCGCTGTCACCGAGGAGCTGACCAAGCTCAGTGGTGTGCAGGACGTGAAGATCGACCTCGTCGCCGGTGGCACCTCCGCCGTTCACGTGACGAGTGAATCCCCGCTCGACGAGGGCGCCGTTCGGGCTGCCGTCGACGAGGCGGGTTACGAACTGGCGGCGTCGTGAGCCGGGCCGTCGCGCTCCGGATCGGCGCGTTCGCCGGTGCGCTCGTGCTCGCCTTCGGGGCGGCGTACGGCATCGGTTCCGCGGTCGATCCGATCGCGGCGGCCGACGAGACCTCCGCGGCCGCAGGGCACGGAGAGGAGATGGGTGGAATGGAGCAGAACTCACACGGAGGACACGCATCGGGCGGCGGGCAGCTGCCTGGACTGGCGGTGTCCGACGCCGGCTACACGTTCGCACCGGCGGCGACGTTCTTCACCAACGGTACGAAGAACGAGTTGCGCTTCACGATCCAGGGACCGGACGGCAAGCCGGTCACGAAGTACACGAAGACGCATGAGAAGGACCTGCACCTGATCGTGGTGCGGCGGGACCTGTCCGGGTTCCGGCACGTGCACCCGGAGATGGCGGCGGACGGTACGTGGAAGATCCCGTTCACGTTCACCGCGGGCGGCACCTGGCGGATGTACGCCGATTTCCAGCCGGCCGGGTTCGAGAGCACGATCACCTTGGGTACGGACGTGAACGTGTCCGGACTGTACATCCCGGTGCCACTGAACGACCCCGCCCCGGTGAGCAAGGTGCACGGGTACGACGTGACGCTCGCCGGTACGCCGATCGCCGGCAAGGAATCCGAACTGACCTTCACGGTCTCCAAGAACGGCAAGCCGGTCACGGACCTGCAGCCGTACCTGGGCGCTTTCGGGCACCTGGTTTCGTTGCGCAGCGGCGATCTCGCGTACCTGCACAACCACCCGTCCGAGCATGCGGAGCCGGGGATGAAGGGCGGGCCGTCGATCAAGTTCGGGACCACCTTCCCGACCGCCGGTACGTACAGCCTGTTCCTGGACTTCCAGCACGCGGGCGCCGTACACACCGCCGAGTTCACCGTGAAGGTCGACTCGACGGGTACGGCGATCGTTCCACCGAGCACACCACCAAGTCACGCGGAGGAGGCACACGAGCATGAGCCAGTCGGTTGAGCTCATCATCGGGGGGATGACGTGCGCCTCCTGCGCGGCCCGGGTGGAGAAGAAGCTGAACCGGATGGACGGGGTGACGGCGACCGTCAACTACTCCACCGAGAAGGCGAAGGTGACGTTCCCGGAGGGCGTTTCGACCGATGAACTGGTCGCGACGGTGGAGCAGACCGGGTACACGGCGGCGCTGCCCTCGCAGGCCGTCGAGCCGTCCGCGGACGAGCCGGACGAGCTGAAACCCCTGCGGGAGCGGCTGTTCGCGAGTATCGCACTCGCGGCTCCAGTGATCGCGCTGGGGATGATCCCGGCGCTGCAGTTCGAGTCGTGGCAGTGGGCGTCACTGACGCTGGCGTTCCCGGTGGTGACGTGGGCGGCATGGCCGTTCCACAAGGCCGCCTGGACGAACCTGCGGCACGGCGCCGCCACGATGGACACGCTGATTTCGCTGGGCGTGGTCAGCGCATTCCTGTGGTCCTTGTACGCGCTGTTCTTCGGCTCGGCCGGTGCGCCGGGGATGAAGATGCCGTTCACGCTGATCCCGTCCCGGGGCGGCGGCGCCGAGGAGATCTACCTCGAGGTCGCGGCCGGCGTGACCACGTTCATCCTGGCCGGGCGGTACTTCGAGGCCCGCGCCAAGCGTCGGTCGGGGGCCGCGCTGCGGGCCCTGCTGGAGCTGGGCGCGAAGGAAGTCGCGATCCTGCGGGACGGGACCGAGACCCGGATCCCGGCCGACCAGCTGGTGGTGGGTGACCAGTTCGTGGTCCGGCCGGGTGAGAAGATCGCCACCGACGGAATCGTTGTCACCGGCAACAGTGCGGTCGACGCGTCGATGCTGACCGGTGAATCCGTACCGGTCGAGGTCGGCCCGGACGACGCGGTCGTTGGTGCGACCGTCAATGCGGGCGGCCGGCTGGTGGTCCGGGCGACCCGGGTCGGCGCGGACACCCAGCTTGCGCAGATGGCGCGGCTGGTGGAGGACGCGCAGAACGGGAAGGCCGCCGTCCAGCGGCTGGCCGACCGGGTGTCGGGCATCTTCGTGCCGATCGTGATCGGGCTTTCGCTGATCACACTCGGCTTCTGGCTGGGCAACGGTTCGCCGCTGACGGTCGCGTTCACGGCCGCGGTCGCCGTACTGATCATCGCCTGCCCGTGTGCGTTGGGGCTGGCGACGCCGACCGCGCTGATGGTCGGTACCGGGCGGGGTGCTCAACTGGGCATCCTGATCAAAGGGCCTGAGGTACTGGAGTCCACGCGGCGGGTCGACACCGTCGTACTGGACAAGACCGGCACTGTGACCACAGGCCGGATGGACCTGGTCGACGTACTACTGGCACCGGGCCAGGACCGGGCCGAGGTACTGCGGTTGGCGGGCGCTCTTGAGAATTCGAGCGAGCACCCGATCGCGCAGGCCGTCGCCCGGGCCGCGCTGGAAGCCGGGAAGCTGCCGGAAGTCGAGGACTTCGGGAACGTCGAAGGCCTTGGTGTACAGGGAATCGTCGACGGGCACGCCGTACTTGTCGGACGGACCCGGTTGCTGGAGGAGTGGAGCCAGTACTTGCCTGAGGAGCTCGCGCATGCCAAGGAGCACGCCGAGGCCGAAGGCAGTACCGCGGTCGCGGTCGGCTGGGACGGTCAGGCGCGAGCGGTGCTTGTCGTCGCGGACACGGTCAAGCCGACGTCCGTGGAGGCGATCGCTCAGCTGAAGTCGCTGGGGCTGCGGCCGGTGCTGCTGACCGGGGACAACGAAGCAGTGGCGACGAAGGTGGCTGCCGAGGTCGGGATCGAGGAGGTGATTGCGGAGGTCCTGCCGGCCGGCAAGGTCGACGCGGTGAAGAAACTCCAGGACGAGGGCCGCGTGGTCGCGATGGTCGGCGACGGCGTCAACGACGCGGCCGCTCTCGCCCAGGCCGACCTGGGCCTGAGCATGGGCACCGGCACCGACGTGGCGATCGAAGCCAGCGACCTCACCCTCGTCCGCGGCGACCTCCGCGCCGCCGCCGACGCCATCCGCCTCTCCCGCAGCACCCTCCGCACCATCAAGGGCAACCTGTTCTGGGCCTTCGCCTACAACGTAGCCGCCCTCCCCCTGGCCGCCGCCGGCCTCCTCAACCCCATGCTCGCCGGCGCCGCCATGGCCTTCAGCTCAGTCTTCGTAGTAACCAACAGCCTCCGCCTCCGCCGCTTCAAACCCCTGAGCTGAAGCCGAGGTGCCTGCCTGCCTCACGAAGCCCGCAGGCAGGCACCAACCAGCAGTTCGGCGACGAGGTCCAGGTCATCACCTGAGACGGACGCGCTCGTCACTTCGCCAAGACGATCCAGCGACCAGTCGCGCTTCTTCCTGAACCATTGGTCGACATGCTGAACGACGTCGGCAGCGAACCGGGCCTCAAGGGTCTCCAACTGCCGCAAGGCCGCGCGGCCGGCGACGGGATCAAGAGTGAGCCGGATGATATCCCACAGGTCTGTCCCCGCCTTGGCGCCGCCACGATCCATGATGGCCTGCAGCTTCATCGCGACGAGCGGACCGGGCTCGGCGATCCTGGTCGAGGCACGCGCAAGCTCCTCGCGGGCCGATCCCAGTACGGAGATCGTGACTGGTGTCGCGGTATCGGCAGCCCACGCATGCGAGCCGGCGTGCAAGCGATCACCGGCATCGTCGCTGGGATGGTCCAGCTCGCTTTGGTTGACCTCCAGAACGTCGACGCGGACTTCTCCGAATCTGGTCGGCACCATCACCGCCGCCGGCTCGGCGGCCGTGGTCTCGGGACTGCCCCGAAGGATCTCCAGCTGCCGAGGTCTGCCGTCGGATCGCCGATCGACGATGTCGAGGTCAAGGGTTGCCCGATGCGCGCTGCTGAGTCGAGTCAGAACGGCAAGACCGCCGACCACGATCGGCGCGGCACCCGCGAGCTGTCCTACCGACGTGACGGCGTCAACCACCGCGGCCATCCCTTGGCCGACCAGCACTACCTGACTACCAGACACGTGGCCAGTTCTCCGGGGTCCAGTCGGCCAGGATCTCTTGCCCACGTCCCGCGTCCTGCGCCAGGTCGAGCGCGACAAACAGCGGATGGGTAGTCGGCCACTCGAAGTAGCTGTCCGCCGGCTCCGATCGCGCCATACACACTGCCGCAACGGGAGCTGCCGCGACCGTACATCGCGCCAACTCCCCCGACGGCGCGACTCCGAGCAGCCGGCGCGCTCGGTGGACCACCGACTTGTCCGGGACGAAGAAGTCCAGTGGTTGATCCGCACGGACAGCGACAGGAGCGCCCAGGACGGCCGCCGCCGCGGTCCCGCGCAGTGCCCATCCGGGCTCAGAGCCGACTTGATCGAGCTCGAGCCGCAGCGGAGCGACGAGACTGTCTTGACCGAGAGGCGGAAGCTCGAGAAGGTACTCAGTCTCCTGATGCCATCGGTCCGCAAGCGCCCAGAAAAGCCGCGTCGCGGACACCGTATTTCCTTCGATGTAGCGACTCTCCCTCAGTGCCGCCAGAATCACCGAGACCGTACTGACCGACCTGCGCAGCTCTCGCGACAACGACCTGACCGACGGCTTCTGCTGTGGATTCAGCAGAAGTGCCGACGCGACTTCGAGTCCTGCCTTTCCGGCCAACGGGTCACGTCGTCCCACTGCACGCTCCTGAGGTTCGACATCAGCTTCGACGACCAGTCCAGGTGCACGCAGGCTGAGCCGCCCACGGAGGTCAAAGTAGCCGACTCCAGCCCGAGCCAGAGTGGCTCGGGCCGTCCTCGTCACCTGGTCCGCCACCACGAACAGCACAGCGGTCGTCCCTCTGTCCGCGATCGTGTTGTTGTATCGCTTGCCCTCGACCGCCAGTCGCTCCGCGAGCTGATCGTTGACGAAGGCAACACGCTTCACCGAGAGCACAAGGGCGCCGCCCTCCGGGTCGACGATCAGGTCACCCCGCGCGGCTCCGGAGCTGTCCGCCGGCGCGACGACTTCGACGTCGAGCTGCGCGAAGGCTTCCTGAACGGCGGACTCGAACTCCTGCACGCTTCCACCGTACAAGGGTGTTCGGTGTTCGGCAATCGACGAACACCGAACAACATCTGAGCCACCACCCTCTCCCCCTCGTCACGTGCCGACACCGTGGGCGGGAGCTATCAGCGCAATAACTCGATGCCGGATTGCAAAAGTACGCCGACGGCTGAAGGTGCTGTGCGGGTGGGATCAGGTGTGGGGGCGGGTGGTGGAGGAGCGGAGGATTAGTTCGGGGGTGAAGAGGAGTTCGTCGGTGGGGACGGTGGCGCGTTCGATCAGGGCGATGAGGAGGTCCACGGCGGCTCGGCCCATGGCGTCGATGGGTTGGCGGACGGTGGTCAGGGGTGGGTCGGTGCAGTTCATCATGGCGGAGTCGTCGTGGCCGATCACCGAGACGTGGTCGGGTACGGACAGGCCGGCGCGGCGTACCGCTCGGATCGCACCAAGGGCGAGGGTGTCGCTGGCGCAGACGAGGCCGGTGGCGCCACGGTGGACCAGCTTGGTCGCGGCCGCGTGACCGCCCTCGAGGGAGAACATCGCGTGCTCGACCAGCTCCGGATCGGCGTCGTCGGCGGCCAGGAAGGCGGACAGTTTGCGGCGCGACGGGATGTGGTCGCGTGGGCCGAGCACCATCCCGATCCGCTGGTGGCCAAGGGCTCGCAGGTGACCGATCGCGATCTCCGCGGCCACGTGATCGTCGGACGAGACCTGCGGAAAACCGAGATTGTCGACCGCCGCGTTCACCAGCACGGCCGGCAACTTGCGCTCCTGGATCAGCTCGTAGTGCCGATGCGGCGCATTTGCCTGCGCGTAGAGCCCACCGGCGAACACGACCCCGGACACCTGCTGCTGGAGGAGCAGATCGACGTAATCCGCTTCGGACACCCCGCCGAGCGTCCGCGTACACAGCAGTGAGCTGAACCCCTGTTGCGCCAGCGCTCCCCCGACGACCTCGGCGAACGCGGGGAAGATCGGGGTCTGCAACTCGGGCAGCACCAGGCCGACCAGCCGGGCGCGGTCGCCGCGAAGCTGGGTCGGGCGCTCGTACCCGAGCACGTCGAGCGCGGTCAGCACCGCCTCGCGGGTCGCCTCGGACACGCCCGGCTTGCCGTTCAGGACTCGGCTCACGGTGGCTTCGCTGACGCCGACCTGCTGGGCCACCTCGGCAAGTCGACGGGTCATGCCGCAAATTTTAGGCACAACCACGCAACTTCTTGCAAGAGCCGCTGAGCGCCACGAGAGCCGGAACAAGCAGCCACCAGGTGGCGTACCCGACGTTTCGCGACCCGGATGCGCTCCCTGAGAGATCAGGTTGCTGACAGACTGGTACCCGTGCCCCGATTCGTCGCCACCCGCCCCGACACCGGACTGCTGTCGCTCCCCTGGGACGTCCCGCTGGAGGACTGGCCCGAGGACCAGCTGGTCGCACTGCCGCGCGGTATCTCCCGGCACGTGGTCCGGTTCGTCCGGGTCAACGGCAGTGTGTACGCGATCAAGGAGGTACTCGAGCATCTGGCCATGCACGAGTACCGGCTGCTCCGCGACCTCGAACGGCTGGAGGCCCCGGCCGTCGAACCGGTCGGGGTGATCACCGACCGGGTGGACCGCAACGGTGAGCCGATCGACTCGATCCTGATCACCCGGCACCTGCAGTTCTCGCTGCCGTACCGCGCGCTGTTCTCCAGCACGCTCCGGCCGGACACGGTGAACCGGCTGATCGACGCGCTGGTCGCCCTGATCGTCCGGCTGCACCTCCTCGGCTTCTTCTGGGGCGACTGCTCGCTGTCGAACACACTGTTCCGCCGGGACGCCGGTGCGTTCGCCGCGTACCTGGTGGATGCCGAGACCGGTGAACTGCACCAGGACATCTCCGACGGACAGCGCGCGCACGACCTGTACACGGCGGAGATCAACCTGTTCGGCGAACTGCTCGACCTGCAGGAGGGCGGGCTGCTGGACGAGGCGATCGACCCGCAGGAAACGGTCGAGTCGATCCAGAAGCGGTACGAGCTGCTCTGGGCCGAGCTGACCGCGCCGGAGGAGTTCGCCGGCGACGAGATGCACCGGCTGGACTCCCGGATCCGGCGGCTGAACGAGCTCGGCTTCGACGTCGCCGAGATCGACATCATCACCGACTGGGACGGCAGCCAGGTCCGCATCCAGCCGAAGGTCGTGGACGCCGGCCACCACTCCCGCCGCCTGCTCCGGCTGACCGGGCTGGACGTCGAGGAGAACCAGGCCCGCCGGCTGCTGAACGACCTGGACTCGTTCGCCGCCGCCACCGACCAGCAGAACGAGGACGAGGAGATCGTCGCGCACCAGTGGCTGACCGACGTCTTCGAGCCGGTGGTCCGCTCGGTCCCGCGCGACCTGAACCGCAAGCTCGAGCCGGCCGAGATCTTCCACGAAGTACTCGAGCACCGCTGGTTCCTGTCCGAAGAGGCCGGGCACGAGGTCGACACGATGCAGGCGGCCCGCTCGTACGTGCAGGACGTGCTGGCTGCCAAACCCGACGAGAAGCTGGCGCTGCCGACGCCGGGTGCCCCAGAAGTGGACTGAGCGGTGGACTGGCCCGCGCGCCGCGGCGCCGGATGTGCTTAGGGTTGAAACGTGAAAATCGTCGGATACGAAACGTTCCTGGTGGCGCCGCGCTGGCAGTTCCTGCGGATCGACACCGATGAAGGCATCAGCGGCTGGGGCGAGCCGATCGTCGAGGGCCGGGCGGAGGCGGTCCAGGGCGCGGTCGCGGCGATGATGGAGAACCTCGTCGGCGCCGATCCGCTGCGGACCGAAGAGCACTGGCAGGTGATGGCCAAGGGCGGCTTCTACCGCGGCGGCGCGGTGCTGTCGAGTGCGCTGGCGGGGATCGATCAAGCGCTCTGGGACATCAAAGGCCGGTTCCACGACGTACCCGTACACGAGCTGCTCGGCGGCCCGGTGCGCGATCGGGTACGCATGTACACCTGGGTGCACGGCGCGGACAACGCCGAACTGGTCGACCAGGCGCAGGCCAAGGTCGCCGCCGGATTCACCGCGATGAAGCTCAACCTGTCCGAGGCGCTGCCGCCGATCCCGTCGGCCGCGCAACTCCGCGCGTCGGTCAGCCGGGTCGAGGCGCTGCGCTCGGCGCTCGGTGACGACATCGACATCGCGCTCGACTTCCACGGCCGGTTCACGACGGCGGCGACCCGGCAGATCCTGCCCTTGCTCGAACCGCTGCTGCCGATGTTCGTCGAGGAGCCGGTCACCCCGGAGTACTCGCGGGACCTGCGCCGGATCACCGAATCGACCAGCATCCCGATCGCGGTCGGCGAGCGGCTGTTCTCCCGCTGGGACTTCCGGGACGTGCTGCCGACCGGGATCGCGGTCGCCCAGCCGGACATCTCGCACGCCGGCGGCATCTCCGAGCTGCGCCGGATCGCCGCGATGGCCGAGGCGTACGACGTGAACGTCGCGCCGCACTGCCCGCTCGGCCCGATCACGCTGGCCGCGAGCCTGCAGATCGACTTCGCCATCCCGAACTTCCTGATCCAGGAGCAGAGCCTCGGCATCGAGTACGGCGGCGGCAACGCGCTGCTCGACTACTTGGTCGACCCAACGGTCTTCAGTTTTGTCGATGGCCACGTACAGCGACCGACCGGCCCTGGGTTGGGCATCGAGGTCAACGAGGAGGCCGTTCGCGCGGCGGCCGCCGAGCCGCATCGCTGGCGATCCCCGGTGCTCCGCCACGACGACGGCTCCTTCGCCGAATGGTGAAGCCGCCGATGAAGCCGCCGATGGGCTGGAACAGCTGGGACTGTTTCGGTACGACCGTCACCGAAGCCGAGGTACTCGCCAATGCGCAGGTGATGAAAGAACAGCTGCTCGCGTACGGCTGGGACACGGTCGTCGTCGACATCGCCTGGTACGACCCGACGGCGCGATCGCACGGGTACAACGACAACGCGCCGGTGGTGCTGGACGAGTACGGGCGTCAATTGCCGGCAACCAATCGGTTTCCGTCCGCCGCGGACGGGGCCGGGTTCGGGCCGTTGGCGGCGAAGGTGCATGCGCTCGGGCTGAAGTTCGGGCTGCACATCATGCGCGGCATCCCGCGGCGGGCGGTCGAGCTCGACCTGCCGATCCACGGTACGCAGTGGA
Organism: Kribbella hippodromi; assembly: GCF_039531045.1. Lineage (NCBI taxonomy): Bacteria > Bacillati > Actinomycetota > Actinomycetes > Propionibacteriales > Kribbellaceae > Kribbella > Kribbella hippodromi. The sequence goes on along the minus strand of NZ_BAAAPH010000008.1, from coordinate 114,728 downwards.
CAGCGCGGGACGTCGTGGACCGGGAGCACGTGTGCCCGTGGAACCCGGACAACTTCGGGCTGAACCACGATCACCCCGGAGCGCAGGCGTACTACGACGCGCAGGTGGCGCAGTTCGCCGAATGGGGCGTGGATTTCGTCAAAGCCGATGACATGCTGGCGCCGTACCACGACCGGGAGATCGCCGCGTACGCGACCGCGATCGAGCGCAGTGGCCGGGAGATCGTGCTTTCGCTGTCGCCCGGTACGTGGTTGTCGACGGATCACGTGGAGCATTTGCGGGCGAATGCGCGGATGTGGCGGGTCTCCGATGATCTGTGGGATCGGTGGGAGGACGTGTACGCGCAGTTCGCCCGGCTGGCGCGGTGGGCGCCGTTCCAGCGCGACAACGGGTGGGCGGACGCGGACATGCTGCCGTTGGGGCACATCGGTATCCGGGCCGAGCGTGGCGATGACCGGGGCAGCCGGTTGTCCACCGATGAGCAGAAGACGTTGCTGACGTTGTGGACGATGGCTCGATCGCCGCTGATGATGGGTGGCGATCTGCCCACAACGTCGCCGGAAGCCCTTGCCCTGCTGGCGAATCCGGCCCTGGCCGAGGTCCTCAGCACGGCCACCAACGCCCGCGAGCTCGTCCGTGAGCCCTTGGACGACGGAGAACTCATCGTCTGGGCGGCCGACGGAGCGGACTGCTCGTACGTGGCGATCTTCTGGACCGGATCGTCAGCCCGGGAGCTACCGGTACCGCTGGAAGCTGTGCCCGCCGACCGTTCTGTGCAGGAGTTGTGGGGTGGGCCAGCAGCTGGCGCGGTCCCGTCGCACGGCGTGCGCTGGCTACGACTGACTTGAGCATCTCGACAGGAGGTGTCGCCGAATCCGGGACGTACGCACGAGGGAGTGAGCGTGCGCGCCCGATGAATCCAGGGACACCTCCTGTCGAGCTGCCGATCAGAAGGTTGTGCTGTGCAGGTCTACCGGGTTGGTGGTGTTTCCGGTAGCTACGCCGTAGACAGCTACGAAGGACCTGCCGGTGGAGACCAGGCCGGTGTAGTCGCCGAGCATCCGGCCGGAGCTGGTGGCTGGTACCTTGCGGGCGTCGAAGGGTCCTTCGAGGTGCTTCTCGCTCCACGAGCCGGCCTTGGTGCAGTCCGACTTGCAGGTGATGGCCCAGAAGTCCGTGGGCAGGCTCGGGTCGGCGGTGTTGTTGCGGAAGTCGTAGTACGTGATCGCGGCTGTTCCGTCGGAGGACACGGCGATCGCGGGTACGGCCGCGGAGCCCTTCGGCGTCTTGTCCACTCGCGCCGGAGCGGACCAGGTCTTACCGCTGTCGGCGGACCGTGCGTACGACACGTGGAAGGTGCCGTCGGCGGACTGACTCTGCCAGGTGGCGTGTACGACCTTCGTCCCGGGCTGAGCGGTCAGGAGCGGCAGACTGGCGTTGCGAATCGGGTCTGTACCGCCGTCCGGGTCTGGAATGCGGGTGGTGACGGCGAGCGGGGCCGGTACGTTAAGGGTCGGCTTCGACCAGGTCGCACCTCCGTCCGTGGAGCGGATCACCTGTGTGGCGCCTGCTGTTGCGGTGAGGTAGTGCATGCCGATCAGCAAGGTGCCGTCCGCGAGCGGCGTCAGGACCGTACCGATGGTGCCGGTGTTGTCTGGTACGTCGTAGATCTTCTTCGGCTTGGACCAGGTACGGCCGTCGTCGGTCGACTTGGACAGGTAGACCGGCTGCACCGAATGCTCCGCGCTGTCGGTGGAGGTGTCTTCGACGCGGTCCCACACTGTGTAGACGACGCCGGGGTGGTACGGGTCGGCGGTGACGGCCGGGCGGTCGTTGAACAGCTTGGAGGTGGTGTCGCGCTGCAAGGTCACTGCGTTGGCCCAATGCTCGCCGCCGTCAGCGGATCGCGAGACCTGCATCGCGGTGATCTCGCCGTCGCGGGACAGTGAGAACGAGGCTGCGATTGCCGCGCCGGACGGTGTGATCGTGAGCCAGTGGTCGGTGGTGACGTCGTACGCGCCGCCGGTGCAGGCGGAAAACGGGGGCAGTGCCGCGGAGCGGTGCCAGGTTGCGCCACCGTCGTTCGACACGGAGGTGACTGCGCCGTTGCTGCCGTAGCGGTTCCAGCGATCCTGTTGGTACGCGGTGACCAGGTGCGACGGGTTCTTTGGGTTGACGGCGAGGTGCGGCTGGACCTCGGTGTTCGGGTAGAGCGTGTAGCCGTCGGCCGGGCCGGCGCCGCAACCGGCCTGCAGCGGGCTGGTGCCGGACACCGGAACCGCGGCGGAAACACCAGCCGCGGCGGACTGCGCGACAACGGCGGAAGTCATCAGAAGGGTCGCGGCTGAAAGCAGTAGCCGGGAAATCGTCAAGTGAGCCTCACAGTTTCTGGGTAGCCGAAACAGGACAGCCCCGTAGGGTGCGGGTCATCTTCACCCACCCGCACATCCCTACGCCACGTTCGTTTCCCAGCTAGTTACCGCCTCAGCTAGCCCCCCAAAGCTCACCCACCCAGTGCCTTGACCAACCACCGAGAGACCGGTTCGGCACCGAGTTCCTCGTGGATTTCTCGGGTGGCTGCTTGGGCGGAGGTTTCGCGGGTCGGGTTGTAGCCGCCGCCGGGGAGGGACCAGCGGCGGGTGTCGGTGTAGGAGTGGCGGACGGTCAGGAAGTGGCCGTTCTCCTGGCGTAGTAAGGCTTTGACGCCGTAGGTGGTTGGTTTGCGGAGGCGGAACCAGAGTTTGACGAAAGGGGAGCCGGCCCGGAGGAGCAGGGCGCGGGGGCGCATCAGCGTGGGGGCATGCGGAGGGCGCCGTCCAGGCGGATGACCTCGCCGTTCAGGAGTTGGTTGTCGAGAATGTGGCGGACCAGGGCGGCGTACTCGGCGGGCTTGCCGAGGCGGGACGGGTGCGGGACCTGCTGTTCCAGGACGGTGCGGGTTTCCTCGGGAAGACCAGCCAGCATTGGGGTTTCCATCGTGCCGGGGGCGATCGTGACGACCCGGATTCCCTTGTCCGCAAGGTCCCGGGCGGCGGTCAGCGTCAGCGCGACGATCCCGCCCTTGCTCGACGCGTACGCCGCCTGCCCGACCTGCCCGTCGTACGCCGCGATCGACGCCGTCATCACCACCACACCGCGATCACCGTCCGCGCACGGCTCAGCGGCGATCATCCGCTCGGCAGCCAGCCGCAACACGTTGAAAGTCCCGATCAGGTTCACCTCGATCACCTGCCGGAAAGTTGCCAGCGGCAACGGACCCTTCCGCCCGACCACCCGGCCCGGCGTCGCGACCCCGGCGCAGGTCACCACGACCCGCAACGTACCGAGCGCCGCGGCCGCGTCCAGCGCAGCCGTCACCGCGGCCTCGTCGGTGACATCGGCCGGCGCGAACACCACCCGCTCGCCCAGCTCGTCCGCGACCGCCTTGCCCGCCGACGACGGCAGGTCGACGATCACCACGCCGAGCCCGTCCGCGGCCAGCCGCCGGACCGTCGCCTCCCCGAGACCCGATCCACCACCGGTGACCAGCGCGACGTCGGACGAGCTGAACTCCATCAAACACTCCTCAACAGGTCGCGGCTGATCACGAGCCGCTGGATCTGGTTCGTACCTTCGAAGATCTGGGTCACCTTGGCTTCGCGCATGTACCGCTCGGCCGGGAACTCCCGGGTGTAACCGTACCCACCGAGCACCTGGACCGCGTCGGTGGTGACCTTCATCGCCGCGTCCGTACAGACCAGCTTCGCGATCGCCGCCTCCCGGGTGAACGTCCGCCCGAGGTCCCGCCGGCGCGCCGCATGTAGGTACGTCGCGCGCCCGGACTCGACCGCCGCGGCCATGTCCGCGAGCAGGAACTGCATCCCCTGGAAGTCGGCGATCGACTGCCCGAACTGCTGCCGCTCCTTCGCGTACGCCGTCGCGAGATCAAGCGCCGCCTGACCGAGACCGATCGCGCACGCGGCGATCCCGAGCCGGCCGGAGTCGAGCGCGGACAACGCGATCCGCATCCCGTCGCCCTCGGCGCCGATCCGGTTCGCGGCCGGGATGCGTACGTCGTCGTAGTTCACCAGGGTCGTGGTCGAACCGGTCAGCCCCATCTTCCGTTCCGGCGCACCGAAGCTCAGCCCAGCGGTGCCAGCAGGCACATGGAACGCGGAGATCCCGTGCTTCGGATCATCCGAGGTCCGCGCGAAGGTGGTGAAGAAGTCGGCGTACGGCCCGTGGCTGATCCACGCCTTCGTGCCGTTCAGAACGTACGCATCACCGTCCCGGACCGCCCGCGAGGTCATCGAGCTGATGTCGGACCCCGCCTGCGGCTCGGACAGTGCGTACGCGCCGAGGAGCTCGCCGCCGACCATGTCCGGCAGCAGCCGCGCCTGCTGTTCGTCGCTACCGTACGTCGCCATCGCGTAGCTGGTCATGGTGTGCACCGAGACGCCGACCCCGACCGACATCCAGGCGGACGCGATCTCCTCGAGCATCTGCAGGTACACCTCGTACGGCTGCTCCGCGCCGCCGAACTGCTCCGGGTAGGGCAGTCCCAACAGACCGGCCTTCCCGAGCGTACGGAACGCGTCCCGCGGGAACGTCTCGCTCTCCTCGGCCTTCGCGGCGTACGGGGCGAGTTCGTGCTCGCAGAGGTCACGCACCAGCGCGAGCAGCTCTACGGATTCGTCAGTGGGCAGGAGTCGGTCGACCGCCATCAGGGGCCCCCTTTCACAACTCCCAAAATGATACTCGGAACGATACTGGCGCACCTAGCCGAGTATCGTTCTATGCTGTCTCGATATGACAACAGTCGTTCCGGGGCGGCGCACCCGCCGGCAGTCCGAGCTCCTCGACCGGCTCCTGTCGCTGTTCCTCGAGCAGGGGTTCAGCCGATTCACCCTGGATGACCTGGCCGCGGAGCTGCGCTGCAGCAAGACCACCCTGTACGCGCTGGCGCGGAGCAAGGAGCAGCTCGCCGTCGAGGTGGTGAAGCACTACTTCAAGAATGCCACCGCCCAGGTGGAGTCCGCGGTCGCCCGGCAGACCCGGCACGACCGCCGGATCGCGGCGTACCTGAACGCGGTCGCGGACGCGCTCCGGCCGGCCAGCCGGACCTTCCTCGACGACGTGGCCACGTTCGCCCCGGCCCGGTCGGTGTACGAGCGGAACACCCGGATCGCCGCCGAGCGGGTCCGGCAGCTGATCGAGGACGGGATCAACAGCAAGACCTTCCGGCAGGTCGACATCGCCTTCGCGGCCGAGATGATCGCACACACGATGCAGGCGATCCAGCGCGGCGACATCGCCCGCCGGACCGGGCTGAACGACGCCGAGGCGTACCGGGAGCTGGCGTCCTTCGTCCTGCACTCCCTCCGGCTCGACTGAACCGCACGTCCCCTTAGGGTTGGGCACCGTCCTCTTGCTGCCACACCTCTTGCTGCCAACACCGTGCATCAGAGCCGTACGCCCCGGAAGGCTGATCACTTATGAAATCTCTTCGACGCGCCGCGGCGCTGGTGGTGGCCGCCGGCCTCGCACTGGCCGCCGCCGTACCGGCCAGTGCCGACCCGGTGAAACCGCCCAAGCTGTCCGCCCGGGCGATCACGGCGACGCTGAACGACCAGATCTACACCCCCGGTACGGCCTGGATGACCAAGCCGGACGGCACTGTCGTCGTGTCGTACGACCCGACCGTCACCGGTACGAAGCTGACGAAGCTGACCGGCCTGACCAAGCAGCTCGGTTCCAACGTCAAGCTGGAGAAGCTGCCGCACAAGCTGCAGAAGTACATCAGCGGCGGGATGGCGACGTACGGCGGTGAGTACAAGTGCAGCGTCGGCTTCAACGTGCAGCGGCGGGGCAAGTACTACTTCCTCACTGCCGGTCACTGCGGTGTCGACGCGGCACGCTGGTACCAGGACCCGAACCACCGCGTGTACACGGGCGCGGTGCACCACGCCAGCTACCCGTGGAACGACTACGCGCTGGTGGTGTACCGGACCGACATCAAGATGAAGGTCCCGGGCGGCAGCGTGTACCTGTACAACGGGCGCTCGCAGGACATCACCAAGGCGATGACACCGGGTGTCGGACAGCTGGTGTACCGCTCCGGCGCGACCAGCGGTCTGCACAGCGGACGGGTCACCGGACTGAACGCGGTCGTGAACTACGGCGACGGGCGGGTGGCCGGGCTGATCCGTACGAACGTGTGCGCCGAGCCGGGTGACTCCGGTGGTCCGCTGTTCTACCGGCAGTGGGCGTTCGGGCTGACCTCCGGCGGGTCCGGCGACTGCAAGAGCGGTGGGGTGACGTACTTCCAGCCGGTCGTGGAAGCCCTCAACGCGTACGGCGTGTACATCTACTGACGCGCAGGTTTCCCCTACTCTCCGAGTTCATCTGAATACTCAGGGAGAGAGTGGGGTAGGACCCCTCACGGTTGAAGTCAAGGACGCCCCGCCCCAAAGGCGTCCGAATCGTGAGGAGGCCGAAACCATGAAACTGTCCCCATTCCGCCGCACCACCGCACTCCTGGCCGCGGCCGGGCTTGCCGCCGCCGGACTACTGGCGTCGCAAGCCTCGGCCGCACCGGTCAACCCGTCCGCGCTGTCCGCGTCGGCGATCACGTCGACGCTGAGCAAGGACGCGACCATCCCGGGTACGGCGTGGCAGACCGCTCCGGACGGCCGGATCATCGTGTCGTACGACGACACCGTGACCGGCGCGAAGCTGTCCAAGCTGACCAGTGTGACCAAGCAGTTCGGCCAGCGGATCACGCTGGAGAAGATGAAGGGCAAGCTGACCAAGTACATCGCCGGCGGCGACGCCATCTACGGCGGTCAGTACCGGTGCTCGCTCGGGTTCAACGTCCGCAGCGGCAGCACGTACTACTTCCTGACCGCGGGTCACTGCGGCAACATCGCCTCCAGCTGGTACGCGAACTCCGCCAAGACCACGCTGCTCGGTACGACGTACGGATCGAGCTTCCCCGGAAACGACTACGCGATCGTGCAGTACAGCTCGTCGTACACGAACCACCCCGGCACGGTCGACCTGTACAACGGCTCCTCGCAGGACATCACGTCCGCCGGCAACGCGACTGTTGGTCAGGCGGTCAAGCGCAGTGGTAGCACCACCGGCGTCCACAGCGGCAGTGTCACCGGCCTGAACGCCACCGTGAACTACGCCGAAGGCACCGTCACCGGCCTGATCCGCACCAACGTCTGCGCCGAAGGCGGCGACTCCGGCGGCGCCCTCTTCGCCGGCACCGTAGCCCTCGGCCTGACCTCCGGCGGCTCCGGCAACTGCTCCTCCGGCGGCACCACCTACTTCCAGCCCGTCACCGAAGTCCTCTCCCGCTACGGCGTCAGCGTCTACTGACCGCCAACGCAGCCGTGCGGCCGGGGCACAACCCCGGCCGCACGCTTACCTCAGACAGGTGAGAGAACAGAAAAGCCAAGCTCTTCGGCTGCCGTGGTCAGTTCCTTGTCGTAGGTGACGAACTCGGAAAGCTCAGACCGAAAGGGCTCCGCACTGGCCAGGTGAATGGCGCACGCAAAGCCGCCGACTCCGCCTCCGGCTTGATGAACTTGAGCTGCGCGCAGGAGTCCAGGTTGCTCACCTGCGACGGTCGTTGTCGCGATCCTCGATCAGCAGGTCGGACAGACTGTCGAGTTCGGGTGCCAGATCCGCCAGCAGATCAGGCATCCCGAGCTCTGTCGGTGCAGTCACCTCACCGGAGCCCAAAAGACGTTGAAGCGCCGGACTCGCGTTCTCATGCACCAGGCGCCTCCGAGGGGTCACCACAATCATCTCGCCCGCTCATGTAGTTACATCAAGCGCGGCGGCGGGAGATTTCGTAGAGGGTTACGCCGGCGGCGATGCCGGCGTTGAGGGATTCGGTGGCGCTGGTCATGGGGATGGAGACGATCAGGTCGCAGTTCTCCCGGACCAGGCGGGCCAGGCCTTTGCCCTCGGAGCCGATGACCAGGACGATCGGCTCGGTGGCGGCCTCGAAGGCCGGCAGCTCGACGGCGCCGTTCATGTCCAGGCCGATGACCAGCAGGCCGGCGTCCTTGTAGGCCTTGAGCGCACGGTTCAGGTTGCCGGCGCGGGCGACCGGGATGCGGGCGGCGGCACCGGCCGACGTCTTCCACGCCGACGCGGACATCGACGCGGTACGGCGCTCGGGTACGACCACGCCATGTGCTCCGAAAGCGGCCGCCGACCGGGTGATGGCGCCCAGGTTCCGCGGGTCGGTCACGCCGTCCAGCGCGACGATCAGCGGCACCTCCTGCGCGTCGTACGCCCGCTGCAGCAGGTCGTCCGGATGGGCGTACTCGTACGGCGGGATCTGCAGCGCGACGCCCTGGTGCGCGCCACCGGCAGTGACCCGGTCGAGCTCCGTCCGCGGCACCTCGAGCACCGAAACGCCGGTCTCGACCGCGACCAGCAACGCCTCGCGCAGCCGGGCGTCCCGCTCGGTGCCCTCGGCGACGTGCAGCGCCGAGGCCGGTACGCCGGCCCGCAGCGCCTCGACCACCGGGTTCCGCCCGTAGACCCACTCGACGCTCGCGTCGTTGTCCTTGCGCGCCGGGCGGCGGCGGCCCTCGCGCTCCTTGGCCCGCTCGGCCGCCTTGGCCCGCTTGTGCGCGGGGTGCTTGACCCGGTCGACCGCCTTCGGCGTCGGGCCCTTGCCCTCGAGACCACGGCGGACCCGGCCCCCGGACCCGGCCGTCGGGTTGCCCCGCGGCTTCTTCCGGATGGCACCCTTGCGCTGGCTACTGCCTGGCACGTCAGCTTCCTTCGTCTGTAGTTGCGAGGGACCATCGCGGCCCCTGCGGGGTGTCCTCGACGACGACGCCGAGCGCCTTCAACCGGTCGCGGACGGCGTCCGCGGCGGCGTAGTCCTTGCGAGCACGCGCGGCCTGCCGCTGCTCCAGCAGCGCCTTGACCAGCCCGTCGACCACCTCGGTGAGCTCGTCGCTGCCACCGGCCCGCGAGACCCACGGCTCCGACAGCGGGTCCAGCCCGAGCACCACGAGCATCCCCCGGACCGACGCCAGCGCCTCGCGCAGCGCGGCCGAGTCACCGTCGGCGACCAGCTTGTTCCCGTCCCGGACGGTGTTGTGCAGCACCGCGATCGCGGCCGGCGTCCCCAGGTCGTCGTCCATGGCCGCGACGAAGTCCACCGGCAGCTCGCCCGCCGGATCGACCCCACCGGTCACCTCATCGGCCCGGGTGACGAACCCTTCGATCCGCTGGAAGCTCTTCGCCGCCTCCTCCAGCGCCTCGAACGAGAACTCCACCACCGACCGGTAGTGCGACTGCACCAGGTAGTAGCGCAGCTCGATCGGGCGGACCCGCTCGACCACGTTCCGTACGACGGCGCTGTTGCCCATCGACTTGGACATCTTCTCGCCGGCCGTGGTGACGAGCGCGTTGTGCATCCAGAACCGGGCGAACTTCTGCCCGACCGCGGTCGACTGGGCCAGCTCGTTCTCGTGGTGCGGGAACCGCAGGTCCAGCCCGCCGCCGTGGATGTCGAACTCGGTGCCGAGGTACTTGCCCGCCATCGCCGAGCACTCCAGGTGCCAGCCCGGGCGGCCGCGGCCCCACGGGGTCGGCCAGGAGGCGGTCCGCGGCGTGCCCTCGACGTAGCCCTTCCACAGGGCGAAGTCGCGCGGGTCGCGCTTGCCGCGCGGGTCGGCGTCCTCGGCCGCTTCCATGTCGTCGATCCGCTGGTGCGACAGCGCGCCGTACTCCGGCCAGGAGCGGACGTCGAAGTACACGTCACCGGAGCCGTCCGGCGCCACGTACGCGTGCCCGCGCTCGATCAGCTGCTCGATCATTTCGAGCATCTCCGGGATGTGCCCGGTGGCGCGCGGCTCGTACGTCGGCGGGCGGCAGCCGAGCACGTCGTACGCCCAGTGCAGCTCGCGCTCGAACTCGTACGCGTGCGCCCACCACTGGACGCCCCGCTCGGCCGACTTGGCCAGGATCTTGTCCTCGATGTCGGTCACGTTCGCGATCACGGTGACCTGGTAGCCGGAACGCTCCAGCCAGCGGCGCAGGACGTCGAAGACCACTTCCTTGTAGATGTGCCCGACGTGCGGCGCACCTTGCACCGTCAGCCCACAGTGGTAGATCCCGACCTTGCCCGGGTGGACCGGCTCGAAATCCCTCACTGCTGCTGTCGCGGTGTCGTAGAAGCGAAGTGTCACCGGTCAAGGGTAACGGGAGGCGACGCCGGTAAATAACCACCGAACTCTACGGCCGAAGGGTTGATTCTTTCCAGAGCCGGGTAAGAATCAGTTCCGAGCGCTCTGTCCGCCCCTCATCGCTCTGGAGGAAACCGTGAAGTCCGCCCTTTTCACGGGTGCCGCCGTCACTCTTGGCCTGTTACTGGCCTCGATCGGCTCCGCCCAAGCAAACGCCGCAAGCCCCGCAGCTGCCGGGAGCAGCGCCGCCGCCCATCAGCCCACCGCCCAGGCCCGTCAGCACGGGATCGAGAAGGCCGGCGACGCGTACATGGGCTGGCTGTCCAACAACACCATGACGCCCGCGACCGCCGCCCCGGCCGTGATGGCGCCCGCCGCGACCGTCGAAGGCATCGACGTGGCGAGTCACCAGGGAAACGTCGACTGGACCGCGCAGTGGAACGCCGGCCGGCGGTTCGCGTACGTGAAGGCGTCCGAAGGCAACTACTACACGAACCCGTACTTCGCCCAGCAGTACAACGGGTCCTACAACGTCGGGATGATCCGCGGCGCCTACCACTTCGCCACCCCGAACGACTCCAGTGGCGCGAACCAGGCCACGTACTTCCTGGCTCACGGTGGTGGCTGGTCGCGGGACGGCAAGACGCTGCCCGGTGCGCTGGACATCGAGTACAACCCGTACGGCGCGACCTGCTACGGGCTGAGCGCGTCCGCGATGGTCAGCTGGATCAGGGACTTCGCCAACACCTACAAGGCGAAGACCGGTCGTGACGTACCGATCTACACCAACCTGGACTGGTGGACCCGCTGCACCGGCAACAGCACCGCGTTCAACACCACCAACCCACTGTGGGTGGCCAAGTACGCGTCCTCGCCGGGAACGCTGCCTGGTGGCTGGGGCTTCCACACCATCTGGCAGTACAGCTCCACCCCGATCGACCAGGACCGGTTCAACGGAGACATGTCCCGGTTGCAGGCCCTCGCCAACGGCTAATTCGGTTGCGGTTGTCGCATAGTCTCGATCGGTGAGCTACACGCTGCCGATCGAGACCGACCGACTGACGCTGCGCCGGTACGTCGAGGACGACTACGACGACCTGCTGAAACTGCAGTCCAACCCTGATGTGACCCGTTTCCTGCTCTACGACGTCCGTACGCCGGAGCAGGTGAAACAAGCACTCACCGGCCGGCTGGCCGACGTCCCGATGGACACGGACGGACAGGCGCTCACCGCTGCTGTGATCCGGCGGGACACCGGTCAGCATGTCGGTGAGGTCACGCTGTTCGTGAACAACGCCGAGCAGCGCACCGGTGAGCTCGGGTACGTCTTCCACCCCGAGTCACACGGCCACGGGTACGCGGCCGAGGCTGCCGTCGAGCTGCTCCGGCTGGGGTTCGAGGAACTCGGCATGCACCGGATCATCGCCCGGCTGGACTACCGCAACACCGGGTCGGTGAAGCTGCTGCAGCGCCTCGGCCTGCGCGAAGAGGCGCATTTCGTCCGGAACGAGTACCTGAAGGGCGAGTGGACCGACGAGCTGGTCTACGCCATGCTCGCCGACGAGTGGAACAAACGCTCGTAAGTATTTTTCCGCGCCACGCCGCCCGCTGACAGCAACTGCCGCCAGGGCTACCGTCGTTTACATGACCACCGCCCGTTCCGTCATCGCGCTGCTTCTCGGCGCGTTCGTGCTCACTGCCGGCGCATTGCCGAGCCAGGCAGTCAAGGTCGCGCCCGACCGGCAGATCGCGTACCGCGGCTGGACGTCGGCCAGCGACTTCCAGGCCGGCGAACAATCCGGCACCACCGTCACCGGCGATGCGCTCACCATCGGTACGCCGGCCGGCACCAGGTCGTACGTCGACCCGTTCGGCGACGGCACCGCCAAGACGTACGACCAGGCCAGCTGGGTCTCTCCGCATGTCAGCACCGGCTTCGGGCTGACCGAGCTGGTCGCGTCCTGGAACGCCACCACCCCACCCGGCACCTGGGTGGAGGTGTCGATGGCAGGTACTACCAACGTCGGCGTTGCCACCAAGTGGTACGTACTCGGCCGCTGGTCCAGTGGGGACAACACCGCGGCCGGAGACATCCACCGGACCTCCGTACCGAGCCAGGGCGACGCCAACGGGTCGGTAGCCGTCGACACCTTCCAGGCCGCGTCCGGCGGGTGGCTGGACCGCTGGCAGCTCAAGGTCACGCTGTACCGGCTCAGTGGCACGACACAGTCGCCGGTAGTCCGTTCTGTCGGTGCGATGGCGTCCCGGCTGCCCTCCGACAAGAAGGTTGCCGCCAGCCCCCTTGGCGGCGCAGAGGGCATGGTGCTGGACGTACCGACGTACTCCCAGGAGACGCACATCGGTCACTACCCGCAGTGGGACGGCGGTGGTGAGGCCTGGTGCTCCGCTACCTCGACTGCGATGGTGCTGGACTACTACGGCGCCGGACCGACACGTGCCGAGACCGCATGGGTCGATCCGTCCGACCCCGACCCACAGGTGGACCACTCCGCGCGGTCGGTGTTCGACTACTCGTACGACGGCGCCGGGAACTGGCCGTTCAACACCGCGTACGCCGGGAGCCGTGGGGTGGATGGCTTCATCACCCGACTGCGTTCTTTGACCGAGGCAGAGCAGTTCATCAAGGCTGGTATCCCACTGGTCGCTTCACTGTCGTTCAAGAAGGGCGACCTGCCCGGAGCGGGCTACGGGACCAACGGACATCTGATGGTGATCGTTGGCTTCGACAACAACGGCAATGTGGTCGTGAACGATCCGGCGTCGCACCTGATCCCCAGTAACGATCAGGTGCGGACGACGTACGACCGGACCGCGTTCGAGAACGCCTGGGTGCCGCACTCGGGTGGACTGGTCTATGTGATCCACCCGGACGGGCTGCCGCTACCAGCGCCGTCGGACCCGCAACACAACTGGTAACAGACGACAGAGCCCGTCACGCCGGGGCGGCGTGACGGGCTCTGTTCTGTACTACTACCGGGCGAACAGTGCGCCGGTCAGGCTGGTCGTCAGGTTGCGGAGCGAGTCCGGCAGGTACTGCAGGTGCCAGCCGCGCGGACCGTGGTACCAGGGGAAGCCCTCGTCCTCTACGCCCGGCGTGGTGTCCGTCGCGACCAGTGCGTCGATCCAGCGCTCGGACCCGCCGAGCACCACCGCGTACGGCAGGGCGCGGGAGCACAGTTCAGCGTGCTGATCGGTCGGCAGCTCGCTGACGTCCATCTCCAGCAGCTCACCGCGGATCGCGGCGACCTGACCGAGGACGCGGCCGGCCGCAGGTGCCTTGGCCGGCATGTAGCGGCCGACCACGAGCAGACCGACACCGAGCAGCGTGATCGCGATACCCAGCAGGCCCCAGGTCGACAGCAGCGCGAGCAGCACAGTGGCCACCACACCGACCACGGTGGTCGCGATACCGATCGTTGCCCACAGCGACCGAGTACGGTCCGGGCGCTCGGTGAACCAGCCGCGCTTGACGACACCGTCGTACAGGGCGTCCTGCACCTGCTCGAGGTTCTCGCGGACCTGTCGGCCCAGCTCGGACACCAGCACCGAGTCGGAGTCGCCGAACAGCGCCCGGATCAGCACGTTCTCGTAGCGGTGCAGCTCCTCGGCCGGAGCGTTCTTCACCCGGCGCAGCTCCCAGTCACCCCGGGCGAACTCGCTCTGCCGCTCCAGCTCGGTGATGGTGATGTGACCACGGACCGCCAGGTCGATGATCGTCGCGGTCACGTCGACCGGGTCGATCACCTCGTCGATCAGCGTGCCCACCTCACCCGGCCGCAGGTCGGACGGAGGCGTGAAGTCGATCCGCGCATCCGTACCCAGGCTGAACAACGATGCCGGGACGACGCGACGCGGGTCGACCTGGTCGCGGCCACGCAGCCGGTACAGCACGAACAACGCGATCGCACCGAGCAGCAGCAGCGCCAGTGCGGTGATCAGCTGCGCCGCGTCGGTGGAGAACGCCCGCTTGAAGGTGTGCCGGTACTCGACGATCGAGTTCGCCGCGATCTGGCCGTCCGGGAAGCCGACCGACATCTTCACCGTGTTGCCCGGCGGCAGACCGGTCTGCTGGAAGGTCGGGCCGGACGTCTCACCGATCTGCGCGAGCGTGCACGGAGTGTTGCTGTCCAGTGCGCCCGCGAAGCAGGAGACGTGGGTGACCTCGGGGACGCTGAAGACGATGTTCGCCTGCTGGACCGGGAGGTTGATGCCGGTCAGCGGCACGAACTCCACCTCGGTACCGTTCAGGGACTTCGACACCGCGCCCTTCACGGTGTAGCTGAACTCCAGCTGGGTGGTACCGCTGGTGACATCCGGTACGGCGATCGAGGTGACGTCGCCGTCCACCTTCAACTCGGCCTTCTTCTCCTGGCCGCCCGCCTTCACCTGCAGGTCACCGACCTCCTGCACGTGGTCGATGTCGTTCGGCAGGTGCTCGCGGGTGACGATGAACCGGTTGAAGGTCCCGTTCACGTTGCTGAGCTTCCAGGTCTCGGCGACCCGGAGCAGGCCGTCCCGTTCGACCCGGACCTGGCTGTCGTAGTTGGTCACCACCGGATCGGCGGCAGCGCTCGTGACGGCCGCGCCGGCCGGTACAGCGGTCAGGCCGAGCAGGCCGAGGGCACACAGGGATAGCCCGAGGAGACGTAGACGCATCGCCCAATCACACCGTAGAAAGAGGGTCAGGTTGACACCGGGCACCCTAACCGCTGGCCAGTGTCAGCCCCGCACCCGCCCGGAACTTGAGCCAACGCTCCGGTAGCGTCCTGCGTGTGTCAGGCAACCAATGGGGTCCTCCGCCCGGAAACCAGTACCCGCCACAGCAGCCGCCTCCACCCTGGCAACAAGGCCCCGGGTACAACGGCCCCCCCGGTCCGCCTGGGCCGCCGTTCGGCGGGCCGTATCAGGGGCCGCCGTATCCGGGGAACGGGCCGCAGTTCGGCTGGGGCAGTGGACCTGGTGGCCCTGGTGGTCCTCCGCGGCCGCCGAAGAAGAAGGGCGGCAAGGGCGGCCTGGTCGCACTCTTCGTGATCGTCGGCGTACTCGTCGCCGGTGCGGTCGGCCTGAAGATCGTGTCGTCCGTACTGAAGAGCAACGACGACCCGTCGTACGCCCAGCCGACGACCACCTCGTCGTACAGCCCCACGAACGAGCCGACCACCGAGCCGTCCGGTCAGCCGACGAACGGGGCTACCACCCGGCCGACCGCTCCGCGCACCACCCAGCAGCCGGTACCGACGGTCACCCGCTCCACGACCACCAGCAAGCCCACGACGAAACCCGGTCCGAGTGACACCGACCTGGTCGTGCGCAACAGGCTGTACAAGGTCGGTGCGATGCGCCCGGTGAACTGCAAGGAGTCCGGCTCACGGCCCAGCTCCGCAGCCGGCGCACGGGCCAACTACAAGAACCTGTGGGGCTGCCTGAACAAGGCGTGGGCCCCGATGGTCGCGAAGGCCGGCGGCCGGTTCCGCCCGCCGAACGTGGCGACCTTCACCGGTACGGTCCAATCGCCCTGCGGATCGATGCGCGACACCGGGCCGCCGTTCTACTGCGGCACCAACGACACCATCTACATGAACCTCACGCAGGACGTGGGGAACTACAACCGGTACCAGCAGTCGTACAGCAAGGTGTGGGCGCGGATGTGGATGCTGCACCAGTTCGCCCACGAGTACGGGCACCACGTGCAGAACATGACCGGGATCCTGTCCGCGTACAACCGCATCCGGTACGAGCGGGAAACGTACGCGAAGGGGCTGGAAGACAGCCGGCGGCTCGAGCTGCAGGCGTCGTGCTTCTCCGACATCTTCATCGGGTCGAACCGGCGGACGTACCCGGTCACCGGGAACGCACTGGTCCAGTGGAAGTGGCTGATCGCCAACACCATCGACCTCGGGCACGACCACGGTGCGCCGCCGATCCACAAGTACTGGGCGCAGCGCGGGTGGGACGCCCGGAACCCAGTGGCGTGCAACACGTTCGCCGCGTCCGCGAGACAGGTGCAGTGAGGCCTGCTCCACGCTCGTAGTGGTCTACTTCGCAACGACTGGCCGGGATAGCTGGCCTGGCCGGTCCGGATCGCGCAGAGTATGCCGCAAGATATGTCAGGGGGAGGCAGCTTCGGCACCTCACCAGCCTGCAGCTACACCCAGCAAGGTCGTGAGGAGCAGCAATGTCGGACAACTGGAACCAGCCCCCGGGAAGCGAACCGGCTGACCCCCAGCCACCCCGCCCCCCGGAAGCAGGAACCGGCGACAACCACAACCCCGAGCAGTCGAACGCGGGGCAAGGCGCCGAGCGGCCGTCTACGTGGTGGACGGGCGAGACCGAGGCGAAGCGAGAGTTCCAGAACCCGACGCAGGGCGAGCTACCACCCAACAACTGGTTCGACGGCGGCTGGGAAACCAACCGCCGCGAACACCCAGACCAGTCCCCCACGCAGCAACAGCAATCAAGCCAACGCCCCCAGCCGCCCCGCCCCAACCCCACACACCCGCAATCCGCCCAGCCCCAGCCGGGGCAGCCGCAGTCCGGCCCGGGCCGGCCAGCCCAACCACCACAGAACTCCTGGCAGTCAGCTCCCACCCAGCCCAGTCCGTCGGGTCAGTCCAGTCAGTCGCAGCCGGGGCGCTCGCAGTCCGGCCCCGCCCGCCCGGGGCAGCCGCCGCAAAGCTCCTGGCAGCCCGGCCCGCCACAGCCCAACCAGTGGCAACCAGCACAACAGCCCGGCCGCACCACACAACCAGGTCCCGCGCAGTCAGGCACTGGGCAGACAGGTGCAGGACAGGCAGGTCCCGCACAGTCGGGTGCTGGACAGGCGGGTGCTGGACAGGCGGGGCCCGGACAGTCGGGTGCTGGACAGGCAGGCACCGGCCGGACCGGCGCTGGGCAGGTAGGTGGTGGGCAGTGGCAGTCGGGGTCTAGTGCTTGGCAGGCGGGGCCGCCGCAGCCGGCGCCTCGGCAGCAGAACGGGCCGCGGTCTGAGGACTCTTACTTGTGGGGTTCTCCTGGGCAGGCACAGCAGTCGGGTCAGCAGCCTGGGCAGACCGGTGGAGAGCAGTCGCCCTGGAGCCAAGCGCTGGGTGGACAACAGCCCGGACAGCAGGGCGGTGCACGCCACTCAGCACCCCAGAACGCCCACGGCGGGCCGGGTGGGCCCGGGGACCGGAGCGGGCACGGCGGACCAGGCTCACCGGGCGGACCAGGTGGACCGGGTGGGCATGGCGCAGCAGGTAGACCTGGTGGGCATGGTCCGGCAGCGGGTGGGCCCGGTGGGCAGATTGGGCCTATGGGGCAGCCGGTGCAGCAGGGGGCTGATTGGCAGTATCCGCCGATTCCTATTCCGCAGCCGCCGGGTGGGCGCCGGCGGAAGCCCAAGAAGATTTCTCGCGGGCTGCTGATCGGCCTGGTGGTGCTTGCGGTGCTGGTAGTCGGCTCCGGCGTCACCCTCCTCGTACGCGGCCTCAGCGGCGACAAACCGGAAGCCAACCCCGCCCCCACGGCACCCGCATCAGAATCCCCGTCACAAACCCCGTCCGAAAGCCCGAGCACGCCCAGCGCGCCGCGGGGCCCGACGGCTGACGAGGTGGTGAAGGGCAGCAAGCTGTACTCGATCGGCCCGGTCGCGGCCTCCAAGTGCGTCGAGCCGCCGAACGCCCCGGTCACGGTCCCGGCGTCGCAGGCCTACTACGCCCGCCTCCTGCGCTGCCTGAACTACACCTGGTACGTGGCGATGAAGAAGCAGAACCTCCCGTTCCGCGTCCCGAAGGCGGTCGTGTACGTCGGCAACACCCCGTCCCCGTGCGGCATCCAGCGCAGCGTACGAGCGGCGTACTGCGCGGCGAACGAGACGATCTACCTCCCCTTCACCGTCGACAACAAGTACTACAAGTCGAACCCGCAGTACGCCCGCGCGATCATGCTCAACACGTTCGCGCACGAGTACGGGCACCACGTGCAGAAGCTGACCGGGATCCTCAGCTCGTCGATGACCCGCCAGAAGAGCATGACGCCGAACCAGAAGCTGACCGAGAGCCGCCGCCGCGAACTCCAGGCGACCTGCCTCGGCGCGGTGTACCTCGGCGCCAACGCGGCGTTCACGCCGATGAGCGGCCCGCTGCTGACCAACTGGCGGTTCCTGATCGCGCACTCCGGCGACGACTACTCGCGGCCGCGGGTGCACGACCACGGCAACCGGGTCAGCAACTACCAGTGGTCCGTCGCCGGTTTCAACAGCAAGCAGCCGAACTCCTGCAACACCTTCACCGCCGCCGACATCCGGGTCAACTGACCCAACCGAAGCCGGCTTCTGAAGTTCGGACACCAGCCGGTAGACGTTGACACCCTCCCGGCGCGAACCCTCCTGACCGGGACCGAAGAACGGGTAGTGGTCCGTCCAGGAACCGCTGAACGCGGGTGCTGCACGCTCAGCACGCGGCGGAGCTAACGAGGACTACCCGTCCTTCGGTTCCTGGCGCGAACCCTGGGTCTAGGCGCCGAACAGGCGCCGGGCGGTGGTCAGGGTCCCGCCGAATGTGGTGACGAAGTTGCTCAGCGACTCCCCGATGTCGGACAGGTGCCAGTTGTCCGGTCCGGAGTACCAGCCGATGCCGGCGTCGGGGTCGTCGTCGTCATCGGTCGCCGCGATCTCCAGCGCCCACTTCTCGGTCAGCCCGAGCACAGCGGCGTACGGAAGGCAGCGCGACGCGAACTCCAGGCGGTGGCTCTCCGGCAAGTCGGCCGAGCTTTCGTTGGCCAGGTAGTGCTGCAGGCCGGCCACCCGTCCCAGCACGGCCGCCCCACGCGCAGTACGCGCCGGTGCCGCCTGACCGATCAGCGCGAGCACCACGCCGGCAGCCATCACCGCGAACCCGACCAGACCGAACTTGCTGACGATGGCCAGCACAATGGTCAGCACCACGCCCGCACCGAGCAGCACCAGACCGGCAGTGGTCCACCGGTTCCGGTCGGCGTCCGGGCGGCTCGTGAACCAGCCCTGCGTGACGACATCCGAGTACAGCTCCTCGCGGACCACGTTGAGTCGCGGCCGCAGCGCCGGGCCGAGTGCGGAGACAAGGACGGCGTCGCCGTCCGCGAACACCGCGTCCAGCAGCGCCTTCTCGTACGGCAATAGCTCCGGACCGCCCTGGTGCAACCGGTGCAGCTCCCAGTCCAGCCGGCCGAAGTGCGAGTCCCGCGGCTGCTCGACGATGGTCAGGTAGTTGCGTACGGCAAGGTCCAGCAGCGTGGCGGTGATGTCGACGACGTCGGCGCTCTCGTCCACCACCGTGCCGACCTGCCCCGGCCGGATGCCGTCCGGCGCGGCGAACTGCGGCCCGTCGGTACCGTCCAGCACCGGCCGCTCCGGTCCACCCGGACCGACCTTCGCGGCGTCCCGGCCGCGGAAGAACCACATCCCGACCGCACCCAGCAGGCCGAGCCCGAACACGATCCCGGCCAGACCGGCAGTACTCGAGTCGACCGTGAACGCCCGGCCGAGCGACCAGTGGTTCGCGTACTTGGCGTTCGGCTGCACGGTGGCGCGGTCGCTCAACCCGGTCAGGAACGTCACGCGGCCACCCGCCGGTACGCCGTTCTGCTCGATCTCCAGCTCCGCCGACTCGGCCAGCTGGGACGACGTACACGGCATGCTCGACCCGATCCGGCCCGCGAAGCAGGTCACCCAGGTCGCGAACGGTACGTTCACGTTCAGCTTGGCGGCCGGGATCGCCGTGCCGAAGCCCTGCACGACCGGCCAGCTCACCTCGCGGCCCTCGATCGAGTCGGCGACCACGTTGTCCACGGTGTAGCTGTAGACGATCTTCGACTGGCCCGACACGTTCACCGTCAGCTTGCGGCCGTCGTCGGTGCTCTCGTTCTTGAAGCCCTGGGCCGGCTGTCCGTTCACCGTCGCGGACACGTCCTTCAGCCCGTACGTCCGGTCCCGCTCGGAGTCCGACCGGACCTTGGTCGCCAGCGTCCGGCTGAACGTCGCACCTCCCGCGGTCAGGTCGACCGTCTCCTTGACCTGGAGCGCGCCGTTCTTGGTCAGCGTCGCGTCCGCCGTGTACGCCGTGATCTGGTCATCCGCCTGACCGGCCGCGTACGCGGGCACGGGGCCGGCAGCAACAAACCCGGCCGCGACGAACAGGGCGGCGACCGGGGCGGTGAGGGGGATCAGCAGGGCAGCCGGAAGGAGGCGGCGCTTCGGTGACATGGGTCGAGAGTAGTCTCGTGCCGGTTCGTGCAGCGAACTCGACAGACCGGCAGGTACGACCACACGGAGGCCAGAGCTGTGAGCAGCCCGTACGGCTACGGTGGCCCCCAACAAGGCCAACCGCAAGGCCCACCACAGGGCCCCTACCAAGCGCCGTATCCACAGCAGGGCCGGCCACTCGGCCCGCCGCCCGGCGTCCTACCGCCACCCCAGGGCGCACCCTGGCCACCACAGCAGGGCCAGTACCCGCCGATGCAGGGCCAGTACCCGCCGCAGGCCCAGTACCCAGGTCAGTGGGGTCAGCCCTACTACGGCCCCGGTCAGTTCAACAGCTTCCACCCGCCGCGCCGCCGCGGCGGTCCGCTCCGGCTGATTCTGATCGGCTCCGTCCTGCTGATCTTCATCGGCGTCTCGGTAGCAGTCCTCGCGGCTCTACTCGGCAAGCAGAGCACCGACACCACCGCTGAGCCGGAGGTGTCCGGTCCGTCGATCGTCCCAACCGCGACCACCAAGCCGGAGAAGGGCACCGCCGAGGACTTCCTGCTGAACGCCGACATCTACCGCACCGGTTCCCTGGTGGAGCAGAACTGCAAGGCGGCGCCGCTCGGCAACGGCAACCTGGCGGCCCAGAAGGTGTACTACACGAAGCTCTTCAAGTGCCTGAACGACGGCTGGCGGCCGATCTTCCATGACCTCGGCCAGGACAAGCCGGACCCGGGCCTGGTCGTCTTCGATCAGCCGGTCAAGACCCCGTGCGGCAACTTCGAACCGCTGTCCGGCCGCGTGCTGGCGTTCTACTGCTACGGCAACCAGGTCATGTACGTGGACGTGAAGCAGATGAACCGTGCCTTCGGGCCGAAGCAGGACCTCGCGTACCTGATGACGATCGCGCACGAGTACGGCCACCATGTACAGGGTGTGAGCGGGCTGTTCTACGCCCGGATGGCGTACCTGCAGGACCATCCGGAGCAGAAACTCGAGAGCTCCCGCCGGAACGAGGTGCAGGCGTCCTGCTTCGCCGGGGTCTTCAGCAAATCGGTCGAGAAGTCGTATCCGCTGTCCAACCGGCTGGACGAATTCAAGGAACAGTCGAGCAACAGCTTCGGCGATTCACCGGACTCGCCCGAGGACGAACGCACCCACGGCCAGGCGACCACACAGGGCTTCTGGATTCAGAACGGCTTCAACATCGGCGCCAACAAGGCCTGCGACACGTACGCGGTATCGGCCGACCTGGTGAAGTAGCAAGCGATTGATGGACTGTCCCACGTGTTCGCTTCGCGTTATCGAAGTGATAACCAGGCGGCGTATTATCCGCCCGTGACGTTGCGACGTGGGGAGTTGGCGACGGGCGCGCGGACGTTGGTGGAAGTGCTGGAGGAAACAGCCAACCGGTACGCCGACGAGCCCGCGCTGGATGACGGCAGCGTCAGCCTGAGCTATCGCGAACTGCTGGTGCAGACCGGCAAGTTCGCGCACCGGCTGACCGCTGCCGGGATCGGTCCGGGTGACCGGGTCGGCATCCGGATCTCCTCGGGCCACAACGACCTGTATGTCGCGATTCTCGGCACCCTCCAAGCCGGCGCCGCGTACGTACCGGTCGACGCGGATGACCCGGACGAGCGCGCCGCGCTGGTCTTCGGCGAGGCAGCCGTCGCGGCGACCGTCGGTGACGAGCTCGAGCTCACCCTGACCCGCCCGCAGGCGGCACCGATCGCGGACAACGACGCTGCCAACGGCACGTTCGACTACCCGTACTCGGCCCGGATGGACGGCAGCAGCAGCACGGATTCGCCGCGCGACACGCCCGGACCGGAGCCGACCGACGACGCCTGGATCATCTTCACGTCGGGCTCCACCGGCGTACCGAAGGGTGTCGCGGTCACGCACCGCTCGGCCGCGGCGTTCGTCGACGCGGAGGCCCGGCTGTTCCTGCAGAGCGAGCCGATCGGCCCGGACGACCGTGTACTGGCCGGCCTGTCGGTCGCGTTCGACGCGTCCTGCGAGGAGATGTGGCTGGCCTGGCGGCACGGCGCGTGCCTGGTCCCGGCGCCGCGCTCGCTGGTCCGGACCGGGATGGACCTCGGCCCCTGGTTGGTTGCCCAAGGCATCACTATTGTCTCGACCGTCCCGACTTTGGCCGCGCTCTGGCCGGCCGACGCGCTGGACCAGGTCCGGCTGCTGATCTTCGGCGGCGAGGCCTGCCCGCCCGAGCTCGCCGAACGGCTCGCGATCGACGGCCGCGAGGTCTGGAACACGTACGGCCCGACCGAGGCGACCGTGGTTGCCTGCGCCGCGCAACTGACCGGCGAGGGGCCGGTCCGGATCGGCCTGCCCTTGGACGGCTGGGATCTCGCGGTAGTAGATGCTGCAGGCAACGAAGTTGGCGACGGCGAGATCGGTGAGCTGATCATCGGCGGCGTCGGCCTGGCCCGCTACCTGGACCCGGTCAAGGACGCCGAGAAGTTCGCCCCGATGCCCACACTCGGCTGGGAC
The DNA here is from genome assembly GCF_039531045.1 of Kribbella hippodromi. Lineage (NCBI taxonomy): Bacteria > Bacillati > Actinomycetota > Actinomycetes > Propionibacteriales > Kribbellaceae > Kribbella > Kribbella hippodromi. Next base: position 91,787 of record NZ_BAAAPH010000008.1, on the reverse strand, counting down.
CGGGCGTACCGCAGCGGCGACCTGGTCCGGTCCGATCCGTTGGGCCTGCTGTTCCAAGGCCGCGCCGACGAGCAGGTCAAGCTCGGTGGCCGCCGGATCGAGCTCGGCGAGGTGGACGCCGCATTGCAGGCCCTGCCGGGCGTCACCGGCGCGGCGGCAGCCGTACGCAACAGCGCCGCCGGCAACCAGCTCCTGGTCGGGTACGTCGTACCGGACGACCCAGCCGCCTTCGACAACGCGAAAGCGACCGAGCGACTCCGCGAAGCATTGCCCGCGGCGCTCGTACCGCTCCTCGCCATCGTCGACACCTTGCCGACCAGAACGTCCGGCAAGGTCGACCGCAACGCACTCCCCTGGCCACTGCCCGGCATGGACACCGACGGCCCGGCGGCCGAGCTCACCGGCACCGCGGGCTGGCTGGCCGAGCGCTGGACGACGGTTCTGGGCGCCAAGGTCACCAGCCCGGACAACGACTTCTTTCTGCACGGCGGCGGCAGTCTCGCCGCGGCCCAGCTGGTCTCGGTGCTCCGCGAGCGGTTCCCGGAGGCAACCGTCGGTGACATCTACGAGTACCCGCGGCTCGGTGCGCTCGCCGAGCGGCTCGACGAGTTCCGGCCGGCCGCCGTCGAGCCGGTCGAGCTGCGCGAGATCCGCCCGACTCCGAAGAGCACCCAGCTGCTGCAGACCGCGCTCACCCTGATCCTGCAGACAGTCGTCGGCGTCCGCTGGCTGGTCTACCTCTTCACGCTGAACAACTTGCTTGCCGAGCTGGTCGATCCACTGCCCTGGGCACGGACCGTGTCCTGGTGGTGGATTCTGGTCGGCTGGCTACTGCTGATCAGCCCGGCCGGCCGGATGGGCATCGCCGTCGTCGGTGCCCGGATCCTGCTGCGCGGCCTCAAGCCCGGGACGTACCCGCGCGGTGGCAACGTCCATGTCCGGCTCTGGGCGGCCGAGAACCTCGCCGACGCGGCCGGCGCCGCGAACCTGGCCGGCGCGCCCTGGATCGCGTACTACGCTCGCGCGCTCGGCGCCAAGGTCGGCCGCGGCGTCGACCTGCACACGCTCCCACCGGTCACCGGCATGCTGACGATGGGCCGCGGCGCCTCCATCGAGCCCGAAGTCGACCTGGCCGGGTACTGGATCGACGGCGACCAGCTGCACGTCGGCCCGGTCACGGTCGGCGCCGAGGCCGTCGTCGGTTCCCGCAGCACACTGCTGCCCGGCGCCGAGATCGGCCGGAACGCCGAGATCATGGCCGGCTCCGCCGTCTCCGGGAAGGTCCCGGCGAGCGAACGCTGGTCCGGCTCGCCCGCGGCCCGGATCGGCCGCGCCCGGCACCCCTGGCCGGATCACCGCCCGGACCGCGCGCCGTGGTGGGTCGCCGCGTACGGAGCGCAGTCCGCGCTGATGTCCTTGATCCCGGTCGCCGGTGCCGCGGCCGCGTTCCTCGTACTCGGCCATGCCCTGCGCGGCACCCAGACGCTCGGCGACGCCGCGCTCAAGGCGCTGACCGCGGTTCCGCTGATGACCCTGGTCGGTTTCGCCACGATCGCGGTGCTGACGCTGATCGGCGTCCGGGTCCTCGGGATCGGCATCAAGCCCGGTCATTACCCGGTCCGGAGCCGGATCGGGTGGCAGGTCTGGGCGACGGAGCGGTTGCTCGACTCGGCCCGTACGCTGCTGTTCCCGCTGTACGCGAGCCTGCTGACGCCGTGGTGGTTGCGGGCGCTTGGTGCGAAGATCGGCCGCGATGTCGAGGCGTCGACGGTGCTGCTGCTGCCGAAGATGACCACGGTCGGTGAGGGCGCATTCCTGGCCGACGACACGATGATCGCCTCGTACGAGCTCGGTGGCGGCTGGCTGCACGTGGCCGGCGCGAAGGTCGGCAAGCGGGCCTTCCTGGGCAACTCCGGGATGACCGCGCCGGGTCGTGCGGTGCCGAAGAACGGCCTGGTCGCGGTGCTGTCCGCGGCGCCGAAGAAGTCCAAGGCGGGTACGTCCTGGCTCGGCTCGCCGCCGGTGAAACTCCGCCGCCAAGCGGTGTCGGGCGACCAGAGCCGGACGTTCAACCCGCCGTTCAAGCTCAAGGTGGCGCGGGCGCTGGTCGAGCTGTGCCGGTTCGTGCCGATGATGTGTACGGTGCTGATCGCCCTCGGCGTGCTGTTCGCGCTGCAGGCACTCGACATCTGGCTCGGTCCGTGGCTGACCGTGCTGCTGTCCGGCGCCGTGATCCTGGCTGCCGGCGCGGTCGCGGGCGGGATGGCGACGGTCGCAAAATGGCTGATCGTCGGCAGGACGCGCGCGGTCGAGTACCCGCTGTGGAGCTCGTTCGTCTGGCGCAACGAGGTGGTCGACAGCTTTGTCGAGCTGGTCGCCGCGCCGTGGTTCGCGAACGCGGCCGCCGGCACGCCGGTGCTCGCGCTCTGGCTGCGCTCACTCGGCGCCAAGATCGGCAAGGGCGTCTGGTGCGAGACGTACTGGCTGCCGGAGGCGGATCTGATCACCCTGGGCGACGGCGCCACGGTGAATCGCGGTTGTGTGCTGCAGACGCACCTTTTTCATGATCGAGTTCTCTCCATGAACACAGTCACCTTCGGCCCCGGGGCGACCCTCGGGCCGCACGGCATCGTCCTCCCCGCCGCCGGCGTCGGCGCGGGGGCTACCATCGGCCCGGTGTCTCTGGTGATGCGTGGCGAAGGTGTTCCGGCGGGGACGCGGTGGGCGGGGAACCCCATCGCACCCTGGCAAGACAGGGCGCCGTGGCAGGGCTGATGGTTGATCCGTATGTGCCGACCCATGGAAACGCCGGCTACAAGGTCGAGTCGTACGACCTCGAGCTCGACTACCGGGTCAACAGCAACCGGCTGAACGGCAAGGCGACGATCACGGCCGTCGCCACCCAGGCGCTGTCCCGGTTCAGCTTCGACCTGACCGGGCTGCGGGTGTCGAAGGTGTCGGTGAACGGCCGCCGCCCGCAGCGGTTCACGCAGCGGTCCGGCAAGCTGTACGTCACCGCGAACGTCGCGGACGGCGCCGAGTTCTCGGTCGACATCCAGTACGCCGGGAACCCGAAGCCGGTGGACAGCCCGTGGGGCGAGCTCGGCTGGGAGGAGCTGACCGAGGGCGTGATCGTGGCCAGTCAGCCGAGCGGCGCGGCCACCTGGTTCCCGTGCAACGACCACCCCGGCGACAAGGCGCACTACCGGATTTCGATCACGACCGACTCGCCGTACCGGGTGGTCGCGAACGGGCGGCTGGTGTCGCGGCGCGTGAAGGCAAGCCGTACGACCTGGGTGTTCGATCAGGCGGCGCCGATGGCGACGTACCTGGCGACGGTCCAGATCGGGCCGTACGACGAGGTGGAGCTGGCGACGTCGCCGGTGACGATCCGGGGCGTACTGCCCGGCCGGCAAGTGCGGGAGTTCCGGCACGACTTCGCGCGGCAGCAGGACATGATGAAGCTGTTCTGCCGGCAGTTCGGGCCGTACCCGTTCGGTGGGTACACGGTCGTGGTGACCGATGATCCGCTGGAGATCCCGCTGGAGGCGCAGGGCATCTCGGTGTTCGGCAGCAACCATGTGGACGGGCGGAACGGGTCGGAGCGGCTGGTCGCGCATGAGCTGGCGCATCAGTGGTTCGGCAACAGCCTGACGCCGGCGAGCTGGCAGCACATCTGGCTGAACGAGGGTTTCGCCTGCTACGCCGAGTGGTTGTGGTCCGAGGAGTCCGGCGGTCTGACCGCTGACCAGCAGGTCTCGAAAGCGCACTCGCGGCTGAAGGTGCTGCCGAAGGACCTGTTGCTGGCTGATCCCGGTCCGGAGCTGATGTTCGACGACCGGTTGTACAAGCGCGGCGCGATCACGCTGCACGTACTGCGCAAGCATCTCGGCGACGAGGCCTTCTTCGACCTGTTGCGTACGTGGACCCGAACGCACCGGCACGGGTCGGTCACCACGGCCGAATTCATCACCCTGGCGGCGACGTACAGCCCGAACGAGGATGCGCTTGGGCGATTGTTCGGCGCCTGGCTGGACTCGTACGAACTACCAGCGTTACCGCGGAAACGATGAAGTACTTGCTGCTGGAACTCGTCGGCGGTGTCGCCGTCATCCTCGCGATCGTGATCGTCGCGGGGAAGCCGCTCCGACGGCGCGGGTCGCCGCAGGGACCGATGTGGCGTTACATCGCTCTCGGTGCGGTGCTCTTCCTGCTCGGCGGGGTGATGTACACGTTCCCGCCGCATTCGACCCTTTTCGCCTGTCTGGTGATCGTGCTTGGAACCGGGTTCTTCTGTATCGGCATCGCGATTCTCGGCGGTGGGTACTACACGTACCTCGGTGCGGTCGCGAGTGGCTTGGCCGCGGTGCCGTTCGTGATGACGCCGACGCCGGTCGGGTTGTCGCGGGTCGGTCAGACGTTGACTTGCACGATCCGCGACTACAAGTCGTACGGCGTCTCGGAATTCACCGCGGACTGCCCGAACGGGCACAGTTACCCGTTCACCGTGCAGGGGTTGCGCGAGTTCCCCGGTGGGAAGTTGCAGGTGATCGTGGACCCGCATGGGTTGCTGCGAGCACAGTTCGTCGGGCAGGCCCACGTACGCATCGACCTGATCGCGGGCATCCTGTGCCTACTCGGCGCGACGGCCATCGTGATCGCCGCGGCCCTGCACCGCCGGAAGCTGGGCGGCCAGGTCAAACCGGCGATGAATCCACGGCCGTTCTCGAGCCGCTAACCGTGACCTGTTCGCGGCTCAGTGCGTGCCGCTCGGGCGACCTCGGCGGCGGCTTTGACGAAGCGTTCGGTGAGGGGCGTTCGGATGGACCAGGCGACGCCGGTCCACCAGGTTGCGGCGCGGCCGGGTAGCGGGACCAGGCGGACCTCGGGTGGTGCGATCCGTTCCGCGGTTGAGGGTACGACGGCCGGTCCCACGCCGGCCGCGACCAGTGCCAGTACTGTCTGTAGGTCCCCGGACTCCTGGAGTACTTGCGGACGGCAACCAAGCTCCGCGTACAGGCTGTCGATCTGAGCGGTCAGCCCGGGGCCCCGGGCCGGGGTCAACCGCACCAGCGGGCGCGCGTCGATCCAGCCGGCCAAGTCACGCGGGACGCGCTGCGCGGCCGGTACCGCGAGTGACAGCCGATCCCGCCGCAGCCGGTGGTGTTCGAGACCGGCCGGCACCGGCAGCCTGACGAACCCGATCTGCAGACCGCCGGTCAGCAGCCGCTCGAACTGCACCGCCGACGGCAGGTCCTCGAGCGAGACCGTCACCCCCGGCCACCGGCTCCGGAACACCGCCACGGCCCGCGGCGCCAGCTCGATCCCGGACAGCCCGAACCCGATCGCCAGCGACCCCTCGGCGCCCGAAGCGACTTGATCGGCACGCCGGTCGAAGGCCTCGGACCGCTCCAGCAACTCCAGCGCGTCAAGCAGCAGCAGTTCCCCGGCCGGAGTCAGCCGGGCACCGTGCCGGCCGCGATCGAACAGCACAGCACCGACCCGCCGCTCCAGCACCTGGATCTGCTTGGTGAGCGCCGGCTGACTCGTCGACAGCTCCGCCGCGGCGGCACCGAAGTTGCGCAGCCGCGCCACCGTGACGTATGCCCGAAGCAACCGAAGATCCATAACCTCAGGATATGGAAGCTGAGCAAACAACTATTGGACGTCATGGATGCCCGGGAGTTTCCATGGGCTTATGACGTCCTTTCGCGCCGCCGTCGTCCAGTTCGAAGCGACTCCCGACGACACCGCGGCGAACCTTCGCACCGTCGAGCGGCTGGCCCGTGAGGCGGTCGGCGACGGCGCACGGCTGGTGGTGTTCCCGGAGCTGTGCCTGCTCGGGTACTGGCACCTGCGCCGGCAGACCGCCGCACGGCTGCACGAACTCGCCTCGCCGGCCGATGGACCGTTGATCAGCCAGGTCCTTGCCCTGGCGCGCGAACTCGAGGCCGGGATCGGGGTCGGATTTCTGGAGGAGTCCGGCGGTACGTTGTTCAACTCGTACGCGGTGTGCTTGCCGGACGGTCAGGTACACGTGCACCGGAAGCTGCATGCGTTCGAACATGAGGCGATCGCGAGCGGCTCCACGTACACGGTGTTCGACACGCCGTGGGGGTTCCGGGCCGGGGTGCTGATCTGCTGGGACAACAACCTGGTCGAGAACGTCCGGATCACCGCGTTGCTCGGGGCGACGGTGCTGATCGCGCCGCATCAGACCGGCGGGACGAACTCGCGCAGTCCGTACGGGATGAAGCCGATCCCGTTGCCGGTCTGGGAGAACCGTGAGACCGATCCGGAGGCAGTCGAGGAGGCGTTCAACGGGCCGAACGGGCGCGGCTGGCTGATGCGGTGGTTGCCGGCACGGGCGCACGACAACGGACTGTTCGTCCTGTTCAGCAATGGTGTCGGGCGGGATGACGACGAGGTACGGACTGGGAACACGATGATCCTCGACCCGTACGGCCGGATCGTGGCCGAGACGCCCGTACCCGCCGAGTCGGTGGTGACCGCCGACCTGGACCTCGACCTGGTCCCCCTCTCCACCGGCCGCCGCTGGCTCCGCGGCCGCCGCCCAGACCTGTACACGCCACTAACCCAGCCCACAGGCACAGAACTGGACCCCAGAGCCGCCCGCTTGTCCCCCGACCCCGTCGAGCTGGACAGACCTGCGGATCAGTAAGACCCGCTCGCCCCTCCCCGCACCCTGTGGAAGGTGGATCAGTAGATGAGAGCAGTGGCGAAAGCTGCGATGCCTTCGCCTCGGCCGGTCAAGCCGAGACCATCGGTGGTCGTCGCGCTGACGGACACATCCGCGCCGCACGCCGCGGCGAGCGCCTTCTCCGCCTCCTCGCGGCGGGCGGCGAAGCGCGGTCTGTTGGCCACGATCTGCACCGAAACATTCCCGATCTCGAACCCCGCGGCGCGTACCCGACGGGCCGCCTCCGCCAGCAAGGCCGCACCCGACGCACCGGCCCACTCCGGCTCGGCCGTCCCGAAGTTCGACCCGAGATCACCCAGCCGGGCCGCACTCAGCAACGCGTCGCACATCGCATGCGCCGCGACATCCCCATCCGAATGCCCCGCCGGCCCCGACGTCTCCTCCGGCCAGTGCAACCCGGCCAGCCACATCGCCCGCCCATCCTCCAGCGGATGCACGTCGACCCCATTCCCAACCCGCGGAACCTTCACCCGACCTGCCCTTCACCCCGCGACTCACCCGGCCGCCCGTCCAGCTCACCCGGCTGCTTGTCCGACCGCGCGCTCAGCTGCTCTTTCGAACGCCGAGCCAGCAGCGCCTCCGCCAGCAAGAGATCCTGCGGCCGGGTCACCTTGAAGGCGTCCTGCGAGCCCTCGACCGTCTGCACGACCACTCCGAGCCGCTCGCACATCATCGCGTCATCCGTCACCGCCGCATCCGCACCAGCCGCATGCGCCCGCCGCAACACCTCCGGCGCGAAACCCTGCGGCGTCTGCACGGCAACCAGCGTCGACCGATCGGGCGTATCGACCACTGCACCCCCCGGCCCGATCACCTTGATCGTGTCAGTCACCGGCACCACCGGCACGACCGCATCAGCACCGGCCCGCACCGTCGCCACGACCCGCTCGATCACCTCAGCAGGTACGAAAGCGCGCGCCGCGTCATGCACCAGGATGCAGTCGATCCCATCGACCGGAACCACATCCAGCGCGGCTCGTACCGAAGCGGGCCGCTCCGCGCCGCCGGCGACAACGAGCAGCCGGGCCGCACCAACGTACGGCGCCAGTTCTTTGCCGACCGTCTCCTCGGAACCGGGCGGCACCGCGACCACGAAACAGACGAGGTCGGCGGCGGACGCTGCCCGCAGTCCACGCACCGCGTGGACCAGCAGCGAATCGCCACCGACCTCTCGGAATGCTTTCGGTGTCTCACCGCCCAGCCGCAGCCCTAACCCGGCCGCGGGAATCACGACCGCGCTACTCATGCTGGGCTACTTCAGGAGGCGAGAACCTCGTCGAGGATGGCTTCCGCCTTGTCCTCGTTGGTGTGCTCGGCCAGGGCCAGCTCGGAGACCAGGATCTGACGAGCCTTCGCCAGCATCCGCTTCTCACCGGCGGACAGTCCACGGTCACGCTCACGGCGCCACAGGTCGCGAACGACCTCTGCCACCTTCAGTACATCACCGGAGTGCAGTTTTTCGAGGTTCGCCTTGTAGCGTCGCGACCAGTTGGTCGGCTCCTCCGTGTGCGGTGCGCGCAGCACGTCGAAGACGCGCTCCAGGCCAGCCTGATCCACGACGTCACGCACGCCGACAAGATCGAGGTTGCACGCGGGAACCCGAACGACCAGGTCGTTCTGAGCGACGATCCTCAAGACCAGGTAGGTCTTGTCCTCACCTTTGATCTGACGGGTCTCGATGTCCTCGATGACGGCCGCTCCGTGATTGGGGTAAACAACCGTCTCGCCGACTGTGAAAGTCATATGTCACGTGCCCCTTTCCGAGATCCATACTACCACGTGACGGATGGTCCGGTTGGGGCGTTTGCGCTGGTCAGGGCCCACTTCGTGCCTTGACAAACGTTCCGGGCCGTGCCTCGTGCGCGCGTACACCGTTGCCTTGGACATCACTTCGGGGATCGCACCGGATCGCGCCGCCGGTATCCCGGCGTCCGGGCCGGGAACGCCGCGGGCTACGCTGTGGGGCGCCGGAGGCCGCTGCCCGACGGCCGAACAGTTCTCGAATCAGCTTGCACGAGAGGGATTCCAGTGCCGATCACGTTGTCCTCGCGGTTCGCCCGGCGCGCCGCGCTGGCTGGTGCCGCCGCCACTCTCAGTCTCGCGCTGGGAGCGTGCAGCGCGAGCTTCAATGCGCCGACCTTGCAGCCGTACCAGGCCGCCGAGGGCACCAACCTCGAGTCCGGCCAGCTCAAGCTCCGCAACCTGCTGGTGCTGGCCGACGCCCAGGGCAAGGGCGAGCTGCACGGCGTGATCGTGAACAACGGCGACAACGCCGACACGCTGGTCAGCATCGCCCAGGCACCCGGTGGCACCCAGGACGGCACGGCCGGTGGCTGGCAGCCCGGCGAGGTCACCTTCACCGGCCTCAAGGGCCCGGTCGAGCTGCAGCCGAGCGCCGCCCTGCTGCTCGCGGGCACCTCGGCCGCCGAGGCCGCCGGCACCACCACCAGCACCGCCACCAGCACCCAGTCGGCCACCCCGCAGACCCCGGCCACGCCGACCACCTCCACGGCCCCGTCGTCCCCGGCCAAGCCATCGACCCCGGCGACCTCGGGGACACCGTCGACCCCGGCCGCGACCGAGACCCCGTCGGCCTCGTCCCCGGGCGCCGAGGACAACGGCCCGGCGATCACCGTCACCGGCGCCAAGCCCGGCCAGATGGTCAACGTGACCATCACCTTCGGCCAGGCCGCCCCGATCTCGGCCTACGTCCCCGTCCTCACCGACGACCACTTCTCCCCCACCCCACCCCCGGCGGGCTAGCGCTCCGGCGCCACACCCGGCCAGAGCTCACCCCCGCCCCGGCCGGCTAGGGCTCGCCCCAGCACAGCTAGGACTCACCCCCACACCGGCTAGGGCCTTCTCCCCCCGCACAGCTAGGGCTCGCCCCCGCACCGGCTAGGCCTTCTCCACCCGCACCGGCTAGGCCGTCTCCCCCCGCACCGTTTCAGGGGTCGGCCCCTCAGATGGTGCCTTGGCCCCTTGAATTTCGAGGGGGCAACCCACCACCTGCGGGGCTGACCCCTGAAACGGGGGGTTAGTTCTTCGGGGCGGCGGCGGCCTTGGTGAGGCCGGGGAGGATCTTGTCGAGGACCCAGGGGACGCTCAGTACGCTGACCGCGCTCATCCCGGAGATCACCTGCTGATCCTGCAGGGCGTACGCGCCGCCGCTCTTCACCGCGCGCAGTGACGAGTACACCGGGTCGGACAAGAACTTCTGCGTACCGATCCCGTCCACGTACGCGATCAGCACGTCGGCGTCGACGTCCGCGACCTTCTCCTTGCTGATCGTCAGCGAGAATTCCTTCTTGGTGTTGATCTTCTCCAGCGCGTCGACACCGGGCGCGTTCTTGAAGCCCATCTCGTTCAGGATCTGTACGCGCGGATCGCCCGGCATGTAGATGTAGTTCTCGGCGCCGAACGAACCGACGGTGACGGTCTTGCCCTTGAATTCCGGGTGCTCGGCGGCGACCTGCTTGATCTTGTCCTGGATGCCGGTGATCAGCTTCTCGGCCTCGGCCTTCTTGCCGAGCGCCTCGCCGACCAGCAGGGTCTGGTCCTGCCAGGTGGTCTGCCACGGCGCACCCGGGTACGCGACGGTGGGCGCGATGTCACTGAGCGTCTTGTACGTCGCCGCGTCGAAGCCCTCGTACGGTGCCAGGATGACGTCCGGGTTCAGCGCCGCGATCTTCTCGAACGGGTACTTGTCGCCGGTGTCGAGCAGCGTGGTCTTGGCCTTGTCGAACTTCGGCGCGTCCCACGCGGTGACACCGTCCGAGGTCTGCCCGTAGGTAACCTTCGGCATTCCGACCGGGGTCTCGCCGAGCGCGTAGACCACGTCCTGCGCGTTCCAGCCGAGCGTGACGATCCGCTCCGGCTTCTTGCTGATGGTGGTCTCGCCGAACGTGTTCTTGAGCGTGACCGGGAACCCGGACGACGCCGTATCGGCCGAAGCCGACTGCTTGTCGCCGGTGCCGCAGGCAGCCAGCGTGGTCGTGGCGAGCAGCACGGCAGTCACCGTACTGACGACCCTACGAGACCAGGACATGATGAACTCTCCTCAGACGATCTGCCTCAACTAAGGAGAGCCTAAGCTAACTCAACAGGCCATCGCGACCCGTGAGCCTGTGAGTCAGGACTCGAACTTGTACCCCAGACCACGCACCGTGACCAGGTGCGCCGGGTTCGACGGGTCCTTCTCCAGCTTGGAGCGGAGCCGCTTCACATGCACGTCCAGGGTCTTGGTGTCGCCCACGTAGTCGGCGCCCCAGATCCGGTCGATCAGCTGACCCCGCGTGAGCACCCGGCCGGTGTTCCGGAGCAGCATCTCGAGCAGCTCGAACTCCTTGAGCGGCAGCCGGATCTCCGTCCCCGCCACGGTCACCACATGCCGCTCGACGTCCATCCGGACCGGCCCCGCCTCGAGGGTGTCCGGCAGCAGCTCGACGTCCTGCCCCCGGCGGAGCACGGCGCGTACGCGGGCCAGCAGCTCCCGCGGGCTGTACGGCTTGGTGACGTAGTCGTCCGCGCCCAGTTCGAGCCCGACCACCTTGTCCACCTCGGTGTCCTTGGCGCTGACGATGATCACCGGTACGTTGCCCCGGCTGCGCAACGCCCGGCAGACCTCCGTACCGGACAGGCCCGGCAGCATCAGGTCGAGCAGGACGATGTCCGCACCGGCGCGGTCGTACTCGTCCAGCGCGTCCGGCCCGGTCTCCGCGACGGCGACCTCGAACCCTTCCTTGCGCAGCACGTACGACAGCGCGTCGCTGTAGCTCTCTTCGTCTTCGACGACCAGCACTCGGGTCACGAAGCTGTCTCCTTTGCGATCTGACCTGACGGGGTAGGCGTCAGGGTGACGGCCGGCTCCTCCTGGCTGGTGGAGCCGGTCTGGCCCGGCGCGGGTTCGAACCGCAACGGGAGTCTCACGGTGAAGGTCGAGCCCTGGCCCTCGACGCTCCAGACCCGCACGTCGCCGCCGTGGATGGAGGCGATGTGCTTGACGATCGACAGGCCCAGCCCGGTCCCGCCGGTCTCCCGGCTGCGGGCCCGGTCGACCCGGTAGAACCGCTCGAAGATCCGCTCCAGGTCGCCACTCGGGATGCCGACGCCCTGGTCGGAGACGGTCAGCTCGACCAGATCGCCGATCGGGTGCGCCGCGACCGCGACCCGGGTGCCGTCCGGGCTGTAGTTGATGGCGTTCTCGACCAGGTTGCCGATCGCCATCGCCAGCTGGTCCTGGCTGCCCAGCACCTCGAGCTCGGGCTCGGTCTTGACCACGATCTTGATGTCCCGGTCCTCGGCGTCGATCCGGCAGCGGTCCACCGCGGTCTCGATCACCGCGTTGATGTCGACCGGGCCGGGGTTCTCCAGCGGGTCGTCACCCTGCAGCCGGGACAGCTCGATGATCTCCTTGACCAGCCGGCTCAGCCGGGACGCCTCGACCCGCATCCGGTCCGAGAACCGCTGCACCGCCTCCGGGTCGTCGGACGCCTCGGAGACCGCGTCGGCGAGCAGGATCAGCGCGCCGACCGGGGTCTTCAGCTCGTGGCTGACGTTGACGGTGAAGTCCCGCCGGATCGCGTCCAGGCGGCGTTCCCGAGTGCGGTCCTCGACCAGTACGAGCACCAGCTGACTGCCCAGCGGCGCGACCCGGGCACTGACGTACTGGGTGGCGCCGAGCCGGCCGCGGACGATCTCGAGGTCCTGCTGGCGGATCTCACCGTCCCGGCGGACCTGGCGGACCATGATCAGGATGTCCTCGACCACCAGCCGCTCGCCCCGGACGATGCCCAGGACGTGGGCCGGCGCGCTGGCCTGGAGCACCTGGTCCTCCGGGCCCATCACCACCGCCGACGAGCGCAGCACCGAGAGTACGGTCGCGACGCCGGAAGGCACCGCCGGCTCCGGGGACTCCGGGATCTTGCGCTGCGCCCGCTCCGACAGCATCATCGCGCCGAGCGAAAGCAGGGCCAGGGCCGCGCCGATGACGCCGCCCAGCACCGCAGCCAGCGTGGGGTCCACGGAATCGATGCTACGCGGGCAACCAGCAGGGAAAGACCGAATGAGCACCGGATGACCGGGACGCGTCTCAACTGTTCATCGGGCGTTCACCACTCGTCGCCGATCGGCAACCTCGACGGCATACGGTCACCGCAGGGCGGGTACCGTGCTGGTGCCCCGCCCCGGCACCGGACACCACAGATCGGATTCGAACACCATGCGTGACAGCTACCACGAGCAGCTCGACGACATCCTCGCCGAGCTGGAACGGATGACGCGGACGGTGTCCACCGCCGTCCGCCGCTCCACGGCGGCGCTGCTGGAAGCGGACATCCGCAAGGCCGAAGAGGTCATCGCGGCCGACATCCAGCTCGATGCCGCCGGCGAGGGTGTGGAGGAGAAGGTCTTCGAGCTGATGGCGCGGCAGTCGCCGGTCGCCAACGAACTGCGGATGCTGGTCGCCGGGCTGCGGATGGTCGCCGACCTGGAGCGGATGGGCGACCTGGCCGCGCACGTCTCGAAGATCGCCCGGATGCGCTACCCGGCGCCGGCGATCCCGAACGAGCTGCACGACGTGATCGAGTCGATGGGCTCGGTGGCCGGCAAGATGGTGGACGCGGCCGGTGACGTGATCGCCAGCCGCGACGTCGAGGCGGCCGGCAAGCTCGAGGCCAGCGACGACGAGATGGACAAGCTCCGGTCGAACCAGTTCCGGCTGATGATGGACGCCGACTGGCCGCACGGCGTCGAGGTCGCCGTCGACATGGCGCTGCTGAGCCGGTACTACGAGCGCATCTCCGACCACGCGGTCGCGATGGCCCGCCGGGTCGTCTACCTGGTCACCGGTGAGCTCCCGGTCGCCGTCGGCGGCACCGCGGCCGGCTCCGGCGCGGGCGCCTCGGCCCCGAACCCGAACGGCAACTGACCTCAGCCGAGTACAGCAGCCCCCGGCAGTTGGTTGCCGGGGGCTCCTGTTTGTCTCAGGTCCGTCTGTCCAGCTCAGACTCAGTGAGGCTCAGCTGAGACTCAGCGGGCGATCTCGATTGCCGCGGAGAGTGGCTTGTCGGCGCTCAGCTTCCAGGCCGACCGGTTCTCGAAGCCCGAGTTGTGGATGTCGAGGTTGATCCCCTCGATGTGGTCGAAGTTGACGAACAGGCCAGGGCTGGTGGCGGCCCCCCGGGTACAGATCCCGAACTGGATCGACACCGACGACTTGCCCTTCACCAGGTCCGTCACGTCGATCCCGCCCTGGTGGTCGGACCCGTTCATGTAGAACCACGGCCAGTAGTCACCGGCGTCCCGGCTCCAGATCAGCTGGCCGTCGACCCACAACTGCTTGAACATCTCGCCGAACCGCGCCTGTTCCGGATCCGCGTGCCAGAACGACACCTCGTACCGGGATTGGCCCGGTTTCACCCGCACCTGCTGGCTGGCGGTGGCACAGGTGTTCGCCGGGATCGGCCCGTTCGGAACCGTGAATTTGAGCCATCCGTTGCCGTACATCGCCCGGTTGTCCGGCCCGATCCGTACGGAGTTCCCGCGCGGCCCCTGCACCGGCCAGTACGGCTGATGCTGGTACCGGGCGTACGCCGCGCCGATCGAGTTGAAGATCCGCGCCGGGCGATCGACCGAGTAGATGTCGATGTACGGCTGCATCGTCGGCTGGTTGCGGGACAGCGTCCAATCCCGGTTCTGCTCAAAACCACCGTTGCGTACGATCACGCCCCGGCCCGTGACGTCGTCGATGCTCCAGTCCAGCGGCCACCAGCCGACCCCCCTCTGATGGAACAACCGGAAGGTGACCTTGCCGGAAGTCTTGCCCTGCAGGGCCGCGGTCAGATCGACCGTCGTCGTCTCCCAGGTCTCCTTCGGATCGACTTCGACATCGCTCTGCCACACCACCTTGTCGTCGACCAGGACCTGCTTGAACTGGTATCCCTGCAAACCACCGACGTCCGGATCTCTTTGTTTGAACGTGATCGACCGAGGCCCGTTGCCGGTGACAACCATTTCTTGCGAGGCGGCGGCGTAGCTTCCGTCGACGGTCGAGGTGAAGTTGCCGACGCTCAAACTCAGTCGGCCCTTGCCCGTGTGGCCCCAGTAATCCCAGCTCGGCTGTTGCAGATCGATCCGCACCGGGGCGCCGTACGCGATGACACCGTCCAAACGGCCGTCGGCCAGGTAGGGCGTTGCGCGCTGCAGCACGTCAGCTACGTACCGTTCGTCCGGGTGGATCATGCCGTCGAGGAAGCGCCCGGTGTACACGAGCAGCGCCAGGCTGAGGCCTCTTGGGCGCAGGACGTCCAACGCGGAGTCCAGCCTTGGTTCCAGCCAGGTCGGGTCGATCGAGCTGTTCACATAGCCGGTGTACGGGTAGATCACGCCGTCCAGGGCGTCCTTGATCGTGTCGGCGTTCTTGGGCGTGATGTCCCACGAGTACATCGTCACGTACCACTTGAGCCGGGGGTTCACCGCCTTCTGCGCGGCCCGGACCTGACCGAGGTAGTCCTTGGTGAACAGCGTGCCGTTGGAGCCGACCAGGAAGTCGTCGATACCCCACGACTTCACGTTCGGGTACTTCAGCGACAGCTTGGCGAGCTCGGTCGCCCACCGCACGTAGTCGGTGTCGAAGGGCTGCGAACAGCGCCCGTCGAGGTAGCGGACCGGGTTCCGGTAGCACTCCGACGGCGGCACCAGGTACACCATGATGTCGATCCCGGCCCGGGCCGCCGCCGGCGCGAACTCCAGCCGGAGGTCGTCCCAGTCGGTCGCCTTGTCCCAGATCCCGAATGTGTACATGGTCGCGTGCAGCTGCTTCAGCCGCCGGATCGTGGCCGGCGTGTCGATGTGGCGGAAGCCGTCCGCCCGCGGTCTGGTCTCGCGAATCTTCGCCTCGACCGTGTTCCCGCCCTCCATCGCGGACAGGAACGGTCTTTTGGTGAGCTGATCGGGCGGTCCCGCCGCGGGTGGCCCGGCCGCGGCCCGCGGCACCACCACCATCGGTATCAGCAGGAACGCCAGGAACAGCATCCGGGCACGTCGCATCATTCCGTCCTCCAGAGCGGTGGATACGGATATCTTCGAAATACGGGAACTATATCCCGTAAATAAGAGATTAAGACGCGATCCGCCGGGCGGCAAGACCTCGGACCGGCACGAAAAAACGCCCCCGGCCGAAGCCGGGAGCGTTCAGGGGATGTTGGAGCGTCAGCGGCCTTGGTTCTTTACCGCTTCGATGGCGTCCTTCGCGGCCTGGGGGTCGAGGTACTCGCCGCCCGGCGTGACCGGCTTGAAGTCCTCGTCCAGTTCGTAGTACAGCGGGATGCCGGTCGGGATGTTCAGGCCGACCACGGTCTTCTCGTCCAGGTTGTCCAGGTGCTTGACCAGGGCGCGCAGCGAGTTGCCGTGCGCGGTCACCAGTACGGTCTTGCCGGCCCGCAGGTCCGGCACGATCGCGTCGTACCAGTACGGCAGCATCCGCTCGACGACGTCCTTCAGGCACTCGGTCGCGGGCAGCAGCTCCGGCGGCAGCCCGGCGTACCGCGGGTCGCCGGCCTGGTCGTACTCCGAGCCGCGCTCGATCGCCGGCGGCGGGGTGTCGTACGAGCGGCGGAACAGCATGAACTGCTCCTCGCCGAGCTCGTCCAGGGTCTGCTTCTTGTCCTTGCCCTGCAGGGCGCCGTAGTGGCGCTCGTTCAGCCGCCAGGAGCGGCGGACGTCGATCCACTGCCGCTCGGCGACCTCGAGGGCGATGTTCGCGGTCCGGATCGCGCGCCGCAGCAGCGACGTGTGCAGGACGTCCGGCAGCAGGTCGCGGTCACGGAGCAGCTCGCCACCGCGCTGCGCCTCCTCGACGCCCTGGGCGTTCAGGTCGACGTCGACCCAGCCGGTGAACAGGTTCTTGGCGTTCCAGTCGCTGTGGCCGTGGCGGAGCAGGATCAGGCGATAGGTCATGCCCGGAGTCTATCGAGGCTCCAGCCAGCCCTTGAACGCGTCCAGGTTCCGGGTCGATTCGCCCCGGGACAGCCGCCACTCGTACTCCTTGCGGATCGAGGACGCGAAGCCGAGCTCGAGGATGGTGTTGAAGGACGTGTCCGCGTACTCCAGCACCGCGCCGAGCAGCCGATCCACCTCGGCCGGCGTGATCGCGTGCAGCGGTACCCGGCCGTCGAGGTGGATGTCGCCGAGATGGTCGACCGCGAACGCGACGCCGTACATCTTCAGGTTCCGCTCCAGCAGCCAGCGGTACACGGCCGCGTGGTTCTCGTCCGGATGCCGGGCCACGAACGCGTGCACCTGCACCGCCTGGGCCCCGACGGTCAGCGTCACCGTCGTTTTCAGCTTCCGTTCACCGGGCAGGTCGGCGGTGAACGCACCCGGCGTCGCCTCGGTGAACTCGATCTCGTTCTCGGTCAGCACCTGACGGATCACGTCCGCCGCAGCAACTCTCACAGCACTCTCACCCGGCTACCTCCACGCCTGTCACCCAGCCATTTCCGCGGCGATCTCCGCCGCCATCGTCTCCGCGGCGGTCCGGTACGCCGCCAGCGTCTTGCGTGCGGTCAGCTCCCAGCCGAAGCGCCGTGCGTGCTCCACCGCCGCGTGGCTCATGCTCTCGCGGACAGCCGGCTCCGTCGCGATCCGGGCCAGCGCGTCGGCGAAGTCGTCGACCCGGTGACCATGCACCAGGTACCCCGTTCGCCCGTCCAGAACCGCCGTACTCAAACCACCCACCGCCGCGGCCACCACCGGCGTACCGCAGGCCTGTGCTTCCAGCGCGACCAGCCCGAAGGACTCCGAGTACGAAGGGACGCACACCACCGACGCCGCCCGGTACCAGTCGGCGAGCCGCGCCCTTTCCATCGGCTTGACGAACCGGGTCACCTCGTCGATCCCGAGCGCCCGCGCCAGCTCGGCGTGCGATTCCGGATGCTCCATCCCGTTGCCGGACGGGCCGCCGATGATCGCCACCACCAAGCGGTCGCGCAGCGCCGGGTCGCGGGCCAGCATCCGCGCCGCGGCCCGGATCAGCAGGTCGGGCGCCTTCAACGGCTGGATACGCCCGACGAACGCCAGGACGACGGCATCCTCCGGCAACCCGACGGCTTGCCGGGCGGCGCGTTGGTCACCGGGGCCGAACAGCTCCAGATCGACGCCAGGGTTGACCACACCGACCTTCGCGGGCAGCGCGCCGTACAGGTCGATCAGCTCGCGCGCCTCGTCGTCGGTGTTGGCCAGCAGGCGATCCGCGGACTCCACCACCTGCTCCTCACCGAGCAGGCGCGCCGGCGGTTCGGGTACGTCATCCTCGGCCAGGCTGGCGTTCTTCACCTTCGCCATCGTGTGCATCGTGTGAACAAGTGGGACCGCCCAACGATCGCGGGCGAGCAGACCGACCTGGCCGGACAACCAGTAGTGCGAGTGGATCACGTCGTACCAGCCGGGCTCGTGGATCGCTTCGGCGCGAAGGACAGCGCGGGCGAACGTACACAGCTGGGCCGGCAGTTCGTTCTTGGTCAGTCCCTCGTACGGGCCGGCGGCCACGTTGCGTACTGTCACGCCCGGCATCAACTCGACCCGGGCCGGCAGCGCCGACGCGGTCGCCCGGGTGAACACGTCGACCTCGATGCCCAGGCCGGCCAGCTGCTTGGACAGTTCGACCACGTAGACGTTCATCCCGCCCGCATCGCCCGTACCCGGCTGATCCAGCGGCGACGTGTGCAGGCTGATCATCGCGACCCGCCGAAGCGAACGGTCGGCGGCGGTTTCGGTCACCTGGTCAGGGTAGCTCCGCGGAACCTCTCCGGGTGGGCCTACCACCACCAGCAGTGGCGGACTCGGCCCACTGTGCTCGCGGCCGTCCGCCGAAAGCATTGAGTCATGCGAACAGTCTTGGAAGAAGTGAAGTCCTGGCACCGGCCGTTGATGCTGATGGTGCTGGCGATGGCCGGTCTGGTCTTGGCCTCCGGTGTCGGGCTGCTGGTCGACCACCGCGAGATCATCAACGAGTCGGTCTGGCTCAAGCCGTTCAAGTTCGGCATTTCGTTCGTCATCTACGGCGCCACGCTGGCGTGGTTGCTGCCCAAGCTGCGCAAGGCGCGCCGGCTCGGCTGGTGGACCGGCACGGTGTTCGCGCTCACCGGCCTCGTGGACGTCGGGTTCATCGCGATTCAGGGCGCCCGGGGTACGTTCAGCCACTTCAACACCAACCCCGACACCTTCAACCAGGTCGGTCAGCAGGTGTTCATGAGCGGCGTACTCGGACTGTTCGGCGCCAGCCTCGTTGTTGCGATCATGCTGCTCTTCCAGCGCGTCGGCGACGCCCCGCTGAACCGCGCGATCCGGATCGGCATCGGCCTCGCGACCGCCGGCATGGCGCTGGCGTTCTACCTGGTCGGCGCGAACGGCGAGCAGCACCACGTCTCCGACGCGTACGGCCACCCGGTCACCTTGGCCGGCAGCCACGGCATCGGCGTCGAGCCCGGCGGTCCCGGGATGCCGTTGACGAACTGGAGCACGGTCGGCGGCGACCTGCGCATCCCGCACTTCGTCGGTCTGCACGCGGTTCAGGTGCTGCTGTTCACTGTGCTGGCGCTGAGCCTGCTGGCCGGGCGGATCGCTTGGCTGCGGCCCGAGCGAGTTCGGGCGCGGCTGGTCGGGGTCGCGGCACTCGGGTACACCGGGTTGATGGTGACCGTGACGGTGCAGGCGTTCCGGGGGCAGTCGCTGATCCACCCGGACGGACAAACGTGGACCTTGTTCGGTGGGTTCACCGCGCTCACGCTCGCGGCGTTCGCCTTGGTCGTGGCGACCGCCCGGCGGCAGGCGCCCGTACCCACTGAGCCGAAGCACCGCCAGCCGGTTGGTGTCTGAGACCGCCCCTCTGAGACAGCCACTCTGAGACAGCACGGCTGAGCGGCGGCGGGGTTTGAGAGACTCGGGGCATGACTTCGAGCGCGCGTCCTCTTGCCGTCGTGACCGGGGCCAGCAGCGGGATCGGGGCCGCGTCCGCGCGGTACTTGGCCCGGGCCGGCTTCGAGGTGATCTGCGCCGCCCGGCGGCTGGACCGGATCGAGGCGCTGGCGAAGGAGATCGACGGCCGCGCGGTGCAGTGCGACGTGACCTCGGCCGAGGACGTCGCCGCGCTGACCGCGGCCGTCGGTGACAACCTGCAGGTCCTGCTGAACAACGCCGGCGGCGCGTTCGGCCTGGAGCCGGTCGCCGAGGCGGACCTGGACGCCTGGCGCCGGATGTACGAAGTGAACGTGATCGCCGTCGCCGCGGTCACCAAGTCGTTGCTCCCGGCCCTTATCTCCGGGCAGGGCACGATCATCGTGATGGGTTCGACCGCGGGGCAGGTCGCGTACGAAGGTGGCGGCGGGTACGTCGCGGCCAAGCACGGCGCCAAGGCCGTCGTCGACACGCTCCGCCTGGAGCTCTACGACCAGCCGGTCCGGATCACCGAGATCGCCCCCGGCATGGTCCGGAGCGAAGGCTTCGCGCTGACCCGTTTCAACGGCGACCAGTCCAAGGCGGACGCCGTGTACGCGGGCGTCCGCGAACCACTGACCGCCGACGACATCGCGGACATCGTCGCGTACGTGGCCACCCGCCCCGCCCACGTGAACCTGGACCGCATCACCGTCCGCCCCCGAGCCCAAGCCGCCCAACACAAAGTCCACCGCCAGCCCTAACCCCAAAGTGGGGGGTGGTGAGGGGGGTCACGGGCGGGGTGCTTGCAATTGCAAGCGGGTGCTAGCAGACTGGGGTACATGGCCAGGTTGAGTGACAAGGCGGCTGGGGCGGTGGGCTCCCTCGGGGAGTACCTCGCCGAGCAGCGGCGGCACGCGCGGTTGTCGTTGCGGCAGTTGTCGGACCTGGCCGGTGTGTCGAACCCGTACCTCAGCCAGATCGAGCGCGGCCTGCGGAAGCCGTCCGCGGACGTGCTGCAGCAGCTCGCGAAGGCATTGCGGATCTCCGCGGAGACCCTCTACGTACGGGCCGGCATCCTCGATCCGGACGACGCTCCGGGCAGCTCCGGGCGTACTTCCGGGGGCGTGGTCGACGCCGTCCTGCTCGACCCCGCGCTGAACGAGCGGCAGAAGCGCGTCCTGCTGGACGTGTACGCGTCGTTCGTCCGGGAGAACGCGCCTGCCGAAGAGACCGGTGCGACAGCACCCGCACCGGCACCTGAAGCGGCGCCCGAACCGGCACCGAAGTCGGCGCCGCGTAAGCGCAGCACCACCTGACCTCACACTGAAGACCTCTCGAGGAGAAGCCTGATGGCTACCCGTACGCCCGTTACCCCGTTCTACGCGATCGCCGGCGCCGGCGACCTCGCGGTGGAGAAGGTTCGCGCCACCGCCGAGGACGTGTCCGCCCGGTTCGCGAAGCTCGACCAGAAGACGCTGCAGGCCGAGCTGACCAAGGCGCAGAGCGAGCTGACCAAGCGCTTCGAGGCGATCGTCGCCGACGCCCGGACCGCCCCGGCGAAGCTGCGCGAGCTGCCGAAGACCGCGTCCGCCGGTTTCACCACCGTGCTCGGCCAGGCCGAGGAGACGTACGAGGACCTGGCCGGCCGGGGCAAGGAACTGGTCGAGCGGATTCGCCACCAGCAGGCCACCGAGGACCTGGTCGGCACCGCGAAGACCACGGTGAGCAAGGCGAAGGCGACGCGGACGTCCGCGAAGAAGACCGCCCAAACGGCGAGCCGGAACGTGAAGGCGACCGCGACCAGCGCCCGGAAGACCGCCAAGGCCGCAGCGAAGGCCGCGGAGTCCGCCGCTGACAAGGTCGGCGACTGACCTCTGTCAGCACACACGGTGACGATCCGCTGACCGTTGAGTGAAGGGCGGTCCACAGCTGCGACTTCGCAGAGGTGGGCCGCCCGGTCTGTCGGCTAGGCTCGTAGCATGATCACCTTCCAGAGCCTGATCCCCGGGTTCGCAGATCCGCTGTCGGTCATCTGGTGGGTGCTGCTCGGATTCAAACTGGTCGCCCTGCTGGATGCCGCGTTCCGGCCGCGCGCCGTGTTCATCGCCGCCGACAAGCTGACCAAACCCGGCTGGGTGCTGATCCTGGGCGTGTTCACGCTCAGTCAGTTCTTCCAGGGCTGGCTCAGCTTCTTCGGCCTGATCGGCATCGTCGCGTCGGCCGTGTACCTGGTCGACGCCCGCCCGGCACTGCGCGCCGCGACCGGCCGGGGCCGGGGCGGCTGGGGCGCGATCCGGCGCCGCCGCGGCCCGCGCCCGCTGTAACCCGCCCGCCGAAACCCGCTCGCCCGCCGGGCGCTGTAACCGCTCGCCCGCCTGGTTCGGCCTGGTTACGAGCGGTAGACGATGACCTTGTCGCCGACGTTGACCTCGTCGAACAGGACCTTGATCTTGGCCAGGTCACGGACGTTCACGCAGCCGTGCGACGCGCCGTTGTACCCGCGGGCGGCGAAGTCCGACGAGTAGTGCACCGCCTGGCCGCCGCTGAAGAACATCGCGTACGGCATCTTCGAGTCGTACAGCTTGGAGACGTGGTTCCGGCTCTTCCAGCCGACCGTGAAGCTCCCCTCGCGGGTCGCGGTCTTCACGGCACCGAACCGTACGTCGAGCTGCATCTTCACCACGCCGTCGACCACGTACCGGAGTTTGCGGGTGCTCTTGTCGATGCACAGCGCCACACCGGTCGCGCACCGCGGGTCGAGCTTCCGGCCGTCCACCACCGGCGCCGGCGGGTACAGCTCGGTCTGGGTCGGCTCGTGGGTGACCTTGGCCAGCTCGTCCAGGGTGTTCTGGTCCACGTACCCGAGCTGGGGAATGCCCTTCGACTTCTGGAACTTCTTCACCGCGGACCGGGTCATGGTCCCGAAGTCATCGTCCAGGTAGCGCTTCTCGAGCAGTTTCAGCTGGACGAGCCGGGCTTCGACCTTGCGTACGGCCGCGCCGCTGGAACCGTTCTTCCACAGCGCCTTCGGGTAGATCGGCAACTCGCCGCTGATCTCGAACGGCACCGCCCGCACCTCGGCCGGAGCCGCCGCCGCGGTGTTCCCCGCCGTCAGCAGCCCCGCAAGCACGCCACCGACGACCAGCCCACCGACCAGCTTCCGAACAAACAGCCCACGCATCGGACACCCCTCCGTAGCCCCAGACCTACCCTCGTAGGACGCCCCAACCCCAGTTTTTGTTGACTCCCCAGCGTACCGGAGGATCCACAGATGGAGATTGTGCTGACCACCGCCGACATCACCACCGTGCCCGCCGACGCGATCGTGAACGCAGCCCACCACGCCCTTCGCGGCGGCGGTGGCGTCGACGGGGCGATCCACCGCGCCGGCGGCGCTGAGATCCTCGCCGAGCTGGTGGAGCGGTACCCGAACGGCACCCCGACAGGTACGGCGGTGTGGACCACGGCAGGTGCGCTGCCCGCGTCGTACGTGATCCATGTGGTCGGCCCGAACTACACAGCAGGTCAGCGTGATCCCGAGCTGCTGGTGTCGTGCTACCGGAGTGCATTGCGGATCGCGGACGAGTTGGGCGTACGGACGATGACACTGCCCGCGGTATCGGCCGGGATCTACGGCTGGCCGGCCCAGTCGGCGGCGGACATCGCCGTACGGACCCTGCGGGAGACCCCGACGAAGGTCGGCCAGGCCACCTTCTGCCTGGTCGAGCCGCGGCTGTACAAGGCGTTCGGGAAAGCAACAGCAGCCGGGGCGTAGTGCCCCGGCCGCTGATCAGTGCTCAGCTCACTTGCTTCGGTGCTCAGCTCACTTGCTGTAGACGACGACCTTGTCGCCGACGCGGACCCGGGCGAAGACCCAGGCGATCTTGTTCTTGTCGCGGACGTTGACGCAGCCGTGCGAGGCGCCGTTGTACCCGCGGGCGCGGAAGTCCGACGAGTAGTGCACCGCCTGGCCGCCGCTGAAGAACATCGCGTACGGCATCTTCGAGTGGTACAGCGTGGAGACGTGGTTCTTCGACTTGCGCTGAATCTTGAAGGAGCCGTTGCGGGTCGGCGTCTTCATCGCGCCGAACCGGACGTCCATCACCTGCACAGCCTTGCCGTTCACCAGGTACACCAGCTTGCGGGTCTTCTTGTTGATGCAGAGGACCCGGCCCCTCGTCATGCAGCGGCTGTCGAGCCGGTACTTCGCCATCGTCGCCTTCGTGGACGAGGCCGGCGTGGCCTTCGTCGCCGCGGTCGCCCGCGGCGGCTGACCGACCGGTGCCGGTGCCGTCGTCGACTTCTGCGCCGCCCCCACGACCTGTGGCGCGGCCTCAGCAGATGTGGTCGCCGAAAGTGCCCCGACGCCCACGAACGCGGCGGCCGTCAGAGTCGCGCAGACCTTACGCAGAATGCCCATGATTCCTTTGTCCTTCCCCCAATTAGTGCTTCCACAAGACAGACGTCGCTGATGAACGTCTGGTTGGTAACGATCCGGAACTTTCTGCCCCCGAGACCGGCCGACCAATGGTGTATCACAGAGCAGAGCGATGTATCCCATCAGCCGGACGACCGTTTCCGGTTCGTGCCCTTGGCCGGTGCCGCCGGGCCTGATCAGCTGCCGCCGGTCCCGGTCAGCTGCCGGTGGTCCCGATCAGCGCGCTCAGCCGGCGCAGTACCTCTGACGCGCCGAGCGCCTGCGCGGTTGCGTGCAGGTCCGGGCTCCGCGTCGCCCCGGTGATCGCGACCCGGACCAGCTGAGACGCCTCCCGGATCGACCCGACGTACGCGTCCGGGTTCTTCTTGTACTCCTTGGCGTTCGGCGCGAAACCATGCTCGCCGGCCAGGGACCTGATCTGGTTGAACCACTCCTGCGGATCGTCACCGTGCTCGTACCCGGCGACCAGCTCCCGCGCGAACGCCGTGACGACCTCCGGCGCGACGCCCAGCGGCAGCAGCCGATCGTCGGCCGGACCATCGACCGGTACGAAGATCTCCGGGAAGAAGAACCCGTACTCGGCCCGGAAGTCCGACCACTTGCGCAGGTCCTTGCGCGGGTTGTCGACGCCTTCGCGTTCGACCGCGAGCGCCCGCAGCGCCAGCTCGTTCTCCTTGTCCAGCACGGGTACGAGCTCGGCGTCGTACTCCGCCGCCCACTCCCGCACCGCCGCCAGGATCTGCGGACCGCTCAGCGTCGCGATGTGGTCGGCGCTGATGTCCTCCAGCTTGACCAGGTCGACCAGCGGCCCGGCGACCCCGCACTGACCCAGGTCGATCGGCGTCGCCAGCGCGGTCTCCAGCGGCATCTCGGCCAGCCGGCCGTTGGCCAGACCACGCAGGTAGTACAGCACCGCGGCCGCCGGGTACCCGGCTCCGATGTAGAAGTCGACGCTCGCCTCAGGGTCCTTGCGCTTCGACAGCTTGCGCTTGCCACCCGGGATCTGCTTCATCAGCGGGGCGATGTGCGCGTACGTGATCGGCTCGAACTCGAGCGCCGCGAACAGCTGCTGGTGCAGCGGAACCGAGGAAATCCACTCGTCGCCACGGATCACCAGGTTGATCCGCATCAGGTGATCGTCGACCGCGTGCGCGAAGTGGTACGTCGGCAGCCGCGGCGACTGGTCGGACGACTTCAGGATCACCGCGTCGTTCCGGTTCGCCTCGTGCTCGAGCCGGCCGCGGATCGCGTCCACGAACCGCGCCCGCTGCCCGTCGGCGTCGTCCGGTGCGCGGAACCGCACCACGTACGGCGTCCCCGCGGCCAGCTTCGCCGTCACGTCCGCCGGGTCGGCATCGCGCCACAGCGCCCAGCGGCCGTAGTACCCGGTCGGTACCTTCGCCGCCTGCTGCCGCGCGGTGATGTCGGCCAGCTCGTCCTTGGTCGCGAAGCACAGGTACGCCTTGCCCTGGCGGAGCAGGTGCCGGACGTACGTGAGGTAGATCTGCTCACGCCGAGACTGCAAGTACGGCCCGTACGCCCCGTTTTCGTCGTTCTCGTCGGAGCTGATGCCGAAGTACCCGAAGCCGCGCGCGAACTGCTCCTGCGCGCCCTCGACCTCGCGCGACTGGTCGGTGTCCTCGACCCGGACCAGGTACACGCCACCGGAATGGGTGGCGATGTCCCGGTCGATCATCGCCGCGTAGATCCCGCCGATGTGGACGAAACCGGTCGGCGAGGGACCGAACCGCGTGACCTTCGCGCCCTCGGGCAGGTCACGCTGGGGATACTGCTGCTCCCAGTGCGCGGGCTCCGGCAGGTCGCTCGGGAACAGGTCGTCGATGACCGCACGGTCCAGCATGGTTCGGTGTCTCTCGCTTCCGGTTTCAGTTGTGTGTGTACGGCCGGTGCTCCGGCCGGGTACTCAGCTCTTGGACTTACGGCCCAGCTTGGCGCGCTCGATCTGGGTGAGGGCGACCTTGCGCATCCGGATCGCGTCCGGGGTGACCTCGACGCACTCGTCCTCGCGGCAGAACTCCAGCGACTGCTCCAGCGACAACTTCCGGGCCGGGACCAGCTTCTCGAACTCGTCCGCGTTCGACCGGACGTTGGTCATCTTCTTTTCCTTGGTGATGTTCACGTCCATGTCGTCGGAGCGCGAGTTCTCACCGATGATCATGCCCTCGTACACCTCGGTGGCCGGCTCCACGAACATGGTGCCGCGCTCCTGCAGGTTGATCATCGCGTACGACGTCGCGGCACCGGCCCGGTCCGAGACCAGGGAGCCGGACGGGCGCGTACGCAGCTCGCCGAACCACGGCTCGTACCCCTCGAACACGTGGTGCGCGATCCCGGTACCGCGGGTGTCGGTGAGGAACTCGGTCCGGAAGCCGATCAGGCCACGCGCCGGAACCAGGAACTCCATCCGGACCCAGCCGGTGCCGTGGTTGGTCATCTGCTCCATCCGGCCCTTGCGGACCGCGAGCAGCTGCGTGACGGTCCCGAGGTACTCCTCCGGGCAGTCGATGGTCAGCCGCTCGACCGGCTCGTGCCGCTTGCCGTCGATCTCGCGGGTGACCACCTGCGGCTTGCCGACGGTCAGCTCGTACCCCTCGCGGCGCATCTGCTCGACCAGGATGGCCAGCGCCAGCTCACCACGGCCCTGCACCTCCCAGGCGTCCGGACGCTCGGTCGGCAGCACCTTCAGCGACACGTTGCCGACCAGCTCGCGGTCCAGCCGGTCCTTGACCAGCCGTGCGGTCACCTTGGTGCCCTTCACCCGGCCGGCCAGCGGCGAGGTGTTGGTACCGATCGTCATCGAGATGGCCGGCTCGTCCACCGTGATCAGCGGCAGCGGCTTCGGGTTCTCCGGGTCGGTCAGGGTGTCGCCGATCATGATCTCCGGGATACCGGCGATCGCGACGATGTCACCCGGGCCGGCCGAGTCGCCGGGCACCCGCTCGAGCGCCTCGGTGACCAGCAGCTCGGTGATCTTCACCTTCTGAATGGTGCCGTCATGCCGGTACCAGGCGACCTGGGAACCCTTCTTCAGCGTGCCCTCGTGCACCCGGACCAGCGCGAGCCGGCCGAGGAACGGGGAGGCGTCGAGGTTCGTCACGTGGGCCTGCAGCGGAGCGCCCTCGGTGTACTCCGGCGCCGGTACGTTCGCCAGGATCGTCTCGAACAGCGGCTCGAGGTCCTCGGAGTCCGGCAGTCCGCCGTCGGCCGGCTGGTTCAGCGAAGCACGACCGGCCCGCGCGGACGCGTACACGACCGGGAAGTCCAGCGCGCTCTGGTCCGCGTCGTGGTCGAGCAGGTCCAGGAACAGCTCGTACGTCTCGTCGACCACCTCGGCGATCCGGGCGTCCGGCCGGTCCACCTTGTTCACCACCAGGATCACCGGCATCTTCCGGGCCAGCGCCTTGCGGAGCACGAACCGGGTCTGCGGCAGCGGGCCCTCGGAAGCGTCCACCAGCAGCACGATCGCGTCCACCATCGACAGGCCGCGCTCGACCTCACCACCGAAGTCGGCGTGGCCGGGGGTGTCGATGATGTTGATCGTCATCTGCTCGCCGTTGGCCATCTTGTGGCGTACGGCGGTGTTCTTCGCCAGGATCGTGATGCCCTTCTCACGCTCCAGGTCACCGGAGTCCATCGCACGCTCGTCGACGTGCTGGTGGGCGCCGAACGCGCCGGACTGCCACAGCATCGCGTCGACGAGAGTGGTCTTCCCGTGGTCGACGTGGGCCACGATCGCGACATTGCGCAGGTCGTTACGGACAGGCATGAGGAAGCGCTCCAAGCAGTCAGTGGGTTCTGGCGGTGGCTACGGCTCGTTTCACGTGCCACTCGACACAGGGCGCAGCCCTTACATCTTACCTGTCACGGTCCGTGTCCAGAAAACGGGACGGCCTTTGACTTTCATTGACTGGACGTCCAGTCTATAGACGGCGCCTGGGGAGGGGCCGAAATCACGGGGGTCCAGCCCCGAAGCGCCGGGCACACGATGGGGGTTGCCCGGCGCTTCCGGGCCACGAGCGGGCATTCGAGTGGAAACTCGCTGGTTTCGAGGGAAGCTCTCTGGTTTCGAGTGGAAGAAGGGACCGTGCCGCGTTCGGCCGCCGTCAACCAGGAATTACGGGAACGTTCGCGCGAACGGATCCTGACCGCGGCGCTGGAAACCTTCGCCGCCAAGGGCTACGAGGCCGCGTCCATCTCCGACATCACCGCCGCCGCCGGCGTCTCCCGCGGCCTGGTCGCGTACTACTTCGGCACCAAGGAACAACTGGCCACCGAGCTCCTGGACCGCTGGCTGGACGGCATCACCGCCCTGCTCACCCTGCAAGGCACCCCCGACGAACGCCTGGCCGCCATCATCGACGCCACCCTGCTGACCGCCGCCACGACGCTCCCGGTCCAGCGCCTGGCCATCACCCTGATGATGCAACCCACCACCCACGCCGTCTTCGCCCGCGTCGAACAGTCCAAGACCACCCGCCTCACCCAGGTGGAAGACACCCTCCGCGAAATCTTCACCGCCCGCGGCGCAACCGACCCCGCCGTCGAAGAAATGTTGCTAAGAGCAACCTTGGAAGGCATAACAGTAAAACTCGCGATCTACCCCGAAACCTTCCCCCTGGAAGCAATCCGCCACCGCCTGTACGCGGCGTACGCCCTCCCGGAACCGCTCAGCCCGTTGCCGATCGCGTCTCCCGTGGTCGACCGGCTCCGGGCCAGGTAGCTCTTTCCGGAAAGAAACCGTCGCCAGGCGGCAGAAAAGTTCCGGAAAGGCTGGGTCAGCCGAAGAGCGTGGGGTTCGGGCGGGTTTCGCCGACCCGTACGCCGCCGCCGAGTACCGGCAGGCTGATATGACGGTCGATCACGTCGCCGGTGATGCCGAGGCGGCGGAGGATGGCGGCCAGTACGACCTCGCGGGCGCGCTTGCCGTCGCCGTCCTCGACCTTGATCGCAATCCCCCGGCCGTCGGCGAGACCGGCCGCGTACACGCCCTCCGCGCCGACCTTGCAGAACAGACCATCGACCCCGCGAATGAAGTCGGTCTCGTCGCGCTTGGTCCCGCTGGCGTACTCGGGGTGGTTGCGGAACGCGTCCGCGATCCGGCCCTCGTCCGTGTCCGGTGCCGCCGCCGCGAACAGGCCGAAGGACCGCGCCAGGCCGGCCAGGCTGATCGCGAAGATCGGGGCGCCACAGCCGTCCACCGCGACGTACGAGACCTTCTCGCCGGCCGTGTCCTCGATCGCCGTCCGGATCGCCTGCTGCAGCGGGTGATCCGGCGAACGGTAGTCGTCGCGGCCCCACTGCGCGTGCGGGTCGTTCTCGGTGGCGGGATCGTGGAGCTGCCAGCCGTTGAGCGTACTCGTGAGGATCATCGCGGCGTGCTTGCCGGAACAGTTCATCGCGACCTGCTGGGGATCACGGTCCGCCCGGATCCAGGCCGCGTAGGCGTCCTCGTCCAGCGGGTAGGCGACCGGCGTACGCAGTGCGGACTCGTCCAGCTGTGCCTTCGCGAGGATTTGGCGTACGCCGTCGAGGTGGAATTGTTCGCCGGAGTGGGAGGCGGCGGCCAGGGCCAGGTGTTCGTTGATGAGGGGGAGGCCGTGGCGGAGCATGGCCAGGGCCTGCATGGGTTTGTTGGAGGAGCGGGGGAACATCGGCTCGTCCACGATGCCTGCGGACCAGCTGACGGCGCCGTCGGGGTCGGTCACGACGACGGAGCCGCGGTGGTGGCCTTCGACGAAGCCGTTGCGGACCACATCAGCCAGAATCACAGGTTCGGTCACGGCTGAACTGTACAGGTGCAAAACCACCGGACGTGAATGATCCCGAGCACATCAGGTGCGGGCGTCGGTCGTGGTGAAACAGGTCACAGTCGGGTGTTGCGGCGTGATGATCGGGGTTCCGGGGAGGTCCAACCGAGGACCGCATCACCCGCCAGGCGCAGGCGCACGATGCGGCCCGTCGGCGGGCGTTCAGGGGCGCCCGCCGACCACCTTCCGGCAACTGCACCGCGCGAGGCGCGGTTGCCCCGCGGTACGCCCCATCGGATGCGTGCGGTGCGCGTGCGCGTGCGCGCTGTGCGGGTGCGGGTGCCGGTGCGGTCGGTGCCGGTGCGGTCGGTGCGGGTACGAGTGCGCGCTGTGCGGGTGCCGGTGCGGGTGCGGTCGGTGCGGGTGCCGGTGCTGCGGGTGCCGGTGCGGTCGGTGCGGGTGCCGGTGCTGCGGGTGCTGCGGGTGCCGGTGCGGTCGGTGCGGGTGCTGGTGCTGGTGCTGGTGCTGCCGGTGCGGGTGCTGCGGGTGCGCGCGGCGCGCTGTGTGGGTGCCGGTGCTGCGGGTGCGCGCGGCGCGTTGTGTGGGTGCGGGTGCGGTGGGCGCTCGTGCGGGTAGGTGCGGGTGGTGGGTGCGGGTGGGAGTTAGAGGCGGGCGCGGACGTGGAGGCCGGCTTCGGGGTCTACTAGGAGTTCTTGGGTGGCGGTGACGGTGGGCTGGTTTTCGGCGGTTACTTGCAGGGTTGCGGTGGGGTCGACGTTGCGTTTGACGACGGCCAGGGCGATGGGGCCGAGCTCGTGGTGGCGGGCGGCGGAGCCGATGAAGCCGACCTGTTTGTCGTCTACCCGGACGGCGTACCCGTGGGCCGGCAGGTGATCGACCGAACCATCCAGGTGCAACCGCACCAACCGCCGCGGCGGCCGGCCGAGGTTGTGTACGCGAGCAACCGTCTCCTGCCCGCGATAACACCCCTTGTTCAAATGAACGCCGACCCCAAGCCACCCCAGCTCGTTCGGAATCGCCCGCTCGTCACTGTCCAGCCCGAACCGCGGCGCCCCCGCCTCGATCCGGAGCGCCTCGTACGCCCAGACTCCCGCCGCCGGACCGTCCAACCCGGCCAGCTCCGCCCGCGGCAGAAACACCTCGTACCCACCGAGCGAATCCGCACCACTACGTGTCAGGTGCTCACCACCCGGCGCCCCGAAGCGCCAAATGATCGCGTAGTCGTCGGTCACGTCGGTGATCTCGACCCGCGACATGAAGACCATCTTCCGCAGCCAGTCGATCAGCGCCTCGGCCGCACCCGGCTCCGTGTGGAACCAGAACGTTTCGCCGTCATCCACCCCGTACATCACATGCTCCACGTGACCTGTCGGCGAGAGCAGCAGCGCGGTTGTCGACGTACCGGGCTTGAGGCCTTCGAAGTACTGCGTGGTCAGCGCGTGCAACCAGGTCAGCCGGTCCGGTCCGCTGATCGTGACCACGTCGCGATGGGACAGGTCGACGAACGCCTGACCGTCGATGAGCGCGCGCTGTTCGCGCAGGTCGGAGCCGTAGTGCGCCGCGACCCCGGCGTCGAGTCCGTCGGCCTCGACCGCGCCGGGCCGGTCCAGCAGGGGGCTGCGGTTGCGTGACATGTCACCAGAGTACGTCGGCCGGCGTACGCGGAACGCCTCCCGTCGTGGGATGTGGACAACCCCATGCAACGGTCACTCTGGAATCACCACACAACCGAGGGGACGAAAGATGAGTGACAGGCGATTCCGGTTCGGCATTGTCGGGAGCCCGAGGTCCGGCGCCGACTGGACCAAGACCGTCCGGCAGGCGGCCGATCTCGGCTACACGACCGTACTGATGCCCGACGGTCTGCAGCTGCCGTCACCGTTCCCGTCCTTGGCAATGGCGGCGGCGGTGGCCGACGTCCGGGTCGGTACGTTCGTCGCGGCGGCGCCCTTGCGTACGCCCCGCGCCGCCGCCTGGGAGGCGCACACCCTGACCGTACTCACCGACGGGCGGTTCGACTTCGGCATCGGCACCGGCCGGCCGGTCGCGGAGCAGCAAACCGCGGAGCTCGGCCTGCCGTGGGGTTCGCCCAAAGAACGCCGCGACCAGGTACGGGAAACGCTGGATCAGCTGGCAAAGCTCGATGGTGAGCGGCGTACGCCGATCATGCTCGCCGCCGGAGGCCCGCGAGCACTGGCACTCGCCGCGGCCCGGGCCGACATCGTCTCGCTCGCCAAGGACGCGATGACCCCGCGCGCCGAGATCGCTCAACTCGTCCACGACCTGCACGAACTGGCCGGTCCCCGCGCCGACGACATCGAGCTCGCGATGAACCTGTTCGCGGCCGGTACGCGCGAACTTCCGCCGTGGACCAAGCAAGCGGCCGGCGTAGAGCCCGACGTACTGGAGGCGAGCGATTCACTGATGATGCTCCGCGGCACGCCCGGACAGATGGCCGACGAACTACAACGCCGCCGCGACGAGTTCGGCACCACCTACATCACCGTCAACTCCACCTACCTGGAAGACCTGGCCCCGGTCGTCGAGCTCCTGCACGGCAAGTAGATCGGCAGGTCGACAGGAGGTGTACCCCCTCCGGGCCCTCCGACGCGGCAAATCCGCCCGTAGTGGACGTATACGTACTGTCGAGCTGCTGGAAACACAGCGCTGCCCGCCGGTCTGTGGTCCGGCGGGCAGCGCTTGGAGGGGTGGAGAATGGATCAGGATCAAGCGTCGACAGCGCGCGTACTCGCAGCAGCCGGCGCCGGCGCGTCTCCACCGTGCGTGTCACCGGCGGCGAAGGCGACCTCGTCGAACGGGTCGTTGCCGGCGAACACCTGCTTCGCCTGCTCCTTGTCGAACTCGCCAACCCAATGCCCGACCAGCAGCGTCGCCACCGCGTTCCCGGCGAAGTTGGTCAGCGCGCGGGCCTCGGACATGAACCGGTCGATACCGACGATCAACCCGACGCCGTCCACCAGCTCCGGCCGGTGCGACTGCAGACCGCCGGCCAGCGTGGCGAGCCCGGCCCCGGTGACACCGGCCGCGCCCTTCGACGCCACGATCATGAACAGCAGCAGCGAAACCTGCTGCCCGATCGAGAACGGCGTGTTCATCGCCTCCGCGATGAACAAGGACGCCATCGTCAGGTAGATCGCCGTACCGTCCAGGTTGAACGAGTACCCGGTCGGTACGGTGATGCCGACCACCGACTTGTCCACGCCGAGGTGTTCCATTTTTCCGATCAGCCGGGGCAGGGCGGTCTCCGACGACGAACTGGACACGATCAGCAGGAACTCACGACCGAGGTACCGCAACAACTGGAAGATCGACAGCCCGGTGACCAGCCGCAGAATGGTGCCGAGGACAACGATCACGAACAGCAGACAGGTGAGGTAGAAGGCAAGCATGATCTTGCCGAGGCTGACCAGCGCGTCCGTACCGGTCGCGCCGACCACGGCCGCGATCGCGCCGAACGCACCGACCGGCGCGACCCACATGATCATCGACAGGATCTTGAACACCAGCCGCTGAATGTGCCCGATCCCGGTCAGGATCGGCTGGCCCTTCGATCCCATCGCCTGCAACGCGAAACCGACAAGCAGCGCGACCAGTACGGTCTGCAGCACTTCGCCCTCGGTCAGCGAGGAGAGCAGCGACTTCGGGATGATCCCGATGATGAAGTCGCTCGTACTCTCATGTGCGCCGGCCGCCTGCTTCTGGCCGGCCTCCCGGAGCTTGTCGGTGAGGTTCAGGCCGGAGCCGGGCTGGACCAGGTTGCCGACCAGCAGGCCGATGGCGAGCGCGACCGTCGACATCACCAGGAAGTAGACGAGCGCCAGACCGCCGACCTTGCCGACGCTGGCGGCCTGCCGGACGGAGCCGATGCCGAGCACCAGCGTGCAGAAGATGATCGGGCTGATCAGCATCTTGATCAGGTTCACGAAGCCGGTGCCGAGCGGTTTCAGCTCGGTCGCGAAGTCCGGGAACAGGAACCCGACACCGATGCCGAGCAGAACGGCGACGATGACGGCGATGTAGAGGAAATGGGTCCGGTCGTTGCGGACCGGGGTGGGGCGGGGTTCGGTCGGGCTCGACATTGGCGGGACTCCTGTATCGGCCGGGCGGGAGGGGTTGTCGGGGGGACGTGTGGGCACCTGCTGAGTAACTGTGACGTGACGCACAGGAGAAGTGAGCATTTCGTTCATATCGTTCGCCGTGCAGACTGTTCGCCATGAAGCATCGACCGTGGGAGCTGCGCCGCCAGGTGTTCTGGCTGCAGACCGTCACGGTCACCGTACTGATCGCGATGGCGTGGATCACCATGGTCAGCCGGACCCGGGCGCAGGCGCTGCGGGACGCGGCGGCGAGCGGACTGCCCGCGCCGACCTGGTGGGAGCTGGTCCGGCTCGACCTGCGCTCGATGCTCGGGATCGCCAGCCTGATGCTCGGCATCGCGATCGCCGGCAACGCGCTCGTCACCTGGCGGGTCCGGCGCGCCACCCGCGGGATCGGTACGCAGTCCCTGGCGCGGATGCTCGATTTCTACGAGGGCGTACTGCACGCTGCCCGCGAAGGCCTGATCCTGCTCGACCTGGACGGCCGTGTCCAACTCGCGAACGACGAAGCGCTGACCCTGCTCGGCCTTCGCGAAGTCGCACCCGGCACTCCCCTCGAGGAACTACACCTCGGCGCGCCCCTCGCGGAGCTGCTCGGCACCGGCCGGACCGCGTACGACGAACTGCACCTCGGCGCGCGCGGGGTCGTGGTCGTGAACCAGCAACCATCCGGAAGCGGCCGGATCGTCACGCTGCGGGACCACACCGAGCTGCAGCGACTGCTCGGCGAGCTCGACGCGGTCCGAAGTTTGGCGGAATCGCTGCAAGCACAGAATCATGAGGCGTCGAACCGGCTGCACACTGTCGTCAGCCTGATCGAAATCGGAAAACCGGAGCGGGCACGGGAGTTCGCGGTGTCGGAATTGCAGTTCGCGCAGGCGATGACCGATCGCGTGGTCGGTACGGTCGGCGATCCCGTCCTCGCCTCGTTGCTGCTGGCAAAATTGGCCCAGGCACAGGAGCGTGGCGTCGTACTGTCCCTCGATCTCGGCCACGAAACGCTGAACACCCGGTTGCCGGCCCAGGACGTGGTCACCGTGGTCGGAAACCTGCTGGACAACGCGATCGAGGCCGCGCGCGGCGGTCCGGCGCCACGGAAAGTCGAGTTCCGGGCCGCGACCACGCCCGATGCCGTCGACCTGATCGTCACCAACACCGGCGCCGAGCTCGGCTCGGTGGAGCTGGCGCACATGTTCGAACGCGGCTGGACCACGAAGGCGGAGCCTGGTCACGGGCTCGGGCTGGTGCTGGTGCGAAGCACGGTCGAACGCTGGCAGGGTTCGCTGATGGTCGATCCCGATTCCGAGCTGGACGAGGTCCCGGCGCTGACCGTACGCGTCCGCCTGCCCCGAGCGGTGAGCGCCAGTGCCTGATCTCCGGGTGCTCGTCGTCGAGGACGATCCGGTCGCGGCGGAAGCACATCGTACGTACGTGGATCGGCTTCCGGGGTTCGCTTGCGCAGGGGTTGCCGGTACTGCGGGGCGCGCGCTCCAGGTACTTGCCCGTGGCAACGTTGATCTGGTCTTGCTCGACATGCATCTGCCGGACGGGCACGGGCTCGATGTCGTACGCCGCCTGCGGGCCCTGGGCAACCAAGTCGATGTGGTCGCGGTGACGTCGGCGCGTGAAGTCGCGGCAGTACAGGCGGCCGCACGGATCGGCGTGGTTCAGTACGTGCTGAAGCCCTTTGCTTTCGAGACTTTACGCGATCGGCTGTCCGCGTACGCCCGCCAGCGCCGCGCCGCCGAGTCTGGTCAAGTGGTGGCCGATCAGGACGAAGTGGACCGCTTGTTGCACCCAGCAACTATTTCGTCGGTCCCGAAAGGGCTTGCCGGTCCCGTACTCGATCGGGTGGTTCAGCTCCTGGCCAATCGGGAAGGGTGGACCGCCGAGGAGGTGGCGACGTCGTTGGGTACGTCGCGGATCACGGCCCGGCGGTACTTGGAGCACCTCGCGGATCAGGGGCAGGCGCTTCGTACGCAGCGCTATGACGGGCGCAGCGGGCGGCCGAAAGTCGAGTACTCCTGGGTTGCGGAGAGTTGATCAGGTACGGACGAGGGTGGCCCAGAGGTGCGGCTGCAGCGCCTGGCCCTCGGCTGCCATGTCGTACGCCCAGAGCAGCTCGCCGTTGACCAGGCCGTACAGCCGGTGGCCGGCGGTGACTTCCTTCGCCGACACCGTACGCGCGACCATGTCCGTCTGCAGCTCGATCTTCGCGCCGTCGATGTCGCCGTACCAGATCTCGGCGAACCCGGTCGGATGCGCGAGGATCACCTCGACCTTGTTGTCCGGCTGCGGCCGCCAGAAGCCGGTCTCGACGGCGAGCGGGCGCTGCTTGGTGCCGTCCTCGCCGACGACGAACGTCTGGCTGACGTAGTGCAGGTACGGCTTCCCGTTGTGGGTGAAGTCGATCTGCTGCCCGAACTCGAACTTCTCGATCGTCGGGTAGTCCCCGTGCCCGCGGCCCTCCCAGCGCCCGAGCAGCCAGGCCAGCGGCATCAGGTCCGGATGCAGGTCCTGCGGGATCTCGAACGCCATCGAACCCCTCAGCTCGCGTTCCGGCCGCGGTACAGCCGATAGACGACAAACGCCGAGAACCAGCCCATGAACACACAGACCAGCACCAGCAACGAGGTAAAGACAACGTGTAGCACGTTCGTCAGTCTAGAGGATGCGTCCGCTGACCCGGGGCCGCCACCGACGTGGCCTCCCGCACCACCGGTCAGTACACGATCGCCTGGACCCCGTCGGCGAGGATCTCCTCGACAAAGGCCGGGGCGCCGGCGATCCGCGTACCTGGCATCAGGTCCCGCTCGGTCAGCTCCCGGCGCTTGGCACACTGCGTACACACCGTGAGCCGACCGCCTTCCAGCACTGCGGCAACCAGATTAGCCAGCGGGGCGGCGTGTGGCAGCTCGAACTCCTCGGCCCGTCCTGGCACCGCGAAGAAGACAGAATCCCCGGTCAACCAGAACGAAACGTCCGCCCCAGCGGCAACCGCGCTGGCCCCCACCGTGAACGCCTGATTGACCCGCTCCGCCTCGCCGGCCCCCGCCGTCAACTTGATCACCAAAGCCCGATCCACGTCCCTACGCTAACCGACCTCTACCGGGGCCGCGGTAGGCCGCGACCAGTGGGGTCAGGGCGGCTGTCGCCAACGCGCCCAGGGTCCCGTCCGTGGCCAGGATCAGGCGGACGGTCTTCATCGCGGCTGTCAGCACCTGGGCACCACGCTGCCGCGCCTGCTCTTCGTACCGGCCGACCGCCGCCGGGATGTTCTTGTCGGTGTCCAGCTGAGCGAACAGATCGGCCGCGTCTTGGATCGCCGCCCCAGCACCCATCCCCGCGGTAGGTGGCGTCGCGTGCACCGCGTCACCCAGAGCAGTGATGCAGCCCGCATCCCACGGCGCAAGCTCAGCGGCCCGAGTCGAGGCAGCGTTGAACCGGAACGCCGCCACGCTGCCCGGATCGGCGCGCGCAATCACCTCCAGCGTGTGCTCGGCCCACCTGTGTTCCTTGAACCGATCGACCAGAGCACCCTGCAGCGCAGCGCCCCGCAAATCACGTAGCTCAGCGGTCCGATCCGACTCGGGGAACATCGCCCCCCAGATGTACGTCGGCCCGGTAGTGATCGACCTACTCAGCTCAGGAGCGTCGAGCACCGCGTTCCCCACCGGGTCGAGAAACCCGACGTACATAGCGGCGCCGCGCGGCCCGATCCCCATCGACGACCGCGTACCGAGCCGGTGCTGCTCGGCCGTACCCACCTCACCCCGCCTGGTCCGACCGGAGAACCCGATGATGCCGACCGGCTGATTGGTCCGGTCCCCCGCCAAGTGCCGAGCCACGATCGAGTGAGCCCCGTCAGCTCCGACCACCAAGTCCGCCGACACCGACGTCCCATCAACAAAGCTGACCCACGGCCGCCCGTCAGTACCCACACTCGCGACGGTCCGCCCAAGCTGCAGATCCTCACCGACAGCCTCCGCCAGCAGCGTACGCAGCGTGATCCGGTCAACGTCGATGCTCTTGCTGCCGGACAGGTCTGGCCCGTGCCCGAGCACGCGGCCGCGATAGTCCCAGAACACGTCCCGGTCCCGCGCGCGCAGAGCTGAGGCGGACGCCAAGAGCCCGCGCATGATCTCCGGCGCGACCAACCGTGCGAGCGCCGACTGGGCTCGCTCATCAAGCGTGATGTGGTACCCGCCGGTCGCGGTGACATCGGTGTCGCGGTCGTACACCGTCACCTCGTACCCGCTCCGCCGCAAGCCCGCCCCAAGAGCGAGCCCGCCGATGCCTCCTCCTACCACCGCAACCTGCATTCTCAGCCGCCTTACCTGGTGTCGGGCTTCCTGGTGTTGGACTTCCTGGTGTCGGGCCGACTGTGACACCAGTACTGGCCGCCGAGTGGCCAGTACTGGTGGCAGGATGTTGTGATGGCGACGACGTCACACCGCGCACTGCAGCTGCTTTCCTTGCTCGGCTCCGGCCGTACCTGGCCGTTGCGCGACCTCGCCGTCAAGCTGGAGATCAGCGCACGCACCGTACGCCGCGACCTGGACACCCTCCGCGAGCTCGGCTACCCAGTCACAACCGTTCGCGGCCCACACGGCGGCTACCGCCTCGGCACCGGCCACACCCTGCCGCCGCTGCTCTTCGACCACGAGCAGGCACTAGCGATCGCCATCGCCCTACAGACCGCCCCCAGATCCGTGTACGGGCTGCAAGACGGCACCGCCCGCGCCCTGCTCACCGTGCAACAAGCCATGCCCGCGACACTCCGCGCCGCAATGGAATCCCTGCGCCTGACCAGGCTCCGCAACTACTGGGAGTTCCCCGGCCCTCCGATCGACCCCGCCGCCCTGACCACCGTCGGCACCGCCGTCCGGCTCCACCACATCCTGACCACGGAAGTCCTCCGCCCCGACGGAACCCGCCCAGCCCCCGACGAGCCGGATTTCGCCCCACCACATCAGCTAGAACCCCACCACCTGGTCGTGTGGGCAGGACGCTGGTACCTCATCGCGTACGACCTCGACGACCAATGCTGGCGAGTAGACCGCGTAGACCGTCTGCACCCCCGCCCCACCGGCCGCCCCTTCACACCCCGCGAACTCCCCGGCAGAACGGGAGCGGCACCAGACCAATCGATCAGCGACCTGGCGCACTTCGTCATGACCAGCCCCGACCGCGGCGACACCCCCGCCGACTGGCCCTGCATCGGCAGCGCCCGCCTGAACCTCCCCGCCCACGTAGTCGCCCACTGGGCCCCCGGCGGCTCCGTAGTAGAACCCCTGGACCCCCACCACAGCCGCCTAACCCTAGGAGCCTGGTCCTGGCCCGGCGTCGCCGGCATCCTCGCAACCTTCGACACAGACCTCTCAGACCTACACCCACCCGAACTACAAACCGCCTGCCAACAAATAGCCCACCGCTACACCACCCTCACCCCACCCCCACCGAAGAAGCCACCCAGCGCCCCTTAGCTGGCGGATATTGCTCCCGACGTAGGTAGGAGCAGCCGACCGGGCTAATCCGGCCGGGGAAGCGTTTCGCGCACATACGAGGCAGAACACTCCTCTGTCCCTTGACCCCCGCCAGTTCCCTTGACCCCCGCCAGTTTCCCTTGACCCCCGCCAGTTCCCTTGACCCCCGCCAGTTTCCCTTGACCCCGCTTGTGTCCCTTGCCCCCGCTTGTGTCCCTTGCCCCCGCCTGGCCCCTCAACCCCCGCCTGCTCCCTCGACCCCGCCTGTGTCCCTCGACCCCGCCTGGTCCATTGACTCCGCCTGCTCACCCACCACCCCGCCAAACACACACCGTGACCACAGCGCGGCTCCCGCCCGCGCCTCGGCACGCCGCAGGCCATCCCCGTGCCCGCCAGGCCAGACCAGGCCACCCAAGCCCCAGCCGGGCAACCCAGGCCACCCGCTTCACAACACCCACAACCAACCCAGCACCACACCCACCGGACCGCCCACACCGGGCACACCCGCACACACACCTGCGGCATACCAGGGCCTCACGCGACGCTCAACACCCGAGGCACCTCCCCCACGAGCAGCCCCCACACAAGCACAACGCCACGCAAAGCACTCCCTTGTACAGCCCAACGCTCGGCAGGGCACTATCCGACCCGCGTCCCGAGACGGCCACACGGCACACTGCACCCCTCGACCAGCCCACACGGCCTACTAAGCAGGCCTCCACCGGGCACGCGATGTACCGCATGAGGGCACCACCAGGCAGCCCCCCGTCCCGCATGGGGCTCGCGCCGTACGGACTCCGCCGGGCAGGCGATGCACCGCAGCAGGGCAGCACCGGACAGCACCACGTACCGCATGGACCTCGCGCCGGCAGCCCGCACTATGCAGGCGCCCCGTACAGACTCGACCGGCATGCAATGCATCGCAGGAGAGCAGAACCGGACAGCACCGCGTACCCCGTACCGCATGGAGCTCATGCCAGCTAACCGCACCATGCAAGGCGACCCGTACGAACTCCGCCGAGCACGCAACGCACCGCAGGAGAGCACCACGGGGCACCGCCGAGCAGCGCCGCGTACCGCGTGGAGCTCGCGCCGCCCGCCCGCACCATGCAAGGTGGTCCGTACGGACTCGACCGGGCATGCGATGCACCAGGCACGGGCACGCACAGGTAGCCGGGTCAGATCGGACAAGGCCGCCTCCAGGCCGTCCGGCGTGCACCTACGAGCCAAGCCGGGCCATCCGCTGCACGACACAGGCTGCCCCGCAGATCGGCACCGCGCGAGTTCAGCCGGGGCAACCACCCGCGCACCACCGGGCAGCTCGACGTGCGACCTGGCACCACCGGGCAGCTCGACGTACGACCGGGCACCACCGGGCAGCTCGACGTGCGACCTGCACCACCGGGCAGCTCGACGTACGACCGGGCACGATCGGGCAGTTCGACGTACAGCAGCGGATCTCCGACGGAGCGCCCTGCGTACTGCTCGGAGGCCCACGTGGACCGGGCCTGGCCGCGTCACCTCATGCACCTGCGAGGCTCTGCGGGGCAGCTCACGTCCACGTGTGGGGCAGATGTCTGCGGTAAGGCCAGCACCTCCAGGCCGCAAGCACCTGCAGCTCCAGAGGAAGCAGCAGACTCGGCGTACCACGCAGGGCTGCACCGGGCCGCCTGGGAACCGTCCGACGACATACGGCTGCCGGGCTCGACCTGAGCGAGTGGATCTGGGAAACACCTCTGGGATGAGCAGGAGGCTTGCCGCATTGCTCGGGGCAGAGCCGGGCAAATGGCGCACCGTACAAGGGCAGTGGTTGCCCGGCTGAACTTCGACGGCCGGAGCCAGCGGGATGAACCTCCGGAACCGCAGCAGACTCGGCCTACACATGGGGCCTGCGCCGGGCAGTTCGATGCACTGCGCAGGGGAGAGGTTGGCCGCACTGGACCTCGGCAGGTGGAGTCGGGGCGAATGCGCCTCCGGATGACTCGGCGTACAGGGTCGGCGTAGAGCGTGGGGCGATTGGGGGTACGGCAGGCGGCGCGGTGCGTGCGGCGCGGGGGCGGGCGTACGGCGTGCGGTGTACGGGGTGGGACGTACCGGCGTGGGGCTCGAGCGGGCAGGCGGTATGCCGTACAGGGGAGAGGAATGCTGTGCACTGGCCGTCGGCGGGATGGTATGGGGTGGCGTGCATCTGCGGGCGGGGCGGGGCACGCCTGCGGGACGGGGCAGGCAGAAAGGCTGAGGTCTGGCCTGTGTGTAGCAGCAGACCGAGCTGGTCCCACGCACGAGAAAGTAGCCCCGCGGGGCCTGACCTGCGCGAGGCCGGGCGGATGCGCGCGTTGGATGGGCGGGCGTGGGGCGTACTGGGCCGGGTGTCGGCGTAGATGGCCGGTAGGGCCGCGTACCCGGCTCGGTGGGCCGCGTACCCGGCTCGGTGGGCCGCGTACCCGGCTCGGCATGGCGGCGTACCTGGCCCGGTGTCGCGGCGTACCCGGCCCGGTGTCGCGGCGTACCTGGCCCGGTTGAGCGGTGCGGTGAGTGGTGGTGGTGGGGTTGGCCGCTGAGGTGGAGGTCAGGGTCAGGGAGGCTGAGGCGCCCCCGGGTGGAGTTGCGGGGGCGCCTCGGGCTGGTGGGTGGGCCTGCCGGAGTGTGGGTGGGCCGGGTGGGTGGACGGGTGTGGGTGGACCGGTGTGGGTGGGGTTTATCCGCCTAGGGTGTTGCTGTTGGTTTGTTGGGGGGTTCGGGGCTTGGAGGCGGTTCTGGTGTCGCGGAGGTGGTCGGGGCGTTCGCCGGCGGAGGTGGTCGTGGTGGGGCCGCCGTCGCTGCGGACGGTGGCTCCGGAGGCGCTGGCCCGGCCGGCGCTCGTGACGTATGCGGTGGTTCGCTGCTCGTCGGGGGTCATGTCAGAGGATCGGCTCGGCTGGCCGCGGCCTTGCTCGGAGGCGCGGGCATCGCGGTACTCGGCGATGAGTGGCTCTTCTGCTGGGAGCGCGGGAGAGTTGCGCTGGCCGGATGTCTGGACCGCGCCGTTGTTGACGGTGAGCTCGTCGATGTGGTCGGCGCTGATCACCTGGCCGGACTGATTGCCGCCCTGCGCCGGTCCTTGGGCATCCTGGCCTAGTCCCGGACTCTGTGCGTCTTGGCCTGGACCTTGCGGGTTCTGGCCTTGTGCCAAGTCCTGGGGTTGCTGGGCTTGGCCCGGTGACTGGGTGTCTTGGGTCAGGGCCTGTGCGTCTTGAGCTTGGGTCGGGGCTTGGGCGTCTTGGGTTTGAGCCAGGGTTCGGGCGTCCTGGGTTTGGGCCGGGGCCGCTGGGTCTTGGAGCTGGCCCTGAGGTTCCTGGCTCTGGCGCTGGTCCTGGTTCAGAGTTTGGGCGGTTTGGGATCGGTCCGGCGAACCGAGGTCTGCGGATGGATCGGCCTCGCGCGCGGTGTCCGTGTCGGTGGCGTACGGGTCCGTCTCCGGCTGCTGCTCTTGCGGCAGGTCCGCTTCGGCGGCGGTGTCGGTGACGTACGGGTCCGACGCTGGCTCCTGCACGGCATCGCGGGCGGTGTCGGTGTCGGTGACGTACTCGCTGGGGCCGTCTGGGCTGCCGGACTGTAGTTCGTTGTCGGCGGTGGACGCGGGGGCTGCTTCGGCGTCCCGGTCGAC
The DNA here is from genome assembly GCF_039531045.1 of Kribbella hippodromi. Taxonomy (NCBI): domain Bacteria; kingdom Bacillati; phylum Actinomycetota; class Actinomycetes; order Propionibacteriales; family Kribbellaceae; genus Kribbella; species Kribbella hippodromi. Next base: position 48,653 of record NZ_BAAAPH010000008.1, on the reverse strand, counting down.
GGTGGGGTCCGTCGTTGGGTCTTCGGCACCGAGCCCGTCGAAGGCGTCCTCGTGGTCCGCCCACGGGTTTTTCAGCTCGTCGGCTTCGGCGTCCAGGGGTGCGCCGTGTTCGTCGACGGTTGGGGTGTCGACAGCGGATTGTTCGTGGAAGGGGTCGGTGGTGTCCAGGGCGGTTGCGTCGGTTGCGTCGGGGTTGACCGTGTCTTGTTCGGCTTGGTCGGTTTGTGCGCCCTGGCGGTCGGCGCGTTCGTCCAGCTCGTCCTTGATCTCCTCGGCTGCTACTACACCACCGGCGGCTGCACCGGCACCGTCGACCGCGTTGACGCCCTCGCGGTCGGACGCCTCGGCCTTCTTCTTACGGTCGGCTTCCTCTAGCTGCGCCTGCTTGTCGTGTTCACGATCCAGGGTGTCGACCACACCGTTTTTGTCCAGATCGCCCGCGTTCTGGTTCCGCTGCTCATCCGCCACACGGACCTGGTTGTTCCGATCAGCATCCAGGTCACGGTTCCGGGTGTCGGGAATGCCGTCACGGTTGAGGTCGGTCTGGTTCAGCTCGGCGTCCTGATTGCGCTGGTCGGCGAGTAGCTGTTGCTGCTCCGCGATTCGCTGCTGGTTGGCGGCGTTTTGCCGCTCCAGCGCTGCCGCCTGACGGCTCAGCTGCTCGTTCTGAGCATCCGCAAGCGCAAGCTGCCCACTCACGCGATCCACCTGGCCGTACAACGCCCGCTGCTCGGCCTCGGAGGTCCCCCGGGCGGCGTCGGGGCGATTCCATTGTCTTCCGCGGACCACCTCTTCGACCGCCCCGCGACGCATTTGGCTCTGGTTCAGCCGTTGAGCAAGCCTGCCCCGCCGCTGTTGCTGGAACTGTCGTAGGAATTGCCAGATCCTGCGCACCGTTTGGGCAACGGACATCATGATGTCGTCTGCTTGACCTTCAGTTGCCATCAGGCCACCTCGCTGGCATAGACGGAGTACGCGAAACCGGCGGCGGTGTCTTCCGGTCCGGGCTGGGAGGCGAACAGGTGGATCTCGGCGCCGGGTCGTAGCCAGACCGCGAGGTGCCGGCGGCGGCCGCGCCACTCGGGTGGGATGCGCAGGTCGGTGCCTGGCCCGACGAAGACGGGCGGCCCCCAGTACCGGCGGGCCAGCTCGAGTTGTTCGGGCCAGTGGGCGTCCAGGCCTTCCTCGGCCTGGGGTAGCTCGGTCGAAGCGATGTCGTACGCCGACCAGCCGCTGCGTGGGCTCTCCGGGAGCACCGCGTCCGGCAGCACCAGCATCACTGTCTCGCGCTGGGTGACCAGACCCCAGGTGTACCGGTCGGGGTCGATGTCACCAGGCGCCCAGGGACGCCAGCCGGTGGCGGCGGTGACGCGGTTGACCAAGGCGCGGATGGCGTCCATGCCGGTCGCCGGCGGTCCCCAGACCGGCCGCCAGTCCAAGACCTCGGCCAGATCCGCCATTGCGCGCTCGTCATCCTCTGACGACCGCTCCTGCGTCATCACTCCGCCACACTCCCTTCGTCAAGTTTCCACAGAGTATGCCCCGATCGGTGCCACCATCTCCCGTACAGACGCAAACCTGTGGACAACGGCTCCACCCAGCCGTTCGCGACCAGTAATCGGCTCTCGCCGTCCACAGGTCTCCGGTTGGGTTGTAGTGGAAACATGAAGCCGCCGGAGAATTCGTTCCGTTCCGCCCTGCACCATCCGCGGGTCGCGACGGTGCTCGGTCGCTGGCTGGGGACAGCCGTCGTGATCTGCTTCTTGACCGGCCTGTACAGCCACTTCCAGCAGGACACTCCAGGCTGGCTGCACCTCCCGAGCCGCCCAGCCGAGCTGTACCGCGTGAGCCAAGGACTGCACGTCCTCAGCGGAACCGTCGCCGTCCCGTTGCTGTTGGCAAAGTTGTGGACGGTCTACCCGAAGCTGTTCGCGAAGCCACCCTGGCCGCCAAGCCGGCAGGCGCTCCGCACCCTGCTGGAACGCGCATCGATCCTCGTACTGGTGTCCGCGCTGGCCCTCGAACTCTTCATCGGATTCATCAACACGTTGCAGTGGTACCCGTGGCCGTTCCCGTTCCGCCAGACGCACTACGCGCTGGCGTGGATCATCATCGGCGCGCTACTCGTACACCTCGCCGTCAAACTCCCGTTGATCAAAGCGCATTGGCGCCGTACGCCCACCAGCGATCCGGAAACACTGCCCGCCGGGGTCACCGGGCTCACCCGTCGGGGCCTGTTCCGTACGGTCGCCGGCGCCGCCACCCTGGTCGGCATCACCTCGATCGGCCAATCGGTCCCCGCACTAGGACCGATCGCCGTACTCGCGCCCCGCAAACCGAACATCGGCCCGCAAGGCGTACCCGTGAACCGTACGGCGGAAGCGGCCGGCGTCACCGGAATCGACGCGAATTGGCGCTTCATCATCAACGGACCCCAGCAACTGTCGTACACGCTCGACGAGCTCAGAGCCCTTCCACAAAGCCGCTCCGGCCTGCCGATCGCGTGCGTCGAAGGCTGGAGCCAGCATGCCAACTGGGAGGGCGTACGAATGCGCGACCTGCTCAACCTCTGCGGCGCCCCGCCGAACTCCAGAGTCCGTGTCGTATCAATGGAAAAGGGCGGCTTCTATGCGACAAGCGAGCTCCCACCCGAGTTCGCCGCCGATCCGCTGACCCTCCTGGCGCTCCGCCTGAACGGTACGGACCTCGCACTCGACCACGGTTTCCCCGCCCGCATCATTGCGCCGAATCGCCCAGGCGTCCTGCAGACCAAATGGGTCCACCGCCTGGACGTGATCACATGAAGACCCGCGCAGCACTCGCGACCATCGGCGTCGGCTTCGGCCTCTGGGGACTGTGGCTCTTGTTCACAGCTGTAGATAACCACGGTCTGATCCGACTGCCGATCTGGCTGGCCGGTGCGGTTGTCGCCGACGACTTCTTCCTCGTACCGCTGACCGTCGCGATCAGCTGGCTGCTCACCCGCTGGTCGACCGGCCCCGATCGCCACCGAACAGTCGCGGCCGTACGAACCACGCTGCTCGCGATCGGTATCACCACCCTGCTCGCGCTGCCACTGCTCATCCGGCAGGGCAAAGGCGCGAACCCGACGGTGCTCCCCCGCGACTACCTCCGGGACTGGTTATTGCTTGAAGCAACAATCATCGCGGCAGGCGTCACGACGTACGTGGTTCAGCGATCGCGCTTCACGTTGAGCAGGTCACGCGCCTCGTCCGGCGACATCGGGGGCCGCTGAGCCAGCGTCGCGAGCACGGCCGCACGTTCGACGAGCTCGGCGTTGTGCGTGACCGGCTGCCCCTTCGCCAGCGTCAGCGTGTCCTCCATGCCGACCCGGAGGTTGCCGCCCTTCGAAAGCGCGGCCAGCGCGACCGGGAGCGCCGTACGCCCGATGCCGGTGGCCGACCAGGACGTGACCGCGTCGGGCAGTGCGTTCACGGCCGCGACGAGCGCATCCGCCGTGCCGGGCATGCCGCCTGGTACGCCCATCACCAGGTCACAGTGCACCCGCCCGCCGTACGGCAGCCCGTACTTGTCCAGCAGCCGATGCAGCGCGGCGACGTGACCGAGATCGAACAGCTCGAACTCAGGGACGACCTCACGCTCCTGCGTCAACTGGTACAGCTCCGTGACGAACGGCCAAGGGTTCATGAACACGTCGTCGCCGAAGTTCACCGTGCCCATCGTCAAGGAGCACGAGTCGGGTACGGCATCCAGTACGCGGAGCCGATGTTCGTACGGATCCGTGACTGCTCCGCCGGTGGAAAGCTGCACGATCAGGGCCGTGTTCTCGCGCACCGCGGCGACCGTGTCCGTGAGCCGGCCGAGGTCGAGCGTCGGCTGGTGCTCGCCGTCGCGGATGTGGATGTGGATCATCGCGGCCCCGGCGGCCTCGCAGCGTTTCGCGGTCTCGACCAGCTCGTCGAGCGTGGTCGGCAACGCCGGGCAGTCCGCCTTCGCGGTCTCGGCACCGGTGGGAGCAACTGTGATCAGAGTCGACGCCATGGATGAATCCTGCCAGATCGCACTTCGAAACGGATATTTGCCCGTCCTTGGCCCCGTTTACCGGACGATCTCCGGTAGGACAGGATGTTGCCATGAGAGCCGTAGTACAGCGAGTCAGCACCGCGTCGGTCACCGTGGACGGCGAGGTGGTCGGGGCGATCGAGCAACCGGGCCTGCTCATCCTGGTCGGTGTCACGCACGACGACACCGCCGAGAAAGCCGCCGCGCTGGCCGCCAAGATCTGGACCCTGCGCATCCTCGACGGCGAACGGTCCGCCGCCGACGAGCAGGCACCGATCCTCGCGATCAGTCAGTTCACCTTGTACGCCGACACGCGCAAGGGCCGCCGCCCTTCCTGGAGTGCCGCCGCTCCCGGCCCGGTGTCGGAACCGCTCTACGACGCGTTCTGCACCGCCCTGGCCGCCCTCGGCGCGAAGGTCGAACGCGGCCGCTTCGGCGCCGACATGCAGGTCGCCCTCGTCAACGACGGCCCAGTCACCCTGATCCTCGACGCCTGACCCCGGCTTTGGGAAGCCACCACGCAAAAGATCCACTCCAGAAATACACGGTGGCTTCTCAAAGGGGGTCCTGACAACAGAAACGGCCCCCGGTTCCGCAAGGGAACCGGGGGCCGGATTCTGGAGCCGGTGAGGTTCGACTCAGAACGCGTCTACCGCAGTCAGCTGACGACGCCGGCGGCCGAGTGGCCGACGATGACCTTCGTGTTCAGGCTGTAGACGTCGATGACCAGCGCGTTGACCTCGATGTAGCGCTTCTGCCGCATCACCTGGTTGAAGGTCAGCTTGGCGACACCCGGGATGTCCAGGGTGGCGTTCTCGCCGGTCTTCACCGGGTAGGTCTTGTTGCCGACCTTGATCGACGCGATGCTCGAGGACGAGCTCACGCCGGCCTTGCCGTCCTTGGTCTTCCAGGCGGAAGCCTTGGACTCGATGGCGCCGATCGACAGGTTGCCCACCTTCACACCCGCGACGTGCGAGCTGAAGTCGATGTAGGACTTGTTCTCGCCGATGGCGCCGTTCTTGGTGGTGTAGACACCGCCGACGTAGGCGACCTTCGGGATGTTCAGCTCGCCGACGGCGACCCGGACGGTCTTGCCCTCAGTCCCCTGGCAGGTGGTCTGAAGCGACGTCGGGCCGGACACGACCAGCTTGTCGGCCTTGGCCTGGGTGCCGTACGCGGACCCGATCACCAGCGCGGTGGCCGGCTTCGAGATCTCCGCACGGGTCTTCAGGACCGCGACGTCGACGCCCTGCGGGATGAACTGGTTCTTCACCGTCGCGTGCACGACGACCGCCTGCGCGTACGAGTAGATGCCCGACGCGGTCTTCACGCCGCCGACCCGGTTCAGCACGATGTAGCCCAGGCCCGGAACCGCGACCTTGGTGTTCGGGCCCGGCTTCAGCAGCGACGGAACCGCGATGTTGCCGATCTTGACGCCGGCGAAGCTGGTGTCGCCGGTGTAGGACAGCTGGCCCTTCGAGTACCGCGCCGTGGTGGTGGTCTTCACACCCGTCAGCGTGAGCAGGTTGCCCACCTTGACGTCGGCGGCGGTCGCGGTGCTGGTGACGCCCGTACCGCTCTTGTCGTTGAACGCGTGCGTGTCGGTCTTCACCGTCCGCGCGATCGCCTGCTCGTTCACGTTCGCCGTGGCGAGGTCGTTCTTGTCAGCCTTGGTGGCGTCCGTGGTGCAACCGAACTTGCTGACCACCTGCGGGCCGCTGTTCGCCAGACCGGTTTCGACGTCGGTGCCGTACGAGTAACCGCTGTATCCGAAAACCGGCGAGGCGGATGCCGAACCCGAGGTCAGCGCGATCGTAGAAGCCACGCCGACAACCGCCGCAACTCCGACGGCAGCGAGCTTCTTGTATCCGATGCGGGGTCGCATTGACCCCTCCTCCCTGAGTGATGACGTGACCCGAAGCGCGGGTCAGGACACAGACACAACTTGGCCGATTGCGGTAGGTAACGAGAAAGTCCCGCTCCGAGACCAAACCGTTACATTGCCGGGTCGTTGCCCGCGACATCCACGTCACCCCGTAACCCTGGCGCGATGACCGGAACCCAAAGCGGGCAAAGCGTTTCCGGACATGCCGAGGGGCCCGGACGCGCAAGGTCCGGGCCCCTCGGTGCTTACTTCAGGGTGGGCCACCTCGGGTGGTGGTGGCACCTTCAGTAACGAACGACTGCTCAGACGGTGACGGCCACTTCCGCAACCTCGCCGTACTGCGCCACTACCTCGCGGTCCACCGGCTGGGCCTTCGGCGCCAGCGTGCGCAGCGTCCAGCTGCCCGGCGCCGCGAAGAACCGGAAGTGCCCGGTGGCCGAGGTGGGCACCTCCGCGGTGAACTCACCGGTGGAGTCCAGCAGCCGCACGTACGCGCCGCCGACCGGCTCCTCGCCGCGCAGCACCTGGCCCTGGATCACGGCTTCCTTGTCGACGTCGACGCCCTTGAGGTCGAGGCCGCCCTTCTTCGCTCCGCACATGGTCAGGCCTCCCCGGGCTCGTCGCCGAGGGCAACGGGTACGCCGACCAGCGAACCCCACTCGGTCCAGGAACCGTCGTAGTTCTTCACGTTCTCCTGGCCGAGGATCTCGTGCAGCACGAACCAGGTGTGCGCCGAACGCTCACCGATCCGGCAGTACGCGATGGTGTCCTTGCCGAAGTCCACGCCGGCGTCGGCGTACAGCTGCTTCAGCTCGGCGTCGGCGCGGAACGTACCGTCGTCGTTGGCCGCCTTGCTCCACGGAATGTTCGCGGCGGTCGGGATGTGACCCGCGCGCTGCGCCTGCTCCTGGGGCAGGTGGGCCGGGGCGAGCAGCCGGCCGGCGTACTCGTCCGGGCTGCGGACGTCGACCAGGTTCTTGACGCCGATGGCCTCGTTGACCTCGTCGCGGAAGGCGCGGATGTCCAGGTTCGGGTCCTTGGCCTGGTACTCGGTGGCGTCGCGCTTCACGACCTCGTCGGTCAGCTCGCGGCTGTCCAGCTCCCAGCGCTTGCGGCCGCCGTCGAGCAGCCGGACGTCACCGTGGCCGTAGAGCTTGAAGTACCAGTACGCGTACGCGGCGAACCAGTTGTTGTTGCCGCCGTACAGCACGACCGTGTCGTCGTTCTTGACACCTCGCTCGGACAGCAGCGCGCTGAACTGCTGCTGGTTGACGAAGTCCCGCCGGACCGCGTCCTGCAGGTCGTCCTTCCAGTCCAGCTTGATCGCACCGGCGATGTGGCCGGCGTCGTACGCCGAGACGTCTTCGTCGACCTCGATCAGGACGACACCGGCGTCGTTCTTGTGCTCCTCGACCCAGTCGGCCGAGACGAGAGCGGATTCCCTGCTCATGTGTGCTGCCTCTCAGTTGGTGGCGGTTGTTGGCGTACGAATGCGATGGATCAGCAGATAGGCCTCGCAACCGAGGCAGAGCCCGACCGCGGCGTTCACGAACGCAGCGACCAGGGCGAATCCGGTGGCGACCACGCCGAGCACGGTCGCACCGGTCAGGTACCCGACCAGTCCGGCGAGCGCGAAGACGAGGCCGACCAGCTGGGCGAACCGCGGTGGCGCCGCGTCCTCCAGCTCCTTCGGCGGGGCCAGCCGGGGCCGGACCAGCCGCTTGAACAGCCACCCGTACGGCGACGCCTGGACGCCGAACGCGACCGAGACCGCGAACACCACGGCCTGCACCGCGAGCGGCCAGGGGCTGTTGAGTACGAGCGTCAGCGCGAGAACGACGGTGGTGACGCCGGCCGCGAACCGGAGTCCGCGCGGATCGACCTGCCGCGCCGCCTGTTGTTCGGACATGACAACTCCAGGAGTTGGAGGATGTCGAGCCGGGACCCGCCCGAATCTGCGGGAGACGACGTACGCGGAACCGTGCTCAGCGACCGGTTCCGCAGCGCTCGGGACGCCGCCTGGTCAGCGGCGTCGACACAGGGACGAGCGCACCCGGCAGTTGTCCACTGCCCGGCGCTTCGTCAGCCATGTCCGGTAAACCACGCAACGAGCGTACGGAACGTAGGCGGGTGCGCCGACCGTTGTCCCACTGAGTGAGACAATTGATCACACTATGGGATAGCTACTTCCGGACCACGTTGGTGGCCGCCACCTTGTCGTGCAGTGCCTGCTTCTTGTCGTCCCAGAGCGGCCACAGGTAGTCGAGCAGTGCGGCGAAGCCGGTGAGCGTACCGATCAGCGGAATCAGGCCGAGCACACTCAGCGCGATCTGGAAGCCGTACCGCTTGGCAACGGCGGAGCCCGGCGGGTTGCCCGGTACGTCGCGGAGCCGGACCGCGATACCCAGCGCCATCTTGCCCGGAGTAGCGCCCTTCTTCGTCACGAACAGGTACTCGTACACGAACGAGACCACGAAGCCGATCAGGACCGCCGGGACCATCCACTTGTAGACCTCTGGCGGCAGTGTGGTCGTAGTGGCCGGGTTGCCGGCCTCTGCGCTGTCCAGGGTGTCTCTGAAGTAGTCCAGGAGCACCTGGGAGTAGTGGTAGTAGAAGTAGCCGGTCAGCGGGAGCCCGATGATGCCGACGATGATCGAGTCGATGATGCGGGCGAACACACGCCGCCACCAGCCGGACAGCAGCTGGCCGTCGGGGGTGGCGTGGGGGCGCTGGCCTGGGTAGCCGTAGCCCTGCTGGCCCGGCTGCTGGCCTGTGTACTGGCCGTACTGCTGCTGACCGTACTGGCCGTACTGAGGCTGTTGCCCCGGCTGTTGCTGGCCGTACTGCTGTTGTTGCTGCTGGGGCTGGTTTTGGGCGTACTGCCCGTACTGCGGTTGTTGCGGCTGGGCGTACTGGCCGTACTGCGGTTGGGCCGGGCGGCTCTGCTGGGTCGGTGCCGGACCTCCGTACACCTGCCCGTGCTGTGCAGCCTGGCCGTACTGGCCCTGGTACGGCGGTGGGGTCTGCTGGGGGCGGCGCTGATCCGTCCAGGAGGTGCCGTCCCAGTACCGCTGCTGGGTCTGGTCCTCGGGATCGTCGTACCAACCGGCTGGAGAGCTCACCGGGAGAGTCTTACGTACCTGACGGTGGTTCCGCCATCCGGTGGCGCTTACCGGACGCCGGTCGGCTCGATCGCGGCAGCCAGCGCGGCAATCACGTCCGGCTTCCGGGGCGCACCGCTGGCGCGTTTCACGACCGCACCGGTGCTGTCCAGGACCAGCGTGGTCGGCGTACGCAGGATGTCCAGCCGCCGGACCAGCTCCAGGTGGGACTCGGCATCCAGCTCGACGTGCCGTACTCCGTCGACCATGCCCTCCACCTCGGCCAGCGTCCGCCGGGTGGCACGACAGGGCGCACAGAACGCCGAGGAGAACTGCAGCAGCGTCGCCCGCTCCCCCAACTCCCCACCAACCTCAGCCGCCGTCACCCGCTCCACGCCGACCTCCGCCTTCCCCCGGAACCGCCCGTCCACCCACGCCTTGAGCACACTGAGCACCCCACCGGCGACCACCGCGCCGGCCAGCACCCACAACCCAAGACTCACAATCACCCACGGTACGACTCCCCCTAAACCCTTCAACCACCCATTTCACCCACTGAGAACCGGTCTGACTTAATGGTGGGTGTGGAGAGTGGGTTGGTGGTGCGGGAGGGGGTGGTGGTGCCTGAGGGGGAGTTGATGTGGCGGTTTTCGCGGTCGGGTGGGCCGGGTGGGCAGTCGGTGAATACGACTGACAGCCGGGTGGAGTTGAGTTTTGATGTGGCGAGTACGTCGGCGCTGAGTGACGTACTGAAGGCTCGGGCGGTGGAGCGGCTGCGGTCGCGGCTGGTTGATGGTGTGGTGACGATCGCCGCGTCGGAGTACAAGTCGCAGTGGCGGAACCGGGAGGCGGCGCGGGAGCGGCTGGCGCAACTGTTGCGGGAGGCGATCGCACCGCCGCCGAGGAAACGCCGGCCGACCAAACCGAGCAAGGGCGCAGTGCGGCGCCGGCTGGACGACAAGAAGCGCCGCGGCGAGACCAAGCGCCTCCGCGGCCGCCCGGACGACTGAACCCACCGCAGACACCTGAACCCACCGCAGACACCTGGACCACCGCAGACACCTGGACCACCGCAGATAGCTGAACCACCGCGGCAGGCTGGCCACGGAGCGGCCCTCTGGCTGGTTACGCTGCCGTCGTGCAGGAAACGGGGACCGGGGGGTCTGAGCAGGAGGAGCCGGAAGCGCTCCCGGAGCTCAAGGATCTGAAGGTACGAGGCCGATCGGTCCGTACCTGGGTGATCGGCGCGGCAGTACTGCTCCTCGCCGTCTCCGCGGTCTTCGGCGGACTGAAGAAGGCCGGCGAGGAAACCCCACAAGTAACAGCCGGTACCGCGATCGACGCCGGCCGTTTCGACGTCACCATCCAGCGCGTCGTCACGGTGAAGGACCTGAAGCCGCTGTTCACCCCCGACCAGGGCGGCGCACTGATCGCGGTCGTGACGAAACTCAAGGTCACCGACTCCACCGGCACGACCCCACCACTCGACCTGATCCGCCTGATCGGCGTACCCGGCGTCGACGAAACCGCACCACCGCTCGGCACCACCAACCTCCGCGACCAGACCACGAACCCGGTCCTCACCCCCGACGCGGCCGAGGACGTCGCGTACGTCTGGAAGCTGCCGAAGGCGACCGAGCTGCCCGCCAAGGTCCAGCTCACCGTGCAGGGCTACAGCTTCGGGGAGTCGATCCTCGACCATCACGACAAGTGGTCGCAGGACAAGCTCGCCGCCGAAAGCACGGTCCCGGTGAAGGACAACATCAAGTGACCGCCCGCAGACTGCTCAACGCCGGCCTGACGCTCGCCGTCCTGGTCGCGATCGTCGGCCTGTACCGGGTGACGCCGACGCAGAAGGACATCCAGCAGCCCACTCCGGTCCGCGGCATCATCGGCCGCGCCGTACAGACGCCGCGCTTCGACCTGACCGTCGACGCCATCCGGATCGGCAAGAAGCTCCGGATTCCGCACACGACCCCGGACCGGGATTCGCTGACCGACTTCGTCGTCGTGGACGCGTCTGTCACCGCGACTCGCGAGCCGATGCACATCGCCGACGTCCGGATCCGCTCCGCTGACGGTGTCACGTACCTCGGTTCGAACCGCAGCGGTCTCGACCAGGTCGACCTGACCAGCACCGAGTTCGCGCCGGACATCCCCGTCCGCGGCTCCTTCGTGGTCGAGATGCCCGCCGACAAGGTGCCGGGGGCAACATTGCTGGTGATGGAGAAGTCGATCCTGAACGACCTGGAACCACAGGTGACCGTCCCGCTCGGCTCCGACGCCCCACCTCTGCAGGACGTGGTGGCACTGACCGCTGCGAGTGACACGTGACCGGCGCGCGCCGCGCCCGCCGCGGCTGGTTCCGGCGGAACCGCATCGCCTTCGCCGTACTGGTGCTGGCGATCCCCTTGGCGGGCTGGTGGACTACCAGGAGCGACTACAAGTCCTGGTACGACGCTGAGGCCCGTGACGCCGTGACGGTTTCGCCGGGCGGTACTGCGTACAACGGAGCCACTTGGTACGACGCCAGCATCCAGGAGAACCCCCAGCCCAACCAGACCGGACAACAAGACGTACTGCCACAGGGCACTACGCGCATCCGCGTGTACTACCGGCTGCAGGTAGACAAGCTGTCCGCACTGGATGGACTAGGTGGTTGTCAGCTACACCTGCGTGCACCGGACGGAAGGGTGTGGGACGAGACGCAGGTCGCCGACGACTTCCAGGACCGCCCCACCGGCTGCACTGGTGGTTCCGACGACAAGCCGGCTAGTTGGCGTGGCGCAGCTGGTCAGTACTACTTGAAGCCGGTCGCCGGAAAGCCGTTCGAAACAGTAGCGATCTTCGTCGTACCCACCTCTGTCGCCGGCAGCGTGCAACCGACGATCACCTGGGCTACGAAGTTCCCTCAGTACTTGGCATTCCCGAGGTAGCTGCACTCAGGTCGGTCACGCCTTGGTCCCCTGCCGGTTGGCTGTGCACCGCACGGGTCCTGGGAGTCAGGTAGCCGGCCAGCCCGCCGATCATCCGGTCGTACGCGGCAGCCAGCAGACTGACTTGGAGCATGATCTTGAGTCCGTCGGTGACCAGGTTCAGTGGCTCGTCGATAACCATCCAGAACTGCAGCGTGTGCGGCCCGAGCACCCACAGCTTCAGGACGATCCACACCGCGCTGGCCGCGAACGTCACGACCGCCCAGGCCAGGAAGTACCCCAGCATGGGTCGCAGGCCGGACCGGACGACCAGCCGGAACGCATCCATCACCGGAGTCCACCGGTCTTTCCAGTCGGCGACCACAGAGTTACCGGCAACCCGTACGATCCGCGGGGTCTGCTGCCAGCGGTTGGTGATCCGGTCGAACCGCCAGCGTGGTTTCTCCAGCTTCTGCAGGGCTCTGCCGTAGATGACCGCGGTCATGGTGATCCACATCAGCGGAAGTACAGCAGCGCTCCACAGGTCGCCGATGCCCGCGGTGATGAACCCGGTGACCGCATCCCACACCTCACGGACCTGATTGACCCCGAGGACGTGGTCCAGCACCCAGGCGTACCCGTCGTGCAGCCACTGCCAGGCCACGCGCTCCTTCAGCCAGGTCATCGGTGGTGGAATCACGGACGACGCCTGGTACGCCACCACGAAGATCCACAGCGCCTCCAGGTACGTGACGAACAACTTCCGTACCGGGCCCTCCTTGTCCTTCTTCCACTTCTTGAACACGAAGCGGAGCAGGTACGCCGTGATGCCCAGGCCGAGGAACAGCCACGTGGACAACGACTGCAGCCCCTCCGACTGCTGCGGGACCGTGCCACCACCTAGTACGGTCGCCACCGTCTCGTTCGCCTGGTGCACCGCGAGTCGGTACTCGTAGTCGAGCGCCTCGTTCTGCAGGAACTTGTACGCCGCGTAGAACGCCAGGAACGGCAGCAGCGCCGCAGCGATCGCATCCAGCGGCTTGTGCTCGTTACCCGGCTCCACCCCATCCGGTGCGAGTACGCCCTCTGCCACGGCTCGGCGGTGGAAGGGCAGCTCGCCGCGTAGTACCAGGAACATGCTGACGTACATGGCGAGTGACACAACTACGAGCAGTGCCAGTACCGCTATGCCGGCTGCTTCTGCCTTGGCTCCTGCCTGCACCGCTACCCACTGCAGTCCCCGGTGCACCAACTGTGCGACCAGGAAGACCGCAAGAAGGCGTGGCCAGGCCTTGCCGAACAGGACCCCCGCGCGCCCCACTGTTGTGAGCAGCGTCCCCGACTCCATCGCCACGGCAGGAATCTACCTCTTGGGTGGTGCCAACCACCTCGACGCGGTCAGCCGCCGGCGAACGGTGGCAGCGCGTCCACGAGAGCACCCTGGGTAAGCGGCGTGCTCGAGTCGGCCCGCTCCCCGTCGAGCAGGAAGGTACAGATCGACAGCACCCGCGCCAGCTCCGGACGGCCGGTCGAAACCGTCGTCACCAGGTCACCGATCGACCTCGCCTCAGCGGTCGCCGACGACTCCCCGGCCGCCGAACGCGCGGCAGCGAAGTACCTGATGGTCACTTCCGGCATCTGGTCCGCGCCTCACTCATCGGTCAAGTCATCCGCTATTATGTCAGCTTGCTGTTACTACCCAGTGTGTCCCAGGCCCCCGGCAACGACGCCGTCGGGGCCTGACGTGCAAAAGGACCGGGTCGCATCGTCAAGATCCGATGATCAGCACCAGGAGACGGCGTGAGCACGTTACTTCTGCTGACGAATGCTTTGCAGGCCTCCACGGAGGTGCTGCCCTCGCTCGCCCTGCTCCCGCACCAGATCCGGATTCTGCCGCCCGAGGTTTCCGCGCTCGTGGACGCGCCGGACGCGGACGCCGTCCTGCTGGACGCCCGCCGCGACCTGGTCGCCGTCCGGGCCGCGTCCCGGCTGATCCGGACCACCGGCATCGACGTACCGCTGATCCTGGTGGTGACCGAGGGCGGCCTGACCGCGGTGAACGCGGACTGGGGCGCCGACGACGTCATGCTCGACACCGCCGGCCCGGCCGAGATCGAGGCCCGGCTCCGGCTGGTGATCGGCCGGCTCGCCGCGACCCGTGACGTCGAGCCGGAGTCGACGCTGATCCGCAGCGGCGACGTGGTGATCGACGAGGCGTCGTACACGGCCAAACTGAACGGGCGCGCGCTCGACCTGACATACAAGGAATTCGAGCTGTTCAAGTTCCTCGCGCAGCACCCGGGGCGGGTCTTCACCCGTGAGCAGCTGCTGCAGGAAGTGTGGGGGTACGACTACTTCGGCGGTACGCGGACGGTCGACGTGCACGTACGCCGCCTGCGCGCGAAGCTCGGCCCGGAGCACGAGTCGCTGATCGGTACGGTCCGGAACGTCGGGTACCGCTTCGTCGCACCGCCCGCGCCGAGTACCCGCGAACCGGCCGAAGCCAAGTCCTGACCGCTCCGAGGCTTGCTCAGAAGAAGAACTTGAGCAGCGTGAACGCGAGCCCGGCACCGGCCAGCAGCGCGGCCTTCCAGGAGCCGAGCCCCTGCCGGAACCCGGTCACGAACGTGCCGATCGTCACCGGCACCAGCATCACCAGCAACGTCACCCCGGCGGCGTGGACGCCGACATGCGACTGCACCGTCAGGATCCACCCGACGACGAACGCGAACGCCAGGCCGAGCCAGCTCGTGACCTGGATCGATCCGTCATCGCTGCGATGTCCGCGATGCGACGCGCGCGCGGGCCGTCGATGCGAAGTCGGAGCAACGTGCGCCATCGCTCACCTTCCGTAAGTACTTGAGTACGCAAGGTACCAGCATCCCCGGCCGGAGCGAAAACTCTCCGGGGCGCCGGGCGGACGGCCCGCCCAGCGCCCCGGGAACAGGTCAGGAACCGATCGAGATCCGGTCGGTGGCGACCGGCGTGTACGGGTCGTGCGCGGTCAGGTAGCTCGCGAACGCGTCGATGTCGAGCCCGCCGAACACCTTGTTCGTGGCGGTGGTGAAGGCCGGGAAACCGTCACCGCCGTCGGACAGGAAGTTGTTCGTGACGATCCGGTACGACGTACCGTCCACCAGCGGCTGGCCACCGATCTTGACCGAACCGGCGACGATCTTCGAACCGGCCGCGGCCGCCGGGTTCCAGGTGTAGGTGATCCCCGCGACCTGAAGCACCTTGTACTTCGCCGCCTCCGGACCGTTCACGCCGGAGAACTGCTGCTCCAGCAGGGCCTTCAGCTGCGTACCGGTCATGTCCATCGAGACCAGGAAGTTGTTGAACGGCTGCACCGTGAACGCCTTGCCGAAGGTGACCTCGCCGTTGTTCGAGGCGAGATCGGCGCGGATGCCGCCCGGGTTCATGAACGCGACCACCGGCTTCTTCCCGCCGGACACCACGGACGGATCGGCCAGCTGCGCGTCGGCGATCAGGTTGCCCAGCGGCGATTCCAGCGAGTCGTCGTTGGTACGCACAACGGACGGCGTGGTGATGTGACCGATCACCTTGCTCTCGATCGGCGCGACCAGCTTCTTGTACTTGGCGATCAGGTCGCTGGTCTTCCGGTCCGGCACCACGTCCTGCGTGACGATCTGGTTGTTCGCCAGCGTGTTCACCCGGTCGACGTCACCGGTGGAGTTGTCGACGCTGAGCCGTACCTCGGTGACCAGGCGGCCGAACGACGACGCGCTGGTGATCAGCCGCGGCTTGCCCGCCTTGTCCGGCAGCGAGCAGTTGTACGCCTGGTGGGTGTGACCCGAGATGATCGCGTCGATCTCCGGGTCCAGGCCGGCGTTGATGTCGACGATCGGGCCGGAGATCCCGGGGCAGCTGTTGTACGCCTTCGGGTCGGCCGGGAAACCGCCCTCGTGCAGCAGCACCACGATCGACTTCACGCCCTGCTTCTTCAGCTCCGGGACCAGCGCGTTCGCGGTCTCGACCTCGTCCTTGAAGCTCAGGCCCTTGACGCCGGCCGCGGTGACGATGTTCGGCGTGTTCTCCAGCGTCATGCCGATGAAGCCGACCTTCTTGCCGTCCTTGAAGGTCTTGATCGTGTACGGCGCGAACAGCGGCTTGTGGGTGCTGTCCAGGAACACGTTCGCGGACAGGTACTTGTACTTCGCGCCCTGGAACGGGTGCTTCGGGTCCGGGCACGAGTTCTGGTTGTTCTGCCCGTCGCCGTCCGGCAGGCAGCCGCCGGTCTGCATCCGGCGCAGCTCCTGCCAGCCCTCGTCGAACTCGTGGTTGCCCACCGACGCGGCCTCGAGGCCCATCCCGCTCAGCGCTTCCACCGTCGGCTCGTCGTGGAACGCGGCCGACAGCAGCGGCGAGGCGCCGATCAGGTCACCAGCGGCGACCGTGACCGAGTCCTGGCCCTTGGCCTTCGCCTCGGCGCGCAGCTGCTTCAGGTGCGTCGCGAGGTACGCCGCGCCACCGGCCGGGATGTCGTTCACCTTGCCGCCCGAACCGGTGGCCGGCTCCAGGTTGCCGTGGAAGTCGTTGATCGCCAGCAGCTGGATCTGGGTGTGCGTGGGCTTCGGCTTCTTACCCTGCTCTGCCTGCGCCTGGTCTGCCTGCGCCTGGTCTGCTTGTGCGGCGGCGGCTTGCTGGGTCTGCAGTGCCTGCTGGGCTTGCTGGGTCGCGGCGGCCTGCTGCGGCGCGGCTCCTGCCTGGCTCACGGATCCCCCCGTGGCCAAGGCGAGCGCCACGGCAGATCCGGCGGCGAGCAGTCCGACCACGCGCCGTCCCCCCAGCCGCGCTCCGTCTCGTCCTGTCAGAGCCATGTCTTCTCCGTCGTCCTCTCGGCACCGCGGTAGCAGTGCCCTCTCGGGACCGCCGACGTGGTCGCCTCTGGGCGGCACGGTCGCGGTGGCCTTTCGGCGACGCGGTGGCGGTGGCGCGGAATCATCCGCGGTTCCGGGCAAGGTACCGGCGGCAGCTCAACCTCGCCAGGACCTGAGCATGAACTCGACCCGACCTTTTACGGTATTCGGGTGACCCTCGAAGCCGTACCCTCACCGTTGCCCCCGGCCACCGCCGCCACCGTCACGGAGCTCGCTCACGCCGCCGCGCAGAGCGACGGCGTCAACCCGCTCTCCGAACGCACTCTGCTGCACCTGGACGGCGAACACCCCGACGACGTCCACGTCCTCGCGTACGAGGGCGACCCCGGCACCATCGAGGTCTCCGGCCTGCAGAGCGCCCGCAACCTGGCCGGGTACGCCGCCCTGGCCCCCGACGGCTCAGCCGAACTGTTCGTCGCACCCACCCACCGCCGCCAAGGTTT
The DNA here is from genome assembly GCF_039531045.1 of Kribbella hippodromi. Lineage (NCBI taxonomy): Bacteria > Bacillati > Actinomycetota > Actinomycetes > Propionibacteriales > Kribbellaceae > Kribbella > Kribbella hippodromi. The sequence continues at coordinate 31,364 of NZ_BAAAPH010000008.1, read as the reverse complement.
CGGTACGGCCTTGTTGCGCATGCTCTTGGACCACGGCGGCCCCCGTACCCGAGTGTGGGCCCACGGCCGCCTGCCCGGCTCGGACGAACTCGCCCAGCGCCTCGGCCTGGAAGTAACCCGCGAGCTGTACTTCCTCCGCCGCACCCGCGCCGACCTGCCCGATCCGGTCTGGCCGGACGGCATCACCGTCCGTACCTTCGTCCCCGGCCAGGACGACGCCGCGTGGCTGGACCTCAACGCCCAGGCCTTCGCCGACCACCCCGAACAGGGCTCCTGGACAGCCAAGGACCTGGCCGAACGTCTCCACCAACCTTGGTTCGACCCCGAAGGCTTCTTCCTCGCCGTCGACTCCACCGGCACCCTGGCCGGCTTCCACTGGACAAAGATCGAGGACGGCGTGGGCGAGGTCTACGTAGTAGGCGTCTCCCCCACCCACCAGGGCCTAGGCCTAGGCAAGGCCCTCACCCTCCAGGGCCTACACCACCTACAAACCACCCGCTCCTTGGACACCATCGTCCTCTACGTAGACGGCACCAACACCCCAGCCCGCAACCTGTACACCCACCTAGGCTTCAAAACCGCCACGCTAGACGTCCAATACGCCCCCACCACACCCCCCACAGCCACCCCCGCGTGACCCCACCCACGCCCACCCACCATCACCCCCTCCAGACGACTAGCCGCAGACCCACCTCCAGCCGACTCAACACAGCCCCACCTTCGAGCAACTCACCGCAGCCCGCCTCCAGACGCCCCAGCACACGCACACCTCCAGGCAGCCCGGACAGCTCCGGACGGTTTCGGACAGCCCTGGGCAGCTTCGGGCAGCTCGGACAGCTCCGGGCGGCTCCGGCGGCTCCGGGTGGCTCCGGGCGGCTCCGGGCGGCTCCGGACAGCCCTGGGCAGCTTCGGGCAGCTCTGGCAGCTCGGGCAACCCTGGGTAGCCCTGGGTAGCCCTGGGTAGCCCTGGGTAGCCCTGGGTAGCCCTGGGTAGCTCGGACGACCCTGGGCAGCTTCGGACAGCTCGGACAGCTTCGGGCAGCCCCGGGCAGCTCGGACGGCTCGGGCAGCTCTGGACAGCTCTGGGCGGCTTCGGGCGGCTTCGGGCGGCTTCGGGCGGCTTCGGGCGGCTTCGGGCGGCTCAGCCTGCACCCACCCAACCCGGTGCAAACACACACCTTCCGGCAGCTCAGCCCGACGAGACCTCGCTCATCCCACTGCAGCACCACTTCCAAGCACCCCTGTGAACGACATCACAGCGAATCCACCCCCTCACCCCGCGTCATAACTCCCCCACCCCACCCGTCCCACCATCAGCCAGGAGCCGCCCGAGCCTCTAACCCCCCAGCCGGACGGCTCCTGGCCCCCAATCCCACCGCCCCACCCAACCCCGCCGCCAACCCCACGGCCAACACGACACCGCACCGGACGGCACCGGACGGCACCGGACGGCAGGCACGGCAGGTACGGCACGTACGGCACGGCACGGCACGGCACGGCACGGCACGGCACGTACGGCACGTACGGCACGGCACGGCACGGCACGTACGGCACGTACGGCACGGCACGGCACGTACGGCACGTACGGCACGGCACGTACGGCACGTACGGCACGGCACGGCACGGCACGGCACGGCACGGCACGGCGACGATCCATCCGATCAGCGAGCTCGACCAGCCGCGCCGACCCACCGCCTCCGCCACCCCCAACAGCTCATCCCCCGGCCACCTACGCGCCGTCGCCGCGGGTTATCCACAACCTGCACCTTTTGACATAGAGCCCGCCCCACCCTCCCGATACGATCAATTTGACTACGGAGGGCAGACACTCGTGACATTCCGCAACCAACCCACCCAGGCCCTACTAGCCTGCCTAACCACCACCACCCTCCTAACCGCCTGCACCCCCAACCCCAAAGCCGGCCACCCAAACACCGCCCCACCGCCGTCCACGTCGACGGGCGCCCCGGCAAGCACACCGATCGTGCCGACATCCCAACCGTCTTCACCACCGACCCCGAGCGCACCGCCGGACCGCCCTGCAGCCGCCAACGGACTGACTCTTGCAGCGGCCGACAAATTCATTCGTTACTACAGCGAGTTGCTGAATTACGCGTCTGCGACTGGCGACACCGCTCCTATGCTCAGCAGCAGTGAAGCCGGGTGCGAAAACTGCAAGTCATATGCCAAGTTTGTCCAGCAGGCCAACGCCTCCAACGGCCTCCTGCAAGGTGACTATCTCGAAAGAGTCACCGACATCCCGGAGCTGTACCGCGGCGAGAACGGGCGGCTCGGTGGGTCCGCAACCGTGGCGATCGGCGCCTACACCAGCAAGCAATCGGCAGGCGCCAGCCCGATCAACTTGAAGGCCGCGAAGTACACACGAGAGTTTGCCCTGTCAGCGCAGGGCGGCAACTGGGTCATGTACGAGATGAAACTCGTGAAGCAATGAGGCGCGTTGTTGGCGCGGTCGCTGCGATCACCGCCTTGCCGGTCGCAATGGCGGCTGTTCCAAGCAGCGTCCTGGCCGCCACCGCGCATCCACGCGCCCCTCACATCGCCCGATCTACTGCCTCAACGCCTGCCCCGCCCCCGGAGGTAGACGTCAATCTGACCAGAGAAGGTGCTACGGCCAAAGGCTCGAGTCGTCTCGGCGGCCGTCAGCACAGTCGACCGAAGCAGACGTCCACGAATCCAAAAGGCATCAAGTCAGCCCCTCCCCGTTCGAGAGAGGACACGGGGGTGGATCCGCGTGGCCGTACCGACCTCAAGCTGAATATTGGGATTTGTGGGCGGGTGCAGGTGGATGGGAGTGTGTTTGGGCCTGATCGGTGTCAGCCGGTGGTGCCGGATGGGGCTCGGGGGGTGGTGCGTACGGTGCCGCCGGAGGTGGTTCGGGTTCGGCCGCGGGATGTTACTTGGGAGCAGGTGCTTGCGGAGACGAAGAGTGTGGTTTTTCCGGGGCTGACGGTGAAAGTGCAGCCGGAGGATCGTACGTTGGTGAATCTGGAGACCAACGTCTACACCGATGACAGCAAGGTTTCGAATACGACGGTCACCTTGCTGGGGTTTCCGGTGGAGGTGCAAGCGACGCCCATCAGTTACACGTGGCGCTTCGGTGACGGGACGCCCGCGCTCACGACCAGCACGCCCGGCAAGGCGTACCCCGGGAAAGAGATCATCCATAAGTACCTCAGGCGCGGCAACGTCAGGCTGACGGTCACCACCAGCTACGCCGCCCGCTACAACGTGGCCGGCACCGGCTGGCAGTACGTCCCCGGCACCGTACCGATCACCGGACCGCCCACCGCCCTCGCCATTCACGAAGCGATCCCGGTCCTGGTCGATCCCGAACGCTGAGCCGCCGACTAAGACCACCGCTCCTGGGTCCTGGAGCTCCTCCCACGCCACCCAGTTGGAGCGTTTTCCGCTGGAACCTGGCGAGTTTTGCCCCGTATATGGCGGAAACGCTCCTACATCGTGGGTCGACCTCGGCCCGACAGCCGGGCGTGAGCTCGGCAGCTGACAGCTGGCCGGGACGGCGTCGAAGTTGTCCACGGGGTTGCCGCAGGTGGAGTTCCGGGTTACCGGAGGGCGGTGCGGAGGTGGTTTGTCAGGTGGTGGTGGGCTTCTTGGGTGGTGCCGGGGACTGTGCGGAGGTTGGCGTGGCCGTGGGGGAGGGTGGGGTGGAGGACGTGGGTGATGGCGTTGCCGGCTGACTTGAGGGCTTCGGCGTACTCGTTGCCCTCGTCGCGGAGGGGGTCGAAGCCGGCGGTGGTGAGGTACGTCGGGGGGAGGCCGGTGAGGTCTTCGGCGCGGAGTGGGGAGACGATCGGTTCGGGGCGGAGGGTGGGGTCGGGGGTGTAGTGGTCGCGGTACCAGATGATGTCGGCTTCGGTGAGGATGAAGCCGTCGGAGAACAGGTCCCGGCTGGGGCGGCGGGCTACCAGGTCCAGGGCCGGGTAGATGAGGACCTGGAGTGCGGGTAGCGGGAGATCGCGGCGTACGCACTGCTGCGCGACGACCGCGGCGAGGTTGCCGCCGGAGCTGTCGCCGCCGACTGCCACCCGGGCGGGGTCGGCGCCGAGGTCTTCGGCGTGGTCGACTGCCCAGGTGAAGGCGGCGATCGCATCCTCGGCGGCGGCCGGGGCGGGTGCTTCGGGGGCGCGGCGGTAGTCGACGGCGAGGACGCGTACGCCTGAGTCGGCGGCGAGCGCGCGGCAGAGCGCGTCGTGGGTTTCCAGGTCGCCGACCACCCAGCCACCACCGTGGAAGTACACCAGCAGCCCATCCGGTCCGTCCGAGCCGCGAGCCGCGCGCCGGGACCCACCGGCCGATGCGGCGCCGGAAGCGGTGTCCTCCGGGGTCGAAGCGGTGAGGGCCGAGGTGCTGGGGGTCGAGGTTGTGGGGGGCGCGGTGGTGGGGCGGGGGATGTAGAGGCGGGCAGCGAGGTGGCCGTCGGCGCCTCGGACGGTCAGGTCGGTGACTCGGAGCAAGGGGGCCGGGTTGCCCGTGATGAGTTTGCACAGGTTGCGGAAGTGCGTGCGGGCGCCGGCGGGGTCCGTCTTGGTTGTGTGTGGCAACAAGTTTTCCAGCCGGAGCAGGAGCTGGATCTCGGGGTCGAGGGTGTTCCCGTCGATCTGGATCGGCCGGCCGGCCAGGCGGCGGCGGACCGCGGTGGGCAGGGCGTACAGCGGGGTCAGCGCGTTGGCCTGAGCGGCCGTCAGCGTGTCGCGGAGTACCGAGTCCAGTCGTGGGTTCACAAGGAGTGACGCTAGCAACGATGGCCCCGGTAGCGGTCCGGAGGCAACGAAAACGTCACATCCGCCAACGCGCGGACGGCTACCCCATGTTCATCAAAGGGTGCGATCCTGGTCAGCGTGGCTGGAGACTTGCTGGCATCCCACAACCGGGAGTACGACGTCGAACCGCCGTACGACATCAGTGCGGCCGGCGACCTTCCCCCGGACCGGTTCTCCGATCGGGAGCTGAGCTGGCTGACGTTCAACCAGCGCGTGCTGGAGCTGGCGGAGAACGATCGCATCCCGCTGCTGGAGCGGGCCAAGTTCCTGGCCATCTTCGCGAGCAACCTGGACGAGTTCTACATGGTCCGCGTCGCCGGTCTGAAGCGGCGGATCGCGGCCGGCGTTGCGGTGAAGGCAGCCAGCGGCCTGCTCCCCCGTGAGGTGCTGGACCGCAGTCTGGCGAAGAGCCGGGAGCTGATGGACCGGCACGCGGAGACCTGGCGGAAGTCGGTGCAGCCGGCGCTGACCGAGCAGGGCATCGACATCCTGCGCTGGGACGAGCTGGAGCACAGCGAGCGCGAGGACATGACCCGGTTCTTCCGGGACCGGATTTTCCCGGTGCTGACGCCGCTGGCGGTCGATCCGTCGCACCCGTTCCCGTACATCTCCGGCCTGAGCCTGAACCTGGCTGTTGTGGTCCGCAACCCCAGCTCGGGTGGTGAGCACTTCGCCCGGGTCAAGGTGCCGCCGCTGCTGCCGCGGTTCGTGAACGTCGCGGAGGGGCGCTTCGTACCGCTCGAGGACGTCATCGCCACCCACCTGGGCCAGCTGTTCCCGGGCATGGAGGTGATCCAGCACCACACGTTCCGGGTGACCCGCAACGAGGACCTCGAGGTCGAGGAGGACGACGCGGAGAACCTGCTGGCAGCTCTGGAGAAGGAGTTGCTGCGCCGCCGGTTCGGTCCGCCGGTCCGGCTCGAGGTCGAGGAGTCGATCGACCCACAGGTGAAGGCACTGTTGCTGTCCGAGCTGGGCGTCACCCAGGCAGAGGTGTTCGAGCTGCCCGGCCCGCTGGACCTGCGTGGCCTGTTCACTATCGCCAGCCTGGACCGGGCCGAGCTGAAGTACCCGGCGTTCGTACCGTCCACGCACCCGCACCTGGCCGAGGTGGAGACCGCCAACCCGGCGGACATGTTCCACGCGCTCAAACAGCGGGACGTACTGGTCCATCATCCGTATGACTCGTTCTCCACCAGCGTCCAGCGCTTCATCGAGCAGGCCGCCGCCGATCCGCACGTACTGGCGATCAAGCAAACGCTCTATCGGACCAGCGGCGACTCCCCCATCGTCGACGCACTGATCGACGCGGCCGAAGCCGGCAAGCAGGTGCTGGTACTGGTAGAGATCCAGGCACGCTTCGACGAGCAGGCGAACATCAAGTGGGCGCGCCAACTCGAACATGCCGGCTGCCACGTCGTGTACGGCGTGATCGGTCTGAAAACGCACTGCAAGCTGTCAATGGTCGTGCGGGACGAGCCAGACGGACTGCGCCGCTATGCCCACATCGGTACTGGGAACTACCACCCGAAGACCGCCCGGTTGTACGAGGACCTCGGACTGCTCACCAGCGACAAGGTCGTGACAGAGGACGTCGCACTGCTCTTCAACCACCTGTCCGGCTTCGGCCGCAGTGCCGGCTACCGCCGCATCCTGGTAGCACCCCAGTCAGTGCGGCGTGGTCTGCTGGAGCGGATCGACCGGGAGATCCAGCACCACCACGCTGGTCGCCCGGCACGCATCCGGATCAAGGTGAACAGTCTGGTCGACGAGGCGCTGTGCGATGCGCTGTACCGGGCGTCGCAGGCCGGCGTACCCGTCGACCTGTGGATACGCGGCATCTGCACGCTCCGGCCGGGTATCCCGGGTCTGTCGGAGAACATCCAGGTACGCAGCATCTTGGGGCGCTTCCTGGAACACAGCCGGGTGTTCCTGTTCGAGAACGGTGGCGAACCGGAGGTGTGGATCGGGTCCGCCGACCTGATGCACCGGAACCTGGACCGCCGGGTCGAGGTGCTGGTGCAGCTGAAGGAGCCTGACCACGTCACCGAGCTGAGCGACATGTTCGACCTGGCGATGGACGACAGCACCGGTTCGTGGTGGTTGCAGGCCGACGACTCCTGGCAGCCCAGACTGAGTGGACCGGACGGTGAACCGCTCCGTGACCTGCAGGAACGCCTGATCCGCTCCCGCGGCCGCCGCCGGGCGATAGACCCCATCAGCTAGTTCTAGGGTGAGAGCATGAGTCTCCCGGCGACAGTTATCGCCGCGGGTGGTGTCGTTTGGCGAGAGCGCCGCGGCACCCGTCAGGTGTTGCTGGTGCACCGGCCGCGCTACGACGACTGGTCGCTGCCGAAGGGCAAGCTGACCGCACATGAGCACGTGCTGCTCGGTGCGCGGCGTGAGATCGAGGAAGAGACCGGCCTGCAGGTAGTACTCGGCCCACCGCTCGGTGTGCAGCGCTACACCATCCGGAAGAACGGTGGGACCGCGCAGAAGCTGGTGCACTACTGGTCCGCCGTACCGGTGGATGACCGCGACTTCGAGCCGAACGACGAAGTGGACGAGGTCAGCTGGCTACCAGTGGACAAAGCCCGCAACAAGCTGAGCTACCCACGTGACGTGGATATCCTGGACGCACTGGACGGTGTAGTGCCGGTAGTGGCCACGCTGGTTGTCGTACGGCATGCGGAGGCGGTGAAACGGAAAGACTGGGATGGCAAGGACACCGTGCGACCGCTCAACAGCGCAGGCACTGCAGTAGCCGAGCGCCTGACCGGCGTACTGGCGGCACTTGGCGTTAATCGCATCATCAGCAGTGACGCCGAGCGGTGCGTCGCCACGGTCACGCCGTACGCCGCAGCGATCGATCGGCACATCCACCTCTGGCCGGAGATTTCCGAGCGCGGGTACGACGCTGCTCCGGACGGACTGCACGGTCTGGGTGAGCGGGCGTGGAAAGCCGGCAAGGTGACTGCTGTCTGCTCGCACCGGCCGGTACTCCCCGCACTGGCCCGGGAGCTCGGTCTGAAAGTGGGCAAGTTCTCCACTGGAGCGTTCCTGGTCGCCCACCGGCTGGCCGACGGACGGCTGGTACACGAACGCTTCGGAGCACCGTAAGGTACCTGAACTGGTCCCCGTGACACGGCTCGGTGACGATCCAGGCACAGCGGACGGGGTGGCCGGGTGACACTAGGGGTGACGGGTATGTTCCTACCCGAGGAACCGGCGCCCCACCGGGTGCCGGTCTGAGGAGAGGTTCGGGGCGCACCATGACGATGATGCGAGAACTGACACTGATCGGGATCCGGATGGAATCACCCAACCGGGCCCCGGTGATGATGCTGCGCGAGACCGAGGGCTACCGCTACCTGCCGATCTCGATCGGTTCGGTCGAGGCGACCGCGATCGCGTACGAGGAGCAGGGCCTGCGCCCGTCGCGACCGCTCACCCACGACCTGATGCGCGACCTGATCCAGGCGTTCGACGTGGAGATCGAGGCGGTCGAGATCGTCGAGCTCCGGGACGCGGTGTTCTACGCCGAGCTCGTGCTGGCCAACGGCGCCCGGGTGTCGGCCCGCCCCAGCGATTCGGTGGCGCTGGCGGTACGGCTCGGTACGCCGATCCGCTGCACCGAAGAGGTGCTCCGCGAGGCCGGCGTCGCCACTCCCGAGGAGGAACAGGCCGAGCTGGAGCGCTTCCGCCAGTTCCTCGACAGCGTCGCCCCGGAAGACTTCTCCAGCTGACGGTCGCGGGGTGCCGATTCAGAGCGCCGGGAGTCGGTCGTTCACGGTGCCGGTGCGCTGAGCGTTACCAAAACGTGAGCGGAATCGCATTTACTTATACGCAGAGTCACCGCTCTTAACTCAGTTCACCTATTGGCTGCCTGTCGGCACGCCATCCGTCGCGCAGGCTACCGGAACCGTTCACCGCCAGTTCACCAGCGACGGGCCGCCGCGTCATCTGCTCTCCCTACCGTCTGTGGAAGTTCAGAAGTCTGATCCCGCAGAAGGGCAACATTCTCGTGTCCGTCAATCGCCTGTTCCGCGTCGGCTCCGTCGCCGTGGCATCCCTTGGCGTCCTCGCGCTCAGCGCTTGTGGCAGCGACCCGCAGCCGTCCGGCTCGTCGAGCCCCGACTCCTCGGCGTCGTCCGCCGGGGGCGACTGCCCGAAGGGCACCCTGAACGCCGAGGGCTCGTCGGCGCAGAAGAACGCCATCGAAGAGGTCATCAGCAAGTACAACGAGAAGTGCGCCGACGTCACGGTGAACTACAACCCGACCGGTTCCGGTGCGGGTATCAAGCAGTTCAACGCGAACCAGGTGGACTTCGCCGGCTCCGACTCGGCCCTGAAGCCGGACGAGATGACCGCGGCCACGAAGCGCTGCGCGAACAACCCGGCCGTCGACCTGCCGATGGTGATCGGTCCGATCGCGATCGCCTACAACGTGGACGGCGTCAGCAAGCTGACCCTCGACGGCCCGACCGCGGCGAAGATCTTCCAGGGCTCGATCAAGACCTGGAACGACCCGGCGATCGCCAAGCTGAACGCCGGCGTCACCCTCCCGTCGACGCCGATCTCGGTGTTCTTCCGCTCCGACGAGTCCGGCACCACTGAGAACTTCACCAAGTACCTGAAGGCCTCCGGTGGCGGCGCCTGGACCGGTGAGCCGGCCAAGAAGTGGACCGGTACCGGCTCCGGCAAGGAGAAGTCGGCCGGTGTCGCCGAAGGTGTGAAGAGCACCAAGAACTCGATCACCTACGTCGAGTGGTCGTACGCCGTCGACAACAAGCTCGGCGTCGCGCAGATCGACAACGGCTCCGGCACCCCGGTGGAGCTGTCCACCGAGTCCGCGGGCAAGGCGCTGGTCGCCGCGAAGCCGGCCGGCACCGGTTCGGACCTGGCCCTGAAGCTCGACTACGCGACCAAGGCCCCGGGTGCGTACCCGATCATCCTGGTCACCTACGAGATCGCCTGCACCAAGGGTCTCCCGGCCGAGAAGACCGCGCTGGTGAAGAGCTTCCTGAACTACTTCGTCAGCAAGGACGGCCAGGCTTCGCTGACCGACCTGAACTACGCGCCGCTCCCGGCCGAGATCCAGACCAAGGTCGAGGCCGCGATCCAGGCGATCAGCTGATCGCGAAGCAGCACTGATGCGAGCCCCGGCCGGTCCCCGAGTCATCGGAGGACGGCCGGGGCTTCGCCTCGTCAGACCCGACGTCACAGTTCACGACTCAGGCGCTTGGAGCACCATCGATGAGTAGTCCAGACGGCACGGCACCGCCCGACCGGCCGGACGGCACGGCCGCGGACCAGGTGGCCGCGGCGGATGCCGCTGAAGCAAAGATCGAGGATCTGGTCCACGAGGACGCCGGTCCGGCCCCGCGGTTCGAGGAGCTGGCCGAAGAGCACACCCAGCAGACCGAGCACACTGGGCACACCGAGCACACCGAACAGCAGCCGGCCGAGAGCGGCGGCCGCAAGCTGGAGCTCGGCGCGGTCGGCCACCTGGGTGACCGGCTGTTCGGCGGGCTGGCCCGCGGCTCCGGCGGCCTGGTGGTCCTGATCGTCGCGTTCGTCGGCATCTTCCTGCTGGCGCTGGCGATTCCGGCCCTCGCCGACGACAAGAGCAGCTTCCTGTTCTCCCGGATCTGGGAGCCGGGCGGCGACAACCCGCGGTTCGGTATTGCCGCGCTCTTCTACACCACCGTGGTCAGCTCGATCATCGCGATGATCATCGCGGTCCCGATCGCGATCGGCGTCGCGCTGTTCATCACGTACTACGCCCCGAAGAAGCTGGCCGCGCCGGTCGCGCACGCGGTCGACCTGCTGGCCGCCGTGCCGTCGATCGTGTACGGCCTGTGGGGCGCGCTGTTCTTCGCCCCGATCCTGCTTCCGGTGATCAACGGGCTGTCCGACGCGCTCGGCTGGATGCCGGTGTTCGCGAAGCCGGTCGGCGACAACGTCGGCGTGGTCTTCACCGCCTCGGTGGTGCTGGCGATCATGATCCTGCCGGTGGTCACCGCGATCAGCCGGGAGATCTTCGCCCAGACGCCGATCGCGCACCGCGAAGGCGCGCTGGCGCTCGGCGCCACCAAGTGGGAGATGGTCCGGATGGCGGTCCTGCCGTACGGGCGCTCCGGCGTGGTCAGCGCGTCGATGCTCGGCCTCGGCCGGGCGCTCGGTGAGACCGTCGCGGTGCTGATCATCCTGTCGGTGCCGAACGGCAACGACCCATGGAACTCGTCGATCTTCGCCGGTGGTGAGACGTTCGCGTCGAAGATCGCCAACAACGCCGCCGAGTTCGACTCGCCGGAGAAGACCGGCGCGTACATCGCGGCCGGTCTGGTCCTGTTCGTGGTCACGTTCCTGGTCAACTCCGCGGCCCGGATCATCGTCGACCGCAGCGCCCCCGGCAAGAAGCGGCCGCGCCGGAACCGCCGCGCCGGTTCCACCGCAGCGGAAGGAGCGTCCTCGTGAGCGAGCGCAGCGAGCGAACCAAGAAACACAGCCCGTCTAGTGCCTCGTCGGCGCCCGGAGCGAAGCGAGGACGTCGATGAGTTTGATCGCCGAGAACAAGCCCGCGTACGACGGCAAAGTGCTGGATCTGAGTGGTAAGTCCGGGGCGCGGGCGTTCCGGAACACGCTGGCCACCGTACTGATCGTGCTCGCCTTCGTGCTGGCGATGATCCCGCTGGTCTGGATTCTGTTCACCGTGGTCAGCAAGGGCTACCACCTGCTGCTGACCGCCGACTGGTGGAGCCAGTCGCAGCGCGGCATCACCGTCCGCCGGGAGGGCGGCGGCGCGTACCACGCGATCATGGGCACGCTGATCATGGCCCTGATCACCGCGGTGATCGCGGTGCCGATCGCGATCCTCGGTGCGATCTTCCTGGTCGAGTACGGCAAGGGCACCCGGACCGCGAAGGTCGTCAGCTTCATGATCGACATCCTCACCGGGGTGCCGTCGATCGTCGCCGCGCTGTTCATCTACGCGGTCTGGATCACCATCTTCGGCTTCAACCGGGTCGGCTTCGCGGTCTCGCTGGCCCTGGTACTGCTGATGCTCCCGGTCGTGCTGCGCTCCACCGAGGAGATGCTCAAGCTGGTACCGGACGAGTTGCGCGAGGCGTCGTACGCGCTCGGAGTGCCGAAGTGGAAGACGATCCTGAAGGTCGTCGTGCCGACCGCGTTCGGCGGCATCGTCACCGGCGTGATGCTCGGTCTGGCCCGGGTGATGGGTGAGACCGCGCCGCTGCTGATCCTGGTCGGCTACTCGAAGAACATCAACCTGAATCCGTTCAACGGCTTCATGGGCGCACTGCCGACGATGATCAACCAGGACCGCACCGAGCTGGCGCTGCCGAACGCGGCCGACCGGGTCTGGGCGGCGGCGCTGACGCTGATCCTGCTGGTCCTTGCCCTCAACCTGCTGGCCCGGCTGATCGCCCGGTTCAGCGCCATCAAGTCGAAATAGTCACGAGAGGTTCTGAGTCGATATGGCGAAGCGCATCGAGGTCAGCGGCCTCAACGTCTACTACGGCGATTTCAAGGCCGTCGAGGACGTGTCGATGACGGTCGAGCCCCGCTCGGTCACCGCGTTCATCGGTCCGTCCGGCTGCGGCAAGTCCACCTTCCTGCGCACCCTGAACCGGATGCACGAGGTGATCCCCGGCGCCCGCGTCGAGGGCAAGGTGATGCTGGACCAGCAGGACCTGTACGGCTCCGGCGTGGACCCGGTGGCCGTCCGGCGGGTCGTCGGCATGGTCTTCCAGCGGCCGAACCCGTTCCCGACGATGTCGATCTTCGACAACGTCGCGTCCGGCCTGAAGCTGAACGGCGTCAAGGACAAGAAGAAGCTGGCCGAGGTGGTCGAGCAGTCGCTCAAGGGCGCCAACCTGTGGAACGAGGTCAAGGACCGGCTGGACAAGCCGGGTGCCGGCCTGTCCGGTGGTCAGCAGCAGCGGCTCTGCATCGCGCGCGCGATCGCGGTCGAGCCCGAGGTGATCCTGATGGACGAGCCGTGCTCGGCGCTGGACCCGATCTCCACACTGGCGATCGAGGACCTGATCGAGAAGCTGAAGGACAAGTTCACCGTCGTGATCGTGACGCACAACATGCAGCAGGCGGCCCGGGTCTCGGACCAGACCGCGTTCTTCAACCTGGCCGCGACCGGCAAGCCCGGCCGGCTGATCGAGATGGCACCGACCAAGCAGATCTTCTCCAACCCGACGGAGAAGGCCACCGAGGACTACATCACCGGCCGTTTCGGCTGAGCCTCGTCCTGCCTCACGGTCTTGTCACCGGCTGTCGCGACGCGTCGTCGCGGCGGCCGGTGCCCGTTTCGGGCCGGTGGCCCGGTGTGGGGACGTGACCGTGAACCGGTGGGAAAGATAACCTGCGAAGATTCCTCGACGTTCTCAGAAGGGAACCGCGGTGAGCACTCCGACGCCTCCTCCCGGCGACGACCAGAACGACCAGAACAGGCCGCAGGACACTCCCGAGACTCCGGGTGAACAGCCGAACCCGTACGGTCAGAGCGACCCGTACGGCCAGCAGCAGCCAGGCCAGTACGGTCAGCAGCCGCCCGGTGAGTACGGGCAGCAGCAGCCAGGGCAACAGCAGCCTGGGCAGTACGGCCAGCAGTACCCGGGTCAGCCCGGGCAGTACGGGCAGCAGCCGGGCTACGGCCAGCAGCCTGGGTACGGGCAGCAGGGTGGCTACGGCCAGCAGCCAGGTGGCTATGGCCAACAGCCGGGCGGTTACGGTCAGCAGCCGGGTCAGTACGGCCAGCCGGGGCCTGGCGGCTACGGGTATGGCGCGCAGCCGCAGAACAACACCCCGAAGACCCTCGCCATCATCGGCATCGTCTGCTGGTTCTGCTGCGGTATCGCGTCAGTGGTGCTCGGTCTGATTGCTCAGGGCAAGTTCCGCGAGCAGGGCCGTCCGGACACGCTGGCGAAGGTCGCGTGGATCGGTGGCGTGGTGTCGATCGCACTTTCGGCCATCAGCTACTTCGTGCGTTACAGCAACTGAGCAGTGCTCCCCGGCTGTCAGACCAGGTTGCGGGCGATGCCGTACGCGGCCAGCAACACGATCAGGCCCTTCATCAGCCAGTCCGCCGCGCGCGGGCTCATCGACAGCCGGGGCAAGCGCACCACCCGCAGGGACTCCAGGGTCCAGGCGAGCACCTGGTAGCCAAGGGCAACACCGGCCAGTGGGCCGAGCACCAGGATCACGGGGTTGAAGTGCCACGCGGCGGCCAGATCGCCGCGGAGCAGCGCGGCCGCCATCCGGGTCGATCCGCAGAGTGGACAGTTCAGTCCGGTGGTGGCGTGCAGGATGCACGGGATGCCGATCCGCTGGTTGGACAGCTGATACACGGCTGCCAGCGCGAATCCGCCCACACCGACTGCTGACAGCCCCCACACTCGTCGATCCAACGGCCGGACCGGACCCGTGGGGCGGACGAAGACGCTCTGCGACAGGCTCACCGTCCAAAGGTAACCCCGAACAGGGCGGATCCGTCGGCAGGGCTGATCCGTCCGACCACTAGCCTGCAACTCACTCCTCAAACAGCAATACACAGAAGGGATCGTCGTGAGCACTCCGACGCCACCACCGGGTTACGGCCCGCAAGACCCACAACAACCGGGTCAGTACGGCCAGCCTGGGCAGTACGGCCAGCAGCCCGGCCAGTACGGGCAGCAGCCGGGGTACGGGCAGCAGCCCGGTCAACCGGGTCAGTACGGCCAGCAGCCCGGTCAGCCGGGGCAGTACGGGCAACAGCCGGGGCAGCCTGGTCAGTACGGACAGCAGCCGGGTTATCCGCAGCAGCCGGGGCAGTACGGGCAGCAGCCTGGTCAGTACGGGCAGCCGTACCAGCAGGGCTACGGCCCGTACGGCCAGCCGGGCGCGTACGGAGGTGGCATCCCGGGCAACCTGGCGGCTTGGCCGAACCGGGTCGGTGCCTGGTTCGTCGACTCCGTCATCATTGGTGTGCCCTGCGGTCTCGGGTCCGCGATCGCCAACGTCGACAACTCCGTGGTCAGGATCTTCGGCGTCCTGCTGTACCTGGTCGGCCTCGGTCTGGCGATCTGGAACATCATCATCCGCCAGGGCAGCACCGGCCAGACCGTCGGCAAGCAGGTGCTCGGCCTGAAGCTGGTCGGCGCGGACACCGGCCAGCCGCTCGGTGCCGGCAAGACGTTCCTGCGCCAGCTGACCCACGTCCTCGACGGCGCGGCCTGCTACCTCGGGTACCTGTGGCCGCTGTGGGATGAGAAGCGGCAGACGTTCGCCGACAAGATCAACAACACCTACGTCATCAAGCTCTGACGCCGAGCTGACGATCCCGGACGCCGTGGCCGAGCTGGCCGCGGCGTCCGGCCGTTTCGGCGATACTTGTGCCCGGCAATCAGTTCGCCGCAGAGAGGACCTCTCGTGACCACCCCTCCCTCAGGGCCTTACGGCGGTCAGTACCCACCCGGCCAACCAGGCCAGTTCCCACCAGGACAACCGGGGCAGTTCCCGCCCGGCCAGCACCCGGCGCAGGGCTACAACCCTTATCCACAACCCGGTCAGGGCTATCGGTACGTAGCTCCCGGCC
The DNA here is from genome assembly GCF_039531045.1 of Kribbella hippodromi. Classification (NCBI taxonomy): domain Bacteria; kingdom Bacillati; phylum Actinomycetota; class Actinomycetes; order Propionibacteriales; family Kribbellaceae; genus Kribbella; species Kribbella hippodromi. The sequence goes on along the minus strand of NZ_BAAAPH010000008.1, from coordinate 15,953 downwards.
GGCTGGCGGAGTGGCCGATCCGCGTCGGCGCGTACCTGCTCGACGCACTGCTGACCGCGATCCCGTCGATCGCCGGGGTACTGATCGCGCTGGTCATCGACGGCAACAAGGAGGATCTCGGGCCCGGTGGTGGGTTCGCGATGCTCGGCGGATTCGCGCTGGCGTTCGTTGTCTGGGTCTGGAACCGCATCGTCCGGCAGGGCAGCACCGGCCAGTCCTTCGGCAAGAAGGTGACCGGGCTACGGATCGTCGACGCGCGCACAGGCCAGCTGATCGGCACCGGCAAGACCATCGCTCGCGAGGTGTGCGCCCAGATCTTCAACCAGCTTTGCGTTCTCAACGTGCTCTGGCCGCTCTGGGACGACAAACAGCAGACCTGGCACGACAAGGTCGTCGACGACGTCGTCATCCGCGCCTGAGGTCAGTGCGATCGCAGTAGACCCGCGCAGGTGACTGCCCACAGGACGCTGGTGAACGTGCCGATGATGAAGCGTTCCGCGACCGCTTGGGGTGTCACCGACGCGGGCTGGTCCGGACTGCGCAGCTCCGGGTAGCGGGCCAAGCCCTTGATGGCCAGCACTACCGCGATGCCCTCCGGCCAGCCAGAGACCAGTGCACCGTACACAGCGAGCCGCTCGAGCGCACCGATCAGTGCACCGCCCCGCAGCACCTCACCGGCCTTCTGAGTCGACTGGGCACGCGTACTGCGCCGGTCCGCTAGTGCCAGCACTGATGTGGTCAGTGGACCGCCTCCGGTGACAGCCAGGCCGCCGGCCAGTAGTAGCAGCGCGTTCCACCAGCGCTCGGGCCAGCTGGCCACGCCGTCCTCAGCCAGCAGCAGTACGCCGACTGCGCCCAGACAGGCCAGCATGACCGCACTGATGACGATTTCGAGAGTGGAGCCGGACTTCGGCACCCAGGCCAGGACGGCGAGGATCAGTCCGGCAGCGGTGAGCGACAGGACCAGCGCCGTCACGCAGCATCCCCTGCGTCGAGGAGGTCCGCGGCCAGCGCCCGTCCGCGTTGCTCCTCGGCGAAGCCGGCCGCCTGGGCCCGCTGGGTCACCGCCGACTGGCTGATCCCTAGTTTCACGCCGATCTCCCGCCTGGTGAGTCCTTCTGACAACAGATCCGCCACCGCCCAGCCGCGTTCGCTCCGGCGCCGCAGCACGGACGCCATCAGCCACAGCACGGTTTCGACCCGCTCGGCGCCGCGGACGTCCGGTCCGACCACGTTGACCGGGTGCGGGCTCGACTTGGCCCGGGTCACTGCTTCCCGCGCGTACACGAACGCCGCCCCGCTGCCCGCGCGCGTACTTCGCGGCAGCGGCTCGGTCACCGCACCGATACCGAGGCCCACGTACCAGACGTCCGCGCGGAGCAGTTCCACAATGACGTCGATGGTGGCACGGGCCTCCGACAGTACGCCCTGCACCTCGTCACCGGCGGTCCGCTCGAACTTGCGGAGCAGTCCGGGCAGCCGCGGCCGGCGGTTCAGGGAGTTCAGTAGCTCGGGTACGAGATCGCTCGTGCTTCGGCTGTCGCGCTGATCTACGGTTAGGACGAAGACCATCGCACCTCCTTCCGACGGGGTTAAGGCTACAGCCTTATTCACGTAGAGTGAAGGACAGAACCTGAATCGCTTCAGTCAGTAACTCCACGTGATCACTCCGTGAGCGGCGATTTCACCCAGAGTCAGGGCCCGGCGGGGTCAAAACACTGCAACCCAGGGCCCGCTCCCGGGCGAGCCGGGAGCAGGCCTGAGGTCAGTCGGCGATCGGCAGGTACAGCTTCTGCCCGTCGGCGCGGAAGGTTTCCGACATCTCCGCGAACCCGGCCTCGACCGCCTCCGCCGAGGTCAGCCCGTGCTCCTCGGCGTACGCGCGAATGTCCGCGGTGATCCGCATCGAGCAGAACTTCGGACCGCACATCGAGCAGAAGTGCGCGGTCTTGGCGGGCTCGGCCGGCAACGTCTCGTCGTGGAAGGAGCGGGCCGTGTCCGGATCCAGCGAGAGGTTGAACTGATCCTCCCAGCGGAACTCGAACCTTGCCTTCGACAACGTGTCGTCCCAGGCCTGCGCGCCGGGGTGCCCCTTGGCCAGATCGGCCGCGTGGGCAGCGATCTTGTACGTGATCACGCCGGTCTTCACGTCGTCGCGATCGGGCAGGCCGAGATGCTCCTTGGGCGTGACGTAGCAGAGCATCGCCGTACCCAGCCAGCCGATCTGCGCCGCGCCGATCGCGGACGTGATGTGGTCGTAGGCCGGTGCCACATCAGTTGCCAACGGCCCCAATGTGTAGAACGGTGCCTCGCCGCAAAGCTCCTCCTCGAGCCGTACGTTCTCCGCGATCTTGTCCATCGGCACGTGTCCGGGGCCTTCGATCATGACCTGGACATCGTGCTCCCACGCGATCCGGGTCAGTTCGCCGAGCGTACGCAACTCCGCGAACTGTGCTTCGTCGTTCGCGTCCGCGATACATCCCGGCCGCAAGCCGTCGCCCAGCGAGAACGTGACGTCGTACGCGCGCAGGATCTCGCACAGTTCGGCGAAATGCGTGTACAGGAAGGACTCCTGGTGATGCGCCAGGCACCAGGCCGCCATGATCGAACCACCACGCGACACGATCCCGGTGATCCGCCGGGCGGTCAGCGGTACGTACCGCAGCAGCACTCCGGCGTGCACCGTCATGTAGTCCACGCCCTGCTCGCACTGCTCGATCACCGTGTCGCGATACACCTCCCAGGACAGCTCGGCCGGATCGCCCTTCACCTTCTCCAGCGCCTGGTACAGCGGGACGGTACCGATCGGGACCGGCGAGTTGCGCAGAATCCACTCGCGGGTCTCGTGGATGTTCTTGCCGGTGGACAGGTCCATGACCGTGTCCGCGCCCCAACGGGTTGCCCAGACGAGCTTTTCGACTTCTTCCTCGATCGAACTGCTGACGGCCGAGTTGCCGATGTTGGCGTTCACCTTGACCAGGAACTTCTTCCCGATGATCATCGGCTCGCTCTCCGGGTGACACCGGTTCGCCGGGATCACGGCCCGGCCGCGCGCGACCTCCGCCCGGACGAACTCCGGATCGAGTCCTTCCCGGACGGCGACGTACCGCATTTCCTCGGTGATCACGCCGGCCCGGGCGTACCCGAGCTGGGTGCTGGGCTCGCGCCCCGCGATCCAGTCCCGCCGCAACGGCGGCAGGCCGGCCTCGAGGTCGATCTTCGCGTCCACCTCGGTGTACGGACCGGAGGTGTCGTAGAGATCGAAGTGTTCGCCGTTGGTGAGGTTGACGCGCCGGGCCGGCACGCCGAGCTCGCCCCGGCGGATCTTCTCCGACCCCGAGATCGGGCCGGTGCTGACATTGACCATGGTGCTGCTCCCTACGCCGGAATTACCCGGACAGGTTCGGCGGTCGGCGGCGCCGGATTCTGGTCCAGCCGCCCTCTCAGCCCACTTCGGTGCGAGCTCCCGCGGTGTCCTGTGTCCCGCTTGCGGGCCACAATGTTGTCGCAGACCACCATAATCGGGGCATGCGAGACATCGTCTACCCGCCCGTCATCGCCTTCGCGAAGACTGCCTTCACGGTGCTGGATCTACAGATCCGCCGCACCGGTACGGAGCATGTCCCGCGGACGGGTGGCGCGCTGATCGCGCTCAACCACATCAGCTACGTCGACTTCGTCCTCGGCGGGTACGGTGCGCTGCCGAGCAAACGGCTGGTCCGGTTCATGGCCAAGGAGGTGCTGTTCCGGAACCGGTACTCGGGCCCGCTGATGCGCGGGATGCACCACATCCCGGTCGACCGGGAGGCCGGCGCGGCGTCGTACCAGCAGGCGATCCGGCACCTGCAGGCCGGCGAGATCGTCGGCGTGTTTCCGGAGGCGACGATCAGCCGGTCGTTCCAGCTCAAGGAATTCAAGACGGGTACGGTGCGGATGGCCGCCGAGGCGGGCGTACCGGTGCTGCCGATGATCCTGTGGGGCACACAGCGGATGTTCACCAAGGACCACCCGCGGGACTTCTCCAGGCACCGCCCGATCGCGATCAGCATCGGCGCGCCGATCACGGTGACGGGTGACGACGACCCGGGCGAGGCGACCGCGCACCTGCGGGACACGATGGCCGGCATGCTGGACGAGACCATCCGGAGCTACCCGGAGCAACCGGCCGGCGCCTGGTGGCTACCGGCCGCGTACGGCGGCAGCGCGCCGACTCCGGAGGAGGCCGAGCGGCTGGACCGCGAGGAACTGGCCCGCCGGGCGGAACGACGCCGCTAGCCGGGCGCGGACAAGACCTTGACCCTTGGGGTGGTCCGAGGGTACGAAAGCACTCGTTGACGAAACAGGTACCTGGGGGGTCTCTGTTCGGCGGGCCGGCGGTCGCGGCCCGTGCACTACGAACAGGCGGGGGAAGTTGTCGTGTTTTTCGATTCGCGCGAAGAAGAGTTGCACCTGTTCGATCCGGGTGCGCTGACGGTCGCACCGCACGTGGCCGAGCAGATCCCGGACGCCGGCGCGTTCTTCGTCGAGTGGGCGATCCGTGACCTGACCGCGGAGCGCGCCCGGGAGATCGAGTCCGCGGTGAACGGCCGGCGCAACCAGAACGGCTGGTTCCCACTGGAGTCACTCGACGGCATCGGCAGCAAGGGGTTCTGGCGCGGTCCATTGACCTATCTGGCCCAGATGACCGCCGATGATCCCGCGATTCTGCAGGAGTGGGCGACCGATGGGCTCGCCAGTGAACAGTGCGGCCGCATCCAAGCCACAGTCGACCATCTGTTGCATCAGCAAGGTCACGCGGCCGCCGCCACTTGGGCAGTCGCGGTACGGCCGCGTACGCACCTTGATGCGGAGGTACTGGGCGAGCGGCTGCTGGCTGCGTGGGAGTACAACCTGGGGTCGATCCGCAGCAAGGACGTGGCCAAGTCGGTACGCCGCTGGAACCGCTGATACCCGTACGACGGGCAGCCGCCAGACCGCCCGTCGTACGTCAGCACTAGTGGAACTGCGGGATGATCAGGTACAGCCCGTACAGCACAGCTGCCAGACAGGCCGCGAAACACAGTGCGGCCACGCCGGTGTCCACGAAGGACGGTTGGCGCTTCGCATCGATCGCCACCGCTCGCCGCGACATCGCATTCACCCCCAGCGCGAACAGCACTGCTACGCCGACACCGAAGACCAGGCTGACGATCGCTACCTCACCCAGCGAACTCCAGTCGATATGCATCGCCGTACTCCTCTCAGACCGTCGCGGCCGTGGTAGCCGGGGTCGTGGAGCTGGGGTACTCGTTCACGTTCTCCGAGGTGACCGGACGGCGCCGGGAGGCGGCGTAGATGGCACCACCGGCAGCAACCGCCAGGATCGCGATGATGACGACACCGAGGTTCCCGGAGTCGGCCACCTCACCGGACAGCGCGCCGACGACCGCAGCGGCCGGTAGCGTCAGCAGCCAGGCAACAGCCATCCGGCTGGCTACTGTCCAGCGCACCTCGGCCAGCCGCTTGCCGAGCCCGGCGCCGAGGATGCTGCCAGAGCAGACCTGCGTGGTGGACAGCGGGAAGCCCAGGTGTGCCGAGATCAGCAGCACCGAGGTCGAGCTGGTCTCCGCGGCGAAGCCCTGCGGCGACTCGATCTCGGCCAGGCCCTTGCCCATCGTCCGGATGATCCGCCAGCCGCCGAGATAGGTACCGGCCGCGATCGCCGTGCCGGCAGCGGGGATCACCCAGATCGGCGGCCCGGAACCCTTGGTGAGGCTGCCGGAGGTGATCAGCACCAGGGTGATGACCCCCATCGTCTTCTGCGCGTCACCGGTGCCGTGCGCCAGCGAGACCAGCGAGGCGGAGGCGACCTGACCGGCCCGGAAACCGTCGGTCACGGTCTTCTTCCGCGCCCGCGCGGTGAGCTTGTAGGCCAGGTAGGTGCCGAGAACGGCGACCACACCGGCGACGATCGGTGCGGCGACGGCCGGGACGATGATCTTCTGCACGACGGTGCCGAAGTGCACGGCGCTGCTCCCGGAGGCGATCCAGGTGGCGCCGATCAGCCCACCGAAGAGCGCGTGGGACGAGGAGCTCGGCAGGCCGAGATACCAGGTCAGCAGGTTCCACAGGATGGCGCCGACCAGTCCACCGAAGATCACCGGGACGGTCACCTTGGCATCGTCGACGATGCCGCTGGAGATCGTCTTGGCCACCTCGGTGGAGATGAACGCGCCAACCAGATTGAGCACGGCCGACACGGCGACCGCGACCTTGGGTTTCAGGGCGCCGGTGGCGATCGAGGTCGCCATCGCGTTGGCGGTGTCGTGGAACCCGTTGGTGAAGTCGAACACCAACGCGGTGATGATCACCACGACAACGAGGAACGAAAGATCCATTGCGCATCACTTCCCCTGGGCGTACGAGCTGCAGCCTCGTTCGACCGTAGGCCTGGTGAGTGAATTCGAAATGAACCGGTTCGGTGCAGTTACTCGAGAATCAGATGAGCCAGCCCGTAGACCGCTGCGGCGACCAGGCCGGCCGCGGGAATCGTCAGCACCCACGCGGTGACGATGCCCTTCGCGACACCCCACCGGACGGCCGAGAGCCGCTTCGTGGCGCCGGCGCCCATCACCGCGGACGTGATCGTGTGGGTGGTCGACACCGGGGCGTGCAGGCCGATCGCCATCACGTACAGCACCGCCGCCGAGATCGCCTCGGAGGCGAAGCCACGGGCCGGGTCCAGGTGGATGATCCGGCGGCCGAGTGTCCGCATGATCCGCCAGCCGCCGGAGTACGTGCCGAGCGAGATCGCGGTCGCGGCCGAGATCTTGACCCAGAGCGGGATGCCATCGGTCTGCTGGGCGTGCCCGGTGGTGACGAGGGCCAGGAAGATGACGCCCATCGTCTTCTGCGCGTCCTGCAGGCCGTGCCCGAGCGCCATCGCGGCCGCCGACAGGGACTGCGCCATCCGGAAGCCGCGGGTGGTCTTGCCCGGGTTGCTGCGCCGGAACAGCCAGAGGATCCCGACCATCAGCAGGAAGGCACCGAGGAAGCCGACCGCGGGCGACAGCACCATCGGGATGACTACCTTGTCGACGATGCCGGACCACAGGACCGTACTGGTCGAGGCCAGGCCGGCACCGACCAGACCACCGATCAGGGCGTGCGTCGACGAGCTGGGCAGGCCGAAGTACCAGGTGATCAGGTTCCAGGTGATGGCGCCGATCAGGGCGGCGATCACGATCACCAGACCGTGTTTGCCGCTCGGCGTGTTGATGATGCCCTTGCCGACCGTCTCGGCCACCTCGGTACCGGCCAGGGCGCCGAGGAAGTTGAACGCCGCGGCCATCCCGAGCGCCACGCGGGGCGTCAGCGCGCGAGTGGAGACGGAGGTGGCGATCGCGTTGGCGGCGTCATGGAAACCGTTGGTGTAGTCGAACGCGAGCGCGATGACGACGACGGCGATGACGAGCGCGAGCTCCACGCTCAGCTCTCCTTGACGGCGATCTGCTCGACCGTGTTGGCGACGTGCTCGAAGGCGTCGATCGCGGCCTCCAGCAGGTCGACCACGGTCTTGAGTTTCATCACGGTGAGCGCTTCGTACTCACCGCTGAACAGCTTGGCGATCAGCCGCCGGTGGACCGCGTCACCGGTGTTCTCCAGCCGGTTGATCTCGATCCAGTACTCGGCCAGGTCCTTCATCGTGCGCAGCCGCGGCATCGTCTCGGCGGTCAGCTGGGCGGCGCGCTGCAGGACCTCGATCTGCTCGGCGATCTCCTCCGGCAGCTTCTCCAGGTTGAAGAGGTGGATGGTGTCCACCGCCTCCTCCATGAAGTCCATCACGTCGTCGAGATCGGAGGCCAGCCGGTAGATGTCCTCGCGGTCGAACGGGGTGACGAAGGTCGAGTTGACCCGCCGGATGATCGAGTGCGTGGTCTCGTCGGCCGCGTGTTCCGCGTCCTTCATCTGGGCGGCGATCTGATGGCTGTTGGACAGCCCGGTACCGGCCGTACTGCCGAGCAGCTCCGCCAGAATCCGGGATCCGTCCACGAGGTGGTTGGCGGACTCGGTGAAAAGGTCGTAGAACGTCGGGTCGTTCGGACGCAGACGTAACGGCACTTCAAGCTCCGGATGAACGAGGGACAAACCGTGAACATGCTAGAGGGAACATGCGGTTGACGTGGTACCCGCGGGGGTCAACGTAGCGCGTCGGGATGAATTGGCCAGTCAGGGGTTATACAGTCGGTAACTGATCGGTTTCATCGTGTGATCACGGCGTACAGGTCGAACAGCCCGACGACGAGTACCAGGCCGGCGGCCACCCGAAGTACGTTCTCGTGGCCGAGGGCATGGACCGCGCCGCCCTTCGTACGCCGGTAAACCGCGCTCACGGCGGCCCAGCAGCCCAGCGAGAGCACCAGGACGACGATCCCGAGGCCGGTCCGGACAGCCGACGAACCGTGGCCGGAGGCAAGCAGCAGAGCGCCGTTGGCGATCAGCCCGAGGGACGTACGCCGCCACGCGAGCAGCGTCCGCTCTGGCTGACGACCCGGATCCGGTGTGCTCATCGCCACAGTTATCGCCACAGGGAGAACAGCAGGCCGATCAGCCCGACCACCGCGATGGTTGCCCCGAGCATCAGCGGCAGTCTGGTCACCGGAAGCGCACCGCCGCGGCGGATCGCGCTCTGGTTCTGCTGCCAGCGACGGAACGCGCCCGCGGTGGTGGCGACCCCGGCACAGACCAGAACGATGCCGATGATCCGGGCCGGCCAGCGGTCCGGTCCGAGGTCGAGGAACTGGACCGCTGACAGTCCGCCGGCGTAGCAGGCCAGTGAGGTCCGCAGGTAGGCCAGATAGGTACGTTCGTTCGCCAGGGTGAAGCGGTAGTCGGGTTCCTGCTCTTCGTCCGGCCCCGACCCGGTCATCCGCAGCTCACCAGACCGTGGTCCTGCTTCAGTGTCAGCACACGCCGCACGCTACCCGTCAGCTTCGTGGCGAAGGACGGGTCCTGCTTGGCCCGCGCGACCAGCGCGTCCACCATCGGCTCGGTCAGCGCGGACTTGGCGTTGATGACGATGTCACCGCCGGCCGCCACGAACCGGGTGGCCCGCTGGCCGGCCGGGATCGACGCGACCTCCGCGGCGGCACCGACGTCGTCGGTGATCACCACCCCGCGCCAGCCGAGGTCGCCGCGGACCATCCCCTGGATGACGGTTGGCGAGAACACCGCACGGTTGTCCGGATCGATCTTGGTGTACGTGGCGGTGGAGATCATCACCATCGACGTACCGGCGGCGATACCGTCCGCGAACGGCTTCAGATCCGCATCGCCGCGGACCGTGGTGGTGTCGACGACACCGGCCGCGAAGTCCGTGTTGCCGCGGACCCGACCGAGTCCGGGGAAGTGCTTCACCGAGGTGGCGACCCCGGCCTGGTTCATTCCCTGTACGAAGGCCCGGACAGCCGGACCGACCTTTTCGGGGGTGTTGCCGAACTCCCGGTCGAGCTTGCCGATCGGCGCGTTCTGATCCTTCAGCGATTCGGGGACGACGTCCGCGACCGGCGCCAGATCGACGTTGACCCCGGCCTCTTTGAGCTGTTTGCCCCACTGCTGTGCCTTCGCGGTCAGCTTGCCCGCCGACCACTCGCCCTGGACTGTCGCGGCCGGCATGCGGTCGAAGCCGGAGCCTTTGAGACGCTGGATCTGACCGCCTTCCTGGTCCGCGGCGATCAGCGGACGGATGCCCTTGACCGTGGCCGCGTCGGTCACGGTCGCCATCGCGGTGCGGGTATGGGCGAGGCTGCCGCCGCTGCCGACCAGCAGGATGCTGCCCGACTTCTGGCCCTCGACGACGGTCCGCTGGGCAGCGGTCATGCCGCCGGCGTTGATGCCCGTCATGATCAGTTGGGCAGCCTGCTCGCGCAGGGTCAGCGATTTGAGCTTCTGGTCGACGCAGCTCGGAGTCGGCGTCGGCGTGTGGGTTGGGGTTTGGGTCGGGCTGGGCGTTGTCTCCTCGGTTGTCGGCACCGAGGATGACGGCACCGTGCTCGGACCGGCGGTCGGCTTGCCGCCATTGCTGCAACCGGCTACGGCTAGGGCAGTCAGCGCGATCAGCGTGACCGGACGCCTCATCTCAGGTCCGCTCCCAGGCGGCGCGATCGACAGTGTCGCCGGAGTGCCGGGCCAGCGTCGCACAGACGTCGTACAAGTGCTCGACCTGCTCCGGGGTGAGGGCGTCGAAGATCGACTGGCGTACTTCCTCGACGTGACCGGGCGCCGTGTCGACGAGCTTCTGCCGGCCGAGCTCGGTCAGGATCGCGACCTGACCGCGACGGTCGGACTCGATGCCCTCGCGCTTCACCCAGCCGTGCTGCTCGAGCCGGTTCACCGCGTGCGAGAGCCGGCTGCGGGAGCCGAGCGTGGCGACCGCCAGCTCACTCATCCGCAGCCGGTTGCCCGGAGCATCGGACAGCCGGACGAGAATCTCGTAGTACGTGTGCGGAATGCCGGCGTCGCGTTGTAGCTGCTGCTCGATCCGGCTGCTCACTACGCGCTGCGCCGCGATGTACGCGCGCCAGGCCTGTTGTTCTCTTTGGTCCAGCCACCGGGGTTCCGCCATCCCCGCAGCGTACAAGTTCCCGGCCCCTGATCAGGAGTACGGCTATGGCACAAATCAGCATGCCCAGGACGGCGAGTGCGCCGATCCTCTCGCCGAAGAGCAGGAAGGCGAACAACATCGTGGTCGGCGGGACCAGATAGAGCAGTGAGCTGACGCGGGTCGCGCCGGAAAGCTTGAGGTTGACGAGGTACAGACCCCAGCCGCCGCCGGTGGCTAACAGTACGAGCCAGAACACCGCGCCGTAGAAGGCTGGTTCTCGCGGAACGGTCAGCTGATTCGTCGCGGACGCCAGCGCGGTGAACAGTACGGACGACACGAGGCTCTGTACGGCGAGGGCGTCGAGTGAACTCGTCGTGGGCTTTCGGAGCCGATCGAGACAGGTGCCGGCGACCAGGCCGAGGAGGCCGGCGACTGGGATCAGGAAGAGGAGGGGCTTCACATGTCCGGCGCTGAGATCGTCCGCGACGACCAGTGCGACGCCGGCGAGGCCGAGGAACAGACCAATCCATTGCCGTCGGCTCACCACTTCGCCCAGTAGCGGTCCGGCGACGGTCGCGATCAGAAGTGGTTGCAGCGAACCGATGAGCGCGGTGACACCGGCGGTGATCCCGTGGTCGATTCCGGTGAAGATCAGTCCGAGGTACACGAATTGCGTCAGCACGGCCATCCACACCTGGGTGACGAGATCACGGCGCGAGATCCGCGGCCGCCGTACGGCCAGGACGATCGCCGCGATCGCACCCGCGACCAGGAACCGCCAGGCGAGCAGATCGAAGGCGGTCGTGTACTCCGTACCCCACCGGGCGCCGATGAAGCCGCAGCTCCAGAACACCGTGAACCCCGCTCCGGCGGCCAGGGCGAGCGCCTTGTTCTTCGTCATGCCGGGGTTCTTCGTCGCTCCGGGGTTGGTGGTCATGGTTGGGACAGTAACCACACCGGTCGGTATACTGTCAGTATGCTGGACCAGCAGATGAGACTGATCGTGGACCGCGAGGTGGCCGCCGCGCCCCGGCTGACCCCGGCCGGCGAGCGCATCCTGACGGCCGCGTCGACCCTGTTCTACGAGCAGGGCATCCGGACCGTCGGCGTCGACTCGATCGCGGCGGCCGCGGACGTGACGAAGAAGACGCTGTACGACCGGTTCGGTTCGAAGGATCGGCTGATCGCGGCGTACCTCGGGCGCCGGAACCGGGAATGGCATCTGTTCCTCGATGAGCAACTCGCGGCTCGCCGGCCGTCGACGCCGGAGGACGTGATCCTGGCGTTGTTCGCGGCGCTGACCGATTGGCTGGCTGGGTCGCGGAACGGCTGTGGATTCATCAACGCGAGTGTCGAGCTGGCCGCGCCGGACCATCCGGCGATGCCGGTGATCGTGGGGCAGAAGCGCTGGCTGCGGGCCGAGTTCGAAGCGCAGGCGCGGCTGGCCGGGCTGGCCGATCCGGGCGAGCTGGCGGACCGGCTGCTGTTACTGCACGAGGGCGCGCTGGTCAGTTATCGCGTCGCGGCGATGACCGACGCGCCCGAAGTCGCAACCCGCGCCGCCGCCGACATCCTCAAGACCTGGCCCCGCGGTTAGGGCCTTCCTGCTCTTTAGCCGCTGGGTCTTTCTTCAGCCTTCTTGCCGCTGATCTTCTTGCTGCTGATCTTCGTGTGCCTGGTCCTCTTGCCGGGAGGCGATGATCGCGGCACGGCGGGCCAGCCGGTGACTGCGGCGGATCTCTGCTTCGCGCAACCTCCGCCGATCCTCATCCGTCACCGGAACGACCTGCGGCACCGCACGTGGTTGCCCGCCTTCGTCCACCGCAACAAACACCAGGTACGCCGACGCGACATGCACCTGTGGGCCCACCGCGTCCCACCGATCGGCGGTGATCCGGACACCGACCTCCATCGAACTACGCCCGGTCCAGTTCACCTGCGCGCTGAAGTGCACGACATCGCCGACCCGTACCGGCACGAGAAACACCATCTCGTCCATCGACGCCGTCACCGCCGGCCCACCCGAGTGCCGCGCCGCAACCACGCCCGCCGCCGAGTCGACCAGCGTCATGATCACGCCGCCATGCACCGTACCGAGCAGGTTGGTCTCGTTCTGCGCGGTGATGTGCGACAACGACAGCCGGGTCTCGGACGTCGGCCGCGACAACGGACTGCTGGACATACGTACTCCTTGGCGATTACCGGGTCTGCGGCCCTCTGCCCGGACCTGCGCAGACTATCCCGGCGTTATCCACAGCTTCAGATTTCCACCCTCCGGCGGCGGCCGATCCTCGTACTTTCTCTGCCGAAGGAGGACTCCGATGCCCCTCGAAACCACCGAACCTGCCCGCGACCACAACCCCGACCACGCCGACCACGCCGACCACGCCGACCACGCCGTTTATACCGGCGACCCCGTTCCGGACCTGCCACCGCTGTCCCGGCGCCAGTCCACGCGACTCATCCAGCTCGCACTGTCCACCACCGCCGACCTCGGTCTCTCCCTGACCTACCGCGGCGGCACCACCCTCGTGTCCGCAGACCCATCAAGCGATCAGCTGCTCGGCCTCAGCAACCTCGCCCGCATCCTGGCCGGCCACCCAGAAGACTTCTGGCCTGCCTTGGTGACCGAGCACTTCACCGATCTCCTGGACCAACTCGACAACGGCACCGCGCCGCTACCCGAGGCCCCACAACGCGACCTCATCCAACGCCTTGTCCCCCGCGCCTCACTCCCACCCGGCTGGAGCATCGACCGCCCCGAGTTCGTCCCCGGCCTGCTGTCCGTCCCGTCCACCGCGACCGACGGCATCATCACCATGTACCTGAAACCGTCCGATCTCGGCATCAGCTGGGACCAAGCCGAGGCGTACGGTCTGGCGAACCTCCGCCGCCTGACCGACGAAGTCGAGTACTTCGACCATGACGAGCTCCGCCTCGCCGCCATCACCGGAAGTCCGTTCGCGGCGTCCCGCGCGCTCGTCCTCGACACCGTGCTGCGGGAGTCCCTCAAGGTGGACGCACCTCATGGCGTACTGGCCGCGGCGCCGGCTCGCGACACCCTGCTATTGCACGTGATCAACGACCTCAGCGTGATCCCGGCTCTTGGCTTGATGCTCAACGTCGCGGCGCGCTGCTACACCCGCGACCCCGGACCGTTGTCAGCCGAGGTCTATCTGGTGACACCGGATCTCACCTGGCATCCAGCCACGACCGTGCTGCCGGATCACACTCCACTGCGGATGTCGCCCGTGCTCGAATCCCTCACCCAGCAGCTGTCCGACCACGAATTGTCAAAAGATGCCCTGAGCAACAACAAGGTCAGTGACCCGGAGGTGTGAAATGCCCAGGCCAGTCGGCGTACCTGATCCGGGTGATCGACCGGATGTCGCCCAACGTACTCCACTCGTCCTTGCCGAGCCGGGCCAGCGGACGGAGCCGGCGAATCTCGGGATGGTCGCCGTCCAGCATCGCCGCATCGACCGCGATGTGCCGGACCCGGCCGATCACCAGCGTGCAGTCACCGAGTTCGAGGGTCTGATGCAGCGTGCATTCGATCGCCACCGGCGACTCCGCCACCCGCGGTACGCCGACCGTCCGGGACGGCTCGGTGCTGACCCCGACCGCTTCGAACTCCGAAACCTCCGGCGGGAAATTCGTCCCGGACGCGTTCACCTGCTCGTACAGTGGCTCCGCAGCGAAGTTCACCACGAACTCGCCGGTCGCCTCCACGTTGTTCAGGCTGTCCTTCCGTCCGACCGAGGTGAACTGCACCATCGGCGGCTGCACACAGGACACGGTGAAGAACGAGTGCGGCGCGAGGTTCAGGACACCGCCGGCCGACCGGCTCGACACCCAGGCGATCGGGCGCGGCACGACCACGGAGTTGAGCAACGCGTAGAACTCGCGCCGCCCGGCAGCTTCCGGATCAACCTCGACACGCACAGCTGCAGTACATCAAACCCAATGCCCGCCGACCGCACCGGCGGCCACCCTGACCAACGGAGAACCAGCTTGGGCGAGCAGCACAACTCCCTTGAACGAAGGACAACCGGCTTGGGCGAGCAGCGCGAGTTCCTGGACCACGTCACCGCGATCGCGCGCCGCCACGGCGTCGACACGGCGCAGGTCTACGAGGTCCCGGGCGGCGTAGCCAACCGCGCCTTCGTCCTCGGTCCCAACCTATTCCTCCGAGTCTCCCGCCCCGGCTTCGAGCAAGACCTGCACAAAGAAACCCAGGTAGTCCCGATCGCCCGCCTGGCCGGCGTCCACACCCCCGCCATCGTCGACTACGACCCGACCCAGCAGCTCATACCCACCCCGTACGCAGTAATGCAACGAGTCCACGGCACCGAACCACGCACCACCCCAACCGCCCTCGCGATCCAACTAGCCCGCCTCCACCAGGTTCATCCCGCCCCCAACCCATCGCCCGCGAGCCCCGCCGACGGACCCACCGACCAGCCTGCCGTGGCAACTGCCGACGGACCCACCGGAGCCGCCCTGGGAACTGCTCGCGATGCCGCTAGCGAGCTTCTACCTGCACTCACTCTGCCCGATCCGACCAGCCACGTTCGGGTCTTCATCCCCGACCTGCCTCTGGACGACTGGGGCGATCCGCACCGCACACTCGACGACCTCGCCACGCGGGGCTACCTGGACCCAGGAACAGCCAACTGGCTCACCGCCTGGTTCACCCGCCTCGCCAACCGCTTCGACCGGACCGGCCCAAAGGTCCTCATCCACGGCGACGTTGCCACCCACAACCTTCTCGCCGCGCCCGACAACAGCTTCCGCGCCCTCATCGACTGGGGCGACGCCGCCTGGGCCCCACCCGCGATGGACTTCGCCAAACTCCCCCTCCCCGACGTCGCCACACTCCTCCCGACCTACCTGCACCACACCAACCACGCCACCGGCGCTATCTCCGCCACCTCAACCCCATCAACGTCCGCCACCTCAAACCCACCCATCTCTGCCACCTCAACCCCACCCACCTCCGCCGGTTCGACCCCATCCACCTCCGCCGCCCCGAGCCCACCCGCGTCGGCGCCGCGGCGTACCGGACCGTCGATCCCCGAGGACGAGCTTGCCGCGGGCATCCTCTGGTTGCACCTCTCCTGGGCGCTCTCCAAACTCCCCGCCGACCCCTGGCCCAACCAGCGCCACTGGACCGCCCCACCGACCAGCCGTCTCCTCGGCATCCTCCGCTTCTTCACCGGCACCCCACCGGAGCCCTGGTCCACCCTGCGCTGACCCAACCGATCAACCAGACCCAACCGATCAAGAAGACCGGGTTCTTGGTGTAAGAGCCACGGCGGAGTCCATCGGTCTAAGCAACGCCTGATGGAGGGTGTTGTGTATGCCGATG